>NZ_JBSAXD010000070.1:0-5918 GCF_053427715.1 Burkholderia sp. MR1-5-21
GCCGTCAGGCGGGCTTTTTGTTGCCGTGAAGCCGGGAAGCGAGACTCAGCGCTTGAGTTTCGCGAACGCGGCGGCCATCGCGCCGGCCGGTTCCGGTTCGCGCGAGCGGGGCACTCGCGCCTGGCCACGGCCGGCGCTGCCGCGATCCTGCTGGCCGCCGCGCGCCGATGCGCCCGGGCCGGCTTCGTCGTCGAGACGCATCGTCAGCGAAATGCGCTGACGCTTGACGTCGACGTCGAGCACCTTGACCTTGACCACCTGGCCGGCCTTCACGACTTCGTGCGGATCCTTGATGAACTTGGTCGACATCGCGGACACGTGCACGAGGCCGTCCTGGTGAACGCCGATGTCGACGAACGCGCCGAACGCGGCGACGTTCGTCACGACGCCCTCGAGGAGCATGCCCGGTGCCAGGTCCGACACCTTCTCGACGCCTTCGCGGAACGTCGCCGTCTTGAATTCCGGACGCGGGTCGCGGCCCGGCTTTTCCAGTTCCGACAGGATGTCGCGCACGGTCGGCAGACCGAAACGCTCGTCGACGAATTCGGTCGGCGACAGCCCCGCGAGCGCGTCGCGGCTGCCGAGCACGTCGTCGATGCGCTTGCTGATCTTCGCGAGGATCCGTTCGACGACCGGATAGGCTTCAGGGTGCACCGACGAGCGGTCGAGCGGATTCTCGCCGCCGTTGATGCGCAGGAAGCCGGCTGCCTGTTCGTAGGTCTTGTCGCCGAGGCGCGGCACCTTGCGCAGGTGGTCGCGCGACGGGAACGGGCCGTTCGCGTCGCGGTAGTCGACGATGTTGCGCGCGAGCGTCGCGTTCAGGCCCGACACGCGCGCAAGCAGCGCAGCCGACGCGGTGTTCGCGTCGACGCCGACCGCGTTCACGCAATCCTCGACGACCGCGTCGAGCGAGCGCGCGAGCTCGCGCTGGTTGACGTCGTGCTGGTACTGGCCGACGCCGATCGCCTTCGGCTCGATCTTGACGAGTTCCGCGAGCGGGTCCTGCAGGCGGCGCGCGATCGACACGGCGCCGCGCAGCGACACGTCGAGTTCGGGGAATTCCTTCGCCGCGAGTTCGGATGCCGAGTAAACGGACGCACCGGCTTCCGACACGACGATCTTCTGCAGGCGCAGTTCGGGGTGCTTGGCAATCAGCTCGCTCGCGAGCTTGTCGGTTTCGCGCGACGCGGTGCCGTTGCCGATGCTGATCAGTTCCGCCTGGGTCTGCGCGGCGATGCGCGCGAGCTTCGCGATCGAGCCGTCCCAGTCGCGGCGCGGCTCGTGCGGGTAGATCGTATCGGTCGCGAGCACCTTGCCGGTGCGGTCGACGACCGCGACCTTCACGCCGGTGCGCAGGCCGGGGTCGAGACCGATCACGGCCTTCGGGCCGGCCGGCGCCGCGAGCAGCAGGTCCTTCAGGTTGCGCGCGAACACGCGGATCGCCTCGGTTTCGGCGGTCTCGCGCAGCTGCGTCAGCAGTTCGTTCTCGATGTGCGGCTGTACCTTCACGCGCCAGCACCAGCGGCACACGTCGGACAGCCACTTGTCGGCCGGCCGGTTCTGGTTCGCGATCCCGAAATGGCGCGCGATCATTGCTTCGCCCGGATGCGGCACCTGCGCGTCGAGCTCTTCACCGAGGCCGAGCTTGACCGTCAGCACACCTGCGTTGCGGCCGCGGAACAGCGCGAGCGCGCGGTGCGACGGCACGGTCTTGATCGTTTCCGCGTAGTCGTAATAGTCGCGGAATTTCTCGCCTTCTTCGTTCTCCTTGCCTTCGACGACGGCCGACGACACGACGCCCTGGTTGTGCAGGTAGTCGCGCAGCTTGCCGAGCAGCTCGGCCGTCTCGCCGAATTGCTCGGACAAAATGTCGCGGGCGCCGTCGAGCGCGGCCTTCACGTCGGCAACGCCCTTGTCGGCGTCGACATAAGCGGCCGCCTCGGTCTGCGGATCGAGCAGCGGATTGCCGAGCAGCGCGTGCGCGAGCGGCTCGAGGCCGGCTTCGCGGGCGATCTGCGCGCGCGTGCGGCGCTTCGGCTTGTACGGCAGATAAAGGTCTTCGAGCACCTGTTTGCTGTCGGCCGCGTCGATTGCGGTGCGCAGCTCGTCGGTCAGCTTGCCTTGCTCGTCGATGCTCGCGAGGATCGACGCGCGGCGCTCTTCGAGCTCGCGCAGGTACAGCAGGCGTTCTTCGAGCTGGCGCAGCTGCGTGTCGTCCAGGTTGCCGGTCACTTCCTTGCGGTACCGGGCGATGAACGGAACGGTCGCGCCTTCGTCGAGGAGTTGCACTGCCGCCGCGACCTGGCGCGGCTGGACGGTCAGTTCGGTGGCGATGCGCTGTACGATCTTGAGTGCTACGGTTTCCGTCATGTCGTGGATGATCTGCCTGCTGAAATCGCGGCGCGGGCCTGCGGGGCCCGCCGAACCTGACACCGCGGGTGAGTGAAGCGGGGCATTTTGCCATAAATGGCGGAGCGTCCATCCGCGGGGTGATAGAATTTGACGCATGTCCCGCAGCTTTCCTACGACGTTGCCAACCTCCCGTTTTCCTCTCGTCGCGCTCGGCGCAGCGCTCGCCGCCGCTTTGACCTTCGGGCCGGCCGGCGCGCACGCGCAGGCGTCGGCTGCCGCCGCGTCAGCGCCCGTTGCCAACGGCACCGCCCCCGACTTCGATGCCCGTCAAAAAGTGCTCAATCAACGCACGGCCGAAAACGATTATCGTTATGCGGTGGCGGAGCACGATTGCTACAGCAAGTTCTTCGTCAACTACTGCCTCGACAAGGCGCGCGACAAGATGCGCGAGGAGCGCGCGAGCGTCCGGCAGGAGCAGCTTGCGCTCGACGACGAGGAGCGCGCGGTGCGGGCGCAGCAGCGCGATCAGCAAATCGCGCTGAAACAGGCGCAAAATGCAGCGGAAGCACCGCAGCGCGCGGCGAACGAGGCGGCGAACGCGGCCGCCTATCGCGACAAGCAGCAGCAAAGCGCGCTGAAGCAGGCGCAGCGCGGCGCAGAAGGCCCGCAGCGCGATGCGAACCGGCAGGCTTACGACCAGAAGCAGGCCGATTTCCAGCGCAAGCTCGACGACGCGCACCAGCAGGCCGCGCAGAAGGCGCAGGAGCGGGCCGACAACGCGGCGCGCTACGACCGGAAGCAGAAGGAAGCCTTGCAGCACAAGGCCGATGTGGAGCAGCGGCAGAAGGATGCGGCCGAGAAGGCCAAGCAGCAACAGCAGCAGGGGCAGTAACGTGTTGGAACGTTGATCCGGACAGCAGTCCCGAGCGCGCCGGCGCGCAAACCGGTGCGCTGCTTCGATGAGGAGGCGCAAATGCAGAACCGTCAAGTGGAACAGCAGCAGGAATTGCACAACCGTTTGGCTTCACTGGAAGAGCACCACGCGCAGCTTGCTCGGGAGATCGAGCTGAAGGAAGGGCGGTCCGACATCGACGACATCACGCTGCATCGGCTGAAGAAGGAAAAGCTGCTGGCCAAAGACAAAATCATCATGCTGCAATCGCAGCTGGAACCGGATAAGCGCGCCTGAGCGCGGCCTGGCAAGCGCCGGCGCCGCCACGGGCGCTGGACACAGGAACGCTTGCCTTGAATTCACCGCTTGAAGCCACCCCCGATGCCCGGCGAGACAGCTCGTCCGCCGGGCGCGTTCGTGCGCCCGAAGCTGCCTTCGAGCTGAGCCGCAAGCGTGTCGACGAGCTCGACACGATCTTCGGCGACGGCGGGCTGTTCGCGCGCGCGCTCGACGGCTACCGGCCCCGCGCGTCGCAGATCGAGATGGCGCGCGCGGTCGCGGCCGCGATGGAGGCGTCCGCGCGCCGGATGCCCGAACCCGAGATTTTCGAGACGCGCAAGCGTCCGGCACGCCGTCTGCAGAACGATGCGGAGAAGGCGGGCGAGCCCGGCGCGGATCGCGCGGCCGACGCGGACGCCGACAGCGCTGCCGACGACGCCGGCGACAATACGCTGATCGTCGAGGCCGGCACGGGCACCGGCAAGACCTATGCGTATCTCGTGCCCGCGATGCTGTGGGGCGGCAAGGTCATCGTGTCGACGGGGACCAAGCACCTGCAGGACCAGCTGTTCCAGCGCGACATCCCGACCGTGCGCGACGCGCTCGCGGTGCCGGTGACGGTCGCGATGCTCAAGGGGCGCGCGAACTATCTGTGCCACTACTACCTGCAGCGCACCGCCGACAACGGGCGGCTGCCGTCGCGTCAGGACACGGCCTACCTGCAGGAGATCGTCCGCTTCGCGAAGATCACGAAGAGCGGCGACAAGGCCGAACTGGCGAGCGTGCCGGAGACGGCGCCCGTGTGGTCGATGGTCACGTCGACCCGCGACAACTGCCTCGGCCAGGAGTGTCCGCACTACAAGGATTGCTTCGTGATGCAGGCGCGGCGCGAGGCCCAGCAGGCCGACGTCGTCGTCGTCAATCACCACCTGTTCTTCGCGGACATCATGCTGCGCGACACCGGCATGGCCGAGCTGCTGCCGAACGCGAACACGATCATCTTCGACGAAGCGCACCAGCTGCCCGAGACGGCGACGCTGTTCTTCGGCGAGACGCTGTCGACCACGCAGATCCTCGAGCTCGCGCGCGACACGGTCGCGGAAGGCCTGAGCCACGCGCGCGATGCGGTCGAGTGGGTGAAGCTCGGCGGTGCGCTCGAGCGTGCGGCGCGCGACGTGCGGCTCGCGTTCGCGGACGACACGATCGTGCGCATGTCGCTCGCGCAGCTCGGCGACGACCACCCGCTGTTCGGCGCGCTCGACGGGCTCGAGGCCGCGCTCGAAGCATTGGCGTCGGCGCTCGCGAGCCAGGCCGAACGGGCGGAGTCGCTCGGTGCGTGCCTGCGGCGCGCGCGCGAGCTGCAGGACATGCTCGCCGGCTGGGTCGCACCGGGTGCCGCACAGGAGGCTGCGCAGACCGCAACGGACGGTGCGTCGGGCGCAGCTGACGACCCGAACGAGAAAGTGCGCTGGGTCGAGGTGTTCTCGCATACGGTCCAGCTGCACGAAACGCCGCTGTCCGTCGCGCCGATCTTCGCGAAGCAGCGCGCGGGCGTGCCGCGCGCATGGGTCTTCACGTCGGCGACGCTGTCGGTGCGGGGCGATTTCACGCACTATGCGGCGCAAATGGGGCTCAGTTCGCGCCGGTCGATGACGCTCGCGAGCCCGTTCGACTATCAGACGCAGGGGCTGCTGTACGTGCCGCGCAACCTGCCGCAGCCGTCGTCGCCGGCGTTCACGGACGCCGTGTTCGACGCCGCGCTGCCGGCGATCGAGGCGTCGGGCGGCGGCGTGTTCATGCTGTGCACGACGTTGCGCGCGGTCGACCGGATCGCCGCGAAGCTGCGCGACGTGATCGAGTCGCGCGGCTGGAATACGCCGCTCCTCGTGCAAGGCGATGCGAGCCGCACCGAGCTGCTCGACCGCTTCCGCGCGTACGGCAACGCGATCCTCGTCGGCAGCCAGAGCTTCTGGGAAGGCGTCGACGTGCGCGGCGACGCGCTGTCGCTCGTCGTGATCGACAAGCTGCCGTTCGCGCCGCCCGACGATCCGGTGCTCGCCGCGCGGCTCGAAGCGCTCACGAAGAAAGGGCTGAGCCCGTTCGCCGTGCATCAGCTGCCGCAGGCCGTGATTACGCTGAAGCAGGGCGCAGGCCGGCTGATTCGCGCGGAGACCGACCGCGGCGTGCTGATGATCTGCGACACGCGTCTCGTCGACAAGCCTTACGGGCGGCGGATCTGGCAGAGCCTGCCGCCGTTCAAGCGCACCCGCGAGATCGAGGTCGTCGAGGAGTTCTTCGCCGAGCACCGGGCTGCAAAGCGGGTGTAGCCGGACGGGCTACCGGTTGGCGCGATGCCGTGCGGCGGCGCCGATAAAAAAACCGGCCTGATGGGCCG
>NZ_JBSAXD010000071.1:0-5707 GCF_053427715.1 Burkholderia sp. MR1-5-21
GCCCGGGACGGGCGGTTTCTTCAACGCGGGGCGGCGCGGCTTACTTCAGCGCGTCGAACGCACGGTCGCGGATCTCGTCGACGGTGCCGAGACCGGAGATCTTCCGGTATTGCGGCGCCTTCAGGCCGTTTTCCTCGCCGCGCTGCGCCCAGTCGCCGTAGTAGGTGATCAGCGGCTTGGTTTGCGCTTCGTACACTTCGAGGCGCTTCTTGACCGTTTCTTCCTTGTCGTCGTCGCGCTGGATCAGCGCTTCGCCCGTCACGTCGTCCTTGCCTTCGACCTTCGGCGGATTGAACTTGACGTGATAGGTGCGGCCCGAGGCCGGGTGCGTGCGGCGGCCGCTCATGCGCTCGATGATTTCCGAGAACGGCACGTCGATCTCGAGCACGTAGTCGATCGCGACGCCGGCGTCCTTCATTGCGTCGGCCTGCGCGATCGTGCGCGGGAAGCCGTCGAACAGGTAGCCGTTCGCGCAGTCCGCTTCCTTCAGGCGCTCCTTGACGAGGCCGATGATCAGCTCGTCCGGTACGAGCTTGCCGGCGTCCATGAAGCCCTTCGCTTCGACGCCGAGCGGCGTGCCGGCCTTCACGGCCGCACGCAGCATGTCACCCGTCGAGATTTGCGGGATGCCGAATTTTTCCTTGATGTAGTTTGCCTGGGTGCCCTTTCCCGCGCCGGGCGCGCCCAACAGGATCAAACGCATGGTGATATCTCCAGTATGTAGATTCGTGTGGCGAGACTCGAAGGTGTCGGCGACGCAGTGCGCGGCAGCTTGCCTGGCACGCGGCGGACCGGTCTGACGCGGCGCGTCGGCTCAAGCGACGCGCGGCTGCCGGCAGGGCCGCGGCGGGGTCAAGCGGGCACGCGCGGATCGCGGACGGCTCGCACAATCGCCTGATTATGCCACGGGTTATTTTGAATCCGGCCGAAAAAGGGCCTGCACGCGCGCGAGATCGGCCGGCGTGTCGATGCCGGCTTCCGGCGCGCGCTCGGTGATCAGCACCGCGATCCGTTCGCCGTGCCACATCGCGCGCAGCTGTTCGAGCTGCTCGGCCTGCTCGATCGGCGCCTGCGCGAGCGACGGATACGTGCGCAGGAAACGCGCACGATACGCATAGAGGCCGATGTGCCGATACACCGGAAACGCCGGTGCGGGCATGGCCGGCACGTCCGGCCAATGCGGCTGGTACGCGTCGCGGCTCCACGGAATCGGCGCACGCGAGAAGTACAGCGCGACGCCCTGCGCGTCGAGTGCGACCTTCACGACGTTCGGGTTGAACACGTCGGCCGCGGTGTGGATCGGGTGCGCGGCAGTCGCGATCGCGCATGCCGGATGCGCGGTGAGGTGCGACGCTACGTCGCGGACCAGCACCGGGTCGATCAGCGGTTCGTCGCCCTGCACGTTGACGACGACCGTGTCGTCGCTCCAGCCGAACGTCGCGGCGACTTCGGCGAGGCGGTCGGTACCGGACGGATGGTCGGCGCGCGTGAGCACCGCGTCGAAGCCGTGGTCGCGCGCGGCGTCGAGCACGCTCTGCGCATCGGATGCGACGAGCACGTGCTGCGCGCCGGCTTCGCGCGCCCGTTCGGCGACGCGCACGACCATCGGCTTGCCGCCGAGATCGGCGAGCGGCTTGTTCGGAAGCCGGGTCGAGGCGAGCCGGGCGGGAATGACGGCAATGAAGGGCTGCGGGTGAGTCATCGGACAGGCAAATCGTATGAGGGGTGCGGCGGGCGGCGCCCGCCAAGCGGCGGGGCCGCGCGGGGCCCGGGCCGAAAATTCAGCGGCCGGCCGGATCGACCGGCGTGCCTTCGACGGTCTGGCGCGCTTCGTCGACGAGCATCACGGGAATGCCGTCGCGAATCGGGTAGGCGAGCTTGTCGGCGTTGCAGATCAGTTCCTGCGCGGCGCGGTCATAGTGGAGCGGGCCTTTGCAAATAGGGCACACGATGATTTCAAGCAGGCGAGCGTCCACGGAGTTTCTCCACAACGAGGGCAATGAGGCGAGGATCGAGCGCGGCTTCGACCGGGACGACCCAGATCCGAACGTCGCGCCAGGAAGCGCCCAATTTTACTGCATCCTTCTCGGTGATCAGGATCGTGTCGACTTGCTCGTCGACGAACGGGTTGTCGGCGAACCCGTAGTGGTCGGGCAGCGCGCGGGTCGCGGGCGCGAGGCCCGCCGCGCGCAGCGTCGCGAAGAAGCGCTCCGGCGCGCCGATGCCGGCCGCCGCGAGCACGCGCTCGCCGGCGAATTGCGACAGCGGGCGGCGCAGCGCCGGCCGGTCGAGATGCCAGGCGGCGCCGGGCGCGAGCTTCAGCGCGTACGTGTCTGGCCACGGCGGCAGCGCGCCGCTGTACGGATCGTTGACGAGCGTCGCGTCGCGATGCCGCGACAGCGGTTCGCGCAACGGCCCGGCCGGCAGCAGGAAGCCGTTGCCGCCGAGGCGGTGGTCGAACACGACGAGCTCGACCGTGCGCGCGAGGCGGTAGTGCTGCAGCCCGTCGTCGCTGACGATCACGTCGACGTCCGGATGCGCGGCGCGCAGCGCCTGCGCGGCGGCGACGCGGTCGGGGCACACCCACACCGGCGCGCCGGTGCGGCGGGCGATCAGCAGCGGCTCGTCGCCGGCCTCGCTCGCGCGCGACCCGGGCGTCACCGCGGTCGGGGTCCGGACGTCTGCGCCGTAGCCGCGCGACACGACGCCGGGCGTGAAGCCCGCCGCGCGCAACGCGTCGACGAGCGCGATCACGGTCGGCGTCTTGCCGGTGCCGCCGACGGTCACGTTGCCGACCACGACGACCGGCACGCCCACGTCGACCGGTTTCTTCCATCCTTGCGCATAGGCCGTGCGGCGCAGTGCCGCGCACAGGCCGAACACGCACGCGAGCGGCGTGAGCGCCCACGCGAGCGCGCCGCGGCGTTGCCATTCGCGCGTGAGGCCCGCCTCGAGGCGGGCGAGCGGGCCGCCGGGCGCGCTCATCGGGCGGGGCGCGGCGCGTGCGGCGCCACGGCGTGGAACGGGGTCGTCAAGGCGAATTCTCCGTATTCTCCGTTGTTGCAGTGCGAGCCGAGGGGTCTCTCGGAAGGCGGCACTCTAGCGCGCGGCACGCCGGCGCGGCAAGCGTAAGCGGGCAGAAGCGCCAATGGGGATGGATCAGGCGGGCCTGTGGATAACTCTGTGAAAAACCCGCCCGTCGAACGCCGCACACGCCCGTCCGGCGGGGCTCGAATCGGATGAGAATCATTCCAAAATGTTTAAAACTTTATAAAAATCAACGCGTTGGCATCAATTGTCTGGCATTTTGCGGGGTTTTTTGCGGGTTTGGGCAGGCGAATGCCGGCATGTGGACACTTTTCGCGTTGTGCAATGCACTCGCGCGCCGCTGGACGCCCGGCCGATGTCGGACTATCGTGTCGCCGCCAGCATTCATCCGATCGTCCATGCTCTCCGATTCCCCTTTTGCCGCGCCGGGCGCGGCGCGCGGCGGCGACGAAGTCATCCCCGTCTCGGCGCTCAACCGCGCGATTTCCACGATGCTCGAGCGCTCGTTCCCGCTGTTGTGGGTCGCGGGCGAAGTGTCGAACTTCACGCGCGCCGCGAGCGGCCACTGGTATTTCTCGATCAAGGACCAGCAGGCGCAGATGCGCTGCGTGATGTTCCGCGGCCGCGCGCAGTATGCGGAATTCACGCCGCGCGAAGGCGACCGGATCGAGGTGCGCGCCGTGGTCACGATGTACGAGCCGCGCGGCGAGGTGCAGCTCAATGTCGAAGCCGTCCGGCGCACGGGGCAGGGGCGCCTGTTCGAGGCGTTCCTGCGGCTCAAGGCGCAGCTCGAGGCCGAGGGTCTGTTCGCGCCGGAGCGCAAGCGGCCGCTGCCCGCGCATCCGCGCGCGATCGGCATCGTTACGTCGCTGCAGGCCGCCGCGCTGCGCGACGTGCTGACGACCCTCGCGCGTCGCGCGCCGCACATTCCGGTGATCGTCTATCCGGCGCCCGTGCAAGGTGCAGGCTCGGCCGAGAAGCTCGTCGCGGCGGTCGAGACCGCCAACGCGCGGCGCGAGGTCGACGTGCTGCTCGTGTGCCGCGGCGGCGGCTCGATCGAGGATCTGTGGTCGTTCAACGACGAAGCGCTTGCGCGGGCGATTGCCGCGAGCGCGTTGCCGGTCGTCAGCGGCGTCGGCCACGAAACCGATTTCACGATCGCGGATTTCGCCGCCGACGTGCGCGCGCCGACGCCGACCGGCGCGGCCGAGCTCGCGAGCCCGCAGCGCGCGCTGCTGTTGCGCGAGGTCGGCGACCGGCAGGGCGCGCTCGTGCGCGGGATGCGCCGCACGCTCGAGCAGCGCGCGCAGCAGCTCGACTGGCTCGCGCGCCGGCTCGTCAGTCCGGCGGAACGGCTGCAGCGGCAGCGCACGCATGTCGAGCAGCTCGCGGTGCGTCTCGCGTCCGCGGCGGCACGGCCCGTGCGCGACGCCCGCGCGCGGTTCGCGCTCGCGCAGCTGCGCTGGCAGCGCGCGCGGCCCGACGTGACGCAGCCGCGCCACGCGCTCACCGGGCTGTCGCAGCGACTCACGGTCGCGCTGCAGCGCCGTCACGAGCGCGACACGGCGCGCGTGGCCGCCTGCGCGGCGCGGCTCGAGGTGCTGAGCCCGCAACGTACGCTCGAGCGCGGCTATGCGGCGCTCATCGATGCGCAGACGGGCCGCGCGGTGCGCGCGCCGAGCGCGCTGAAGCCGCAGCGGCGCCTGACCGTGCATCTCGCCGAAGGCTCGGCGGACGTGTCGCTCGCCGACGTGCAGCCGCGATTGTCGGATACGTTCTGACGGAATGTCGGACGCAGGCGGCCGGGCACGTCGCCTGCCACGCATTGCTCGCGCTGCCGGCGCGGCGCGCATCGGGTTCACCCCGTCGGACGATGCGCGAACGCCGGTTTTCCGCATACCGCGGATAAATGGCCCATGAGTTTGCGGGGTTATTCTTCCTCGCCTACAATCGGACGCTCGGCAGCATTCAACACAGCCTCCCTACATACTCAACGAAGGAATCGCCATGGCTCATACGCTCCCGCCGCTCCCGTACGCTGAAGACGCGCTCGCGCCGACCATCTCGCAAGAGACGATCCAGTACCACTACGGCAAGCATCACCAGGCTTATGTGACGAACCTGAACAACCTGATCCCCGGCACGGAATTCGAGAACCTGTCGCTGGAAGAGATCGTGAAGAAGTCGTCGGGCGGCATCTTCAACAACGCCGCGCAAATCTGGAACCACACGTTCTTCTGGAACAGCCTGTCGCCGAACGGCGGCGGCGCACCGACGGGCGCGCTCGGCGACGCGATCAACGCGAAGTGGGGTTCGTACGACGCGTTCAAGGAAGCGTTCACGAAGGCTGCAGTCGGCACGTTCGGCTCGGGCTGGGCATGGCTCGTGAAGAAGGCCGACGGTTCGCTCGACATCGTGTCGACGAGCAACGCGGCAACCCCGCTGACGACGGCAGACAAGGCGCTGCTGACGATCGACGTGTGGGAACACGCGTACTACATCGACTACCGCAACGCACGTCCGAAGTTCGTCGAAGCGTTCTGGAACATCGTGAACTGGGACTTCGCCGCGCAGAACTTCGCGTAAGTCACCGGCACATTTGCCGCGGCCTGCACAGGGCGCGCGGCATCCCGAAAAAGCCCTCGTTCGAGGGCTTTTT
>NZ_JBSAXD010000072.1:0-5286 GCF_053427715.1 Burkholderia sp. MR1-5-21
GTCCGTCATTTCACTTTCCTCCGGACCGGCGCGACACGACGCATCGCTACCCGCCCTGTTAAAAAAACTGCGGCGCGCCGGACAGCGTGCGCCGCTGTCCGGCATTCGTCAATCGCGTTGCAGCACGTAGCGGCCAGGCGCCGGCTCGATCACCGGGAACTGCGCCGAGCCGAGCTGCGCGGGCGGCGCTCCCTTGCGGCCGCCGTACTGGTCGAGCCATTCGACCCACGTCGGCCACCAGCTGCCGGGATGCTCGGTCGCACCCGCGAACCAGTCGCCGGCCGATTCCGGCAGGTCGCGATCGTCGTCGACCCAGTAGCTGCGCTTCTTCTTCGCGGGCGGGTTGATCACGCCGGCGATATGACCCGACGCGCCGAGCACGAACTTCAGCGGGCCCGTCAGGATCGATGCGGACACATAGGCCGTCTGCCACGGCACGATGTGATCCTCGCGCGAGCCGTAGATGAAGGTCGGCACGTCGATCCGCGACAGGTCGACCGGCTCGCCGCAAACGGTGAGCGCGCCCGGCACGCGCAGCTTGTTCTCGAGATAGGTATTGCGCAGGTACCACGCGTACATCGGGCCCGGCAGGTTCGTCGAATCGCTGTTCCAGTACAGCAGGTCGAACGGCGCCGGCGTGCGGCCCTTCAGGTAGTTGTCGACGACGTAATTCCACACGAGGTCGTTCGGACGCAGGAACGAGAACGTGTTCGCGAACTCGACGCCGCGCATCAGCCCCGGCGGCGACCCGTTCTTGCCGCCGATCGTCTGCTCGCGCATCTGCACGTGCGCCTCGTCGACGAACACGTCGACGACGCCCGTATCGGAGAAGTCGAGCATCGCGGTGAGCAGCGTCATCGACGCGGCCGGATGCTCGCCGCGCGCCGCCAGCACCGCGAGCGCGGTCGCGAGCATCGTGCCGCCGACGCAGAAGCCGAGCGTGTTGATCTGTTCGCGGCCGCTGACCTGCTGCACCGCGTCGATCGCGGCCAGCACGCCTTCGTTCATGTAGTCGTCCCAGTTCTTGTGGGCGACCGACGCATCCGCGTTGCGCCACGACACGAGGAACACCTGGTGGCCGCACGACAGCGCATGCGCGACCAGCGAGTTCTCGGGCTGCAGGTCGAGGATGTAGAACTTGTTGATGCTCGGCGGCACGATCAGCAGCGGCCGCTCGAACACCTGCTCCGTCGTCGGCCGGTACTGGATCAGCTGGATCAGGTCGTTCTCGTAGACGACCGCGCCTTCGGTACAGCCGAGATTCTTGCCGACCACGAACTGCGATTCGTCGGTCTGCGAAATCTTGCCGCGCTGCATGTCGCCGAGCAGGTTCATCATCCCCTGCCGCAGGCTCTCGCCCTGCGTCTCGAGGATCGACTTCTGCGCATCCGGATTGAGCGCGAGGTAGTTGCTCGGCGAGGCGGCCGCCGTCCACTGCTGGACCGCGAAGCGGATCCGCTCGCGGGTCTTCGGATCGGTCTCGAGCGCGTCCGCGAGCTCCTGCAGGTAACGCGCATTCAGCAGGTACCACGCCGCAGCGAACGCATGCGCGGGCGAGGCCTTCCATGCGTCGCCGCTGAAACGGCGGTCCTTCAGTTCAGGCGCCTCGAGCTTCGTGGCGGTCGCCTGCTGCATCAGCGTCACGCAGTCGCGCGCATAGTCGGACTGGAGCTTCTGCAGGCGTTCGGCCGGAATCGCTGCGACCGGCAGCTGCATCCCCGCGAACGGCGATGCCGCGACGCCGAGGTCGGGCATCGACGGCATCTGGAACGGAAACGATTTGGGGAACTGAAATGTCGCGAACGGATTCGTCGTGGCCGACGCAGTCGCGGCCCGAGCCGGATCCGCGAAGCCTCGCCACGCAGTCAACCACGCCTCGAACATCTGCTGCATCGGCTGGACTGCCTGGTCGAATGCCTGGCGGCCAGCGAAAGTGTCCGCCTGTGCGGACGTCGACGAGTTTTTCGATGCTGTCATTACCTGCCTTACCGGTGATTCCTGAGCGTCTATCGTGGAAATCCTGCTCGCGACGCGGCATGCCGCCCAGCGAGCCGGGCCGTCATGCTCTGGAGAGGCGTCTCCAGATTCTGCCGCAGTGCGGTATTTTTATCATTATCGTTTTCCCCATGTGAAGCGCCACATCAAACCTTCACCCTTTTCGGTACGGAGATAATCCACGCACGACAGGCGGGACAAGGCTTCCGGCGAACGGGAAAACATTTTGATTCGCTTGACTTCGCATTTCTTCATTTGACCGCGCAAGCAACGCCGAAGCGCCGCGCAAATATCGAGATAATCGATTGTGCATCGCAACAAACCCGCGCGCAAGTCAATCGGCGAGCCAGATTGCCGCGGCCATGCGGCCCGTCACGCGATCCCGCCGATACGAATAGAAGCGCGCTTGCTCGGTGACCGTACATGTGCTGCCGCCACTCACGTGCGCGACACCCGCGCGCGCGAGACGCAGTCGGGCCAGTGCGTAGAGGTCGGCGAGATACTTGCCGGGCGCGCCGTCGATCGCGACGAACGCGCGCCGGGTTTCATCATGCTCCGACTGCGGGGCCATGTCGAGAAATGCGTCGCGCACGTCCGCGCCGACCTCGAACGCGTGCGGGCCGATGGCCGGCCCGAGGAACGCGCGCAGGCTGTCGGGCGCATCGCCGGCAAGCGCCGCGACACACGCTGCCGTGTCTTCGACGATGCCGGCCGCGAGCCCGCGCCAGCCCGCGTGAGCGGCGCCCACCGCACGCCCTTGCGCATCGCACAGCAGCACGGGCAGGCAGTCGGCGACCATCACGACGCAGATCGCATGCGCACGGTCCGTCACGCTCGCGTCCGCCTGCACCGGTGCAGCGGAACCGGGATCGGCCGCGATCACTTCATCCGCGCGCACGATCCGCACGCCGTGCACCTGCTCGAGCCACGCCGCGCGCGGCTCGCCCGCGAGCGCCAGCAGCCGCGCGCGGTTCTCGGCGACATGCGCGGGATCGTCGCCCGTGTGCAGGCCGAGGTTCATCCCGCCCGGCTGCGCGGCACCGGCCTGCCAGCGCCCGTAAGGGCCCTCGCTGACCCCGCCGTCGCGTGTCGTGATCAGCGCGCGCACACGCGGCGACACCTGCCAGTCGGGCTGCACGCAGTCCTGCCAGACCAACGGCGCCAGGTTCGTCATCGCCACTCACTCCTCCTCATCGTCCTGATACGGCTCGTCATCGTACTCGCCGCCGAAATCGTCGTCATACGCCCCTTCTTCGTCGAATTCCGCGTCGTCGTGCCCGAAGCCGAGCGCCTCGACGAGCGCGTTCATATCGTCCGGCAGCGGGCAGCGCCATTGCATCGTCCTGCCCGTCACCGGATGCACGAGACCGAGCCGCCATGCGTGCAGCGCCTGCCGCGCGAACCCGTCCGGAAGCGGCTGCACCGACCGCTTGCCGCGCGCGCGCCCGTACACGGGGTCGCCGAGCAGCGGATGCCCGACATGCGAGCAATGCACGCGGATCTGGTGGGTCCGGCCCGTCTCGAGATCGCACTGGATCGCCGAAACCGGCTGACGTTGCCACATGCATGTGTCAACCGTGCGGAAATGCGTGCGAGCGGGCTTGCCCGATGCGCCCGTCACGACCGCCATGCGGGTGCGCTCGCGCGGATCGCGGCCGATCGGCGCGTCGATCGTGCCTTCTTCCGGCATCGTGCCCCAGACGAGCGCGAAGTAGCGGCGCTTCACGGTACGCGCCTGCAGCTGGCGGACGAGATCGGTCTGCGCAGCGAGCGTGCGCGCGACCACCATCAGGCCCGACGTTTCCTTGTCGAGCCGGTGGACGATGCCGGCGCGCGGCAGGCCCGCCGCCGCGTCGCCGTAGCGGTGCAGCAGCCCGTTGAGGATCGTGCCGCTCCAGTTGCCCGCGGCGGGATGCACGACGAGGCCGGCCGGCTTGTTGATGACGACGAGCGCGTCGTCCTCGTAGACGATGTCGAGCGGCACGGGCTCCGGCGTGAACGCGAGCTGTTCCGGCAGCAGGTCGGGCACGAGCTCGATCGTCGCGCCGAGCGGCACCGGCTGGCGGATCTTCGCGGGCGCGCCGTCGACACGCACCCGCTGCGCGTCGATCCAGCTCTGCAACCGGCTGCGGGAGAATTCGGGGAAGAGCTGTGCGAGCGCCTTGTCGAGGCGTTCGCCGGCAAGCGATACGGGGACTTCGACGACGCGCGGCGCGTCGTCGCCCGCGACAGGCGGCACGACGGACGATTGCAGCGCGTCGCCGGTCAGGTCATCGTCGAGCGAATCACCGGCGGCAGCGTCGGCTGGCCGGTCGCTTGGGCTATAATCTTCGCGATTTGACGTGCCCTGCTGGGCATTCTGCGAATTTGAACGGGTCATTTAGACTGGGTCACCGAGACTTGAAGCTAGGACATGCGAGCATGATGAATTCGACCAAACGTGCGGCAATCACCGTCGTCGCCCGGGCCACGGCGGTTGCAGCCGCTGCCCTCATCGCGGGCTGCCACGGCTTGCCGCAGAAGCAGGACGAGACGGCGACCTGGTCGAACAACAAATTATACTCAGAGGCCCAGGACGCGCTGTCCGGCGGCGACTGGGGCAAGTGCGCGAAATACTTCGAGTCGCTGCAGGGTCGCGACCCGTTCGGGCATTTCGCGCAGCAGGCGCAGATCAACGTTGCGTACTGCAACTGGAAGGACAACGAACCGGCCGCCGCCGACCAGGCCGTCGACCGCTTCATCCAGCTCCACCCGGATCACCCCGACGTACCGTATGCGTACTACCTGAAGGGCATGATCCACTTCAACGACGATCTGGGCCTGTTCGGCCGCTTCTCCGGCCAGGACATGAGCGAGCGCGACCCGCAGGCGCTGCGCGAGTCGTACGATGCGTTCAAGATCGTCGTCGACCGTTTCCCGAAGAGCAAGTACGCGCCCGACGCCGCGGCCCGCATGCGCTACATCGTCAATGCGCTCGCGTCGCACGAAGTGCACGCCGCGGACTACTACTACCGACGCGGCGCGTACGTCGCGGCCATCAACCGCGCGCAGCTCGCGATCAAGGAATACAAGGGTGCGCCGGCGATCGAGGATGCGCTGCACATCATGATCCTGTCGTACGGCAAACTGAACCAGCCGGAGCTCGCCGAGGACACGAAGCGCGTGCTCGCGGGCACGTTCCCGGACAGCCCGTACGTCACGGGCCATGCGCGCCCGGGCGCGAAGAAGTCGTGGTGGCAGTTCTGAGCGGCTGCGTCGCGTGAAGCAACAAAAAAACCCGGCCCATCAGGC
>NZ_JBSAXD010000073.1:0-2776 GCF_053427715.1 Burkholderia sp. MR1-5-21
ATCATGGAGGCTGGTTGGTTTAAGCTAATAGCGGTTCACCGGCAATCTGTTTTCGTTGCCGATAGTAGTTTGCCTCAGCTTCGGCGGGCGGGATATAGCCGAGTGGTTCCATCAGCCGATGGTGATTGAACCAGGCCACCCATTCCAGCGTAGCCAATTCGACGGACTCACGCGTTTTCCAGGCGGTGCGGCGGTGAATCAGTTCAGCCTTGTACAGGCCGTTGATCGTTTCCGCCAGCGCGTTGTCGTAGCTGTCGCCCCGGCTGCCGACCGACGGCTCGATGCCAGCCTCGGCCAATCGCTCGCTATAGCGAATGCTGACGTACTGCGACCCGCGATCAGAGTGATGGATAAGAGATCCATCGTCGCCGGGCCGACGGGCGTAAAGCGCCTGCTCAAGTGCGTCCAGAACGAAGTCCGTGGTCATCGAGGAACTGACGCGCCAGCCGACGATCCGCCGGGCAAAGACGTCGACCACGAACGCCACGTACAGCCAGCCCTGCCACGTCGAAACGTAGGTAAAGTCAGAAACCCAGAGCTGATTCGGTCGGTCGGCTTTGAACTGGCGGTTGACTCTGTCCAGCGGACGCGGTGCCGAGACATCCGGAATCGTTGTGCGAACCCGCTTGCCGCGAATCACGCCGCGCAATCCCATCCGTTGCATCAGCCTTTCGACCGTGCAACGTGCCACCGCGATTTGCTCCCGGTTCATCTGCTTCCAGACCTTGTCAGCGCCGTAGACTCGCATGTTGGCCTGCCAGACACGCAGGATTTCCGGACACAGCAGGTCATCGCGCTTCGCTCGGGCGCAGCGCTTCGACGGATCACGAAGTTGGGTGGCATGACGCCGGTAGCCCGACGGGGCAATCCGCAAGACCTTGCAGATCGGCTCGACCCCGAAGGTGTCGCGGTGCTGATCGATGAAGGCCTTCAGGACTTGATACGGCGGTCGAGCTCCGCCTGGGCGAAAAACGCGCTCGCCAGTTTGAGAATCTCGTTGGCTCGGCGCAGTTCTTTGACTTCACGCTCCAGCGTCTTGAGACGGTCACGTTCCGATGCTGTCACGCCGTCGCGTTCGCCGGTTTCGACTTGTTCTTGCTTGACCCAGCCCAGCAGTGTCTGGCTCGTGCAGCCGATCATGGGTGCAATCGATTCGACCGCCGCCCACAGCGACGGATGCTCGCTACGCTGCTCTCGCACCAGGCGTACAGCGCGCTCTCGGACTTCCGGGGAAAACTTCGTTTGCTTGCTCATGGCTCCATTCTGGTAAGAAGCCCTTACGATGGAGACGCGGGTTGAACGGGATACCCGAGATCCGTCAGTCTTTTGAGCAGCCGTTTAACAGTCCCCTGCATGTCGTGTCGATTGAAGTAATCAGGGCCGAGGTCCTTGTATTCCACGCCGTTGCGAAGCATGTGCCACGCGGCAGTGAGCATGGACGCCGCAACAGCGACGATCGCTTTTTTAGCACCGCGCCGCGCTTTGATTCGCAAGAACTGGGCGTGCAGATAGGTGTTTTTTGTGCGAACTGCTGCCCATGCAGCCGTGACCAGTGCAGTCTTTAACCACGTACCGCTCTTGCGGACACGAGTGCTACGGCGTTTGCCCGCGCTTTCGTCATTACGCGGGCACAAGCCGGCCCACGATATCAAATGGGCGGGATTGGGGAAGCGCGTCATGTCGACGCCGATCTCGGCTACCAAGACCCGAGCAGTCAAATCCCCAACCCCAGGAATGGTCCTGAGCAGTTGGACGTGCTGCCGGATCGGCGTCAACGCCAGCCCCACTGCGGCATCCAAGTCTGCCAGCGCGCGTTCAAGTGCGTCGATGACTTGCAGATGCAGTCCGAGCATGGCGCGGTGATGGGCGGTGACACGGCCGCTCAGCGCTTCGCGCAGTTCACTGGTCTTTCTGCGGGCGTGGCCCTGAGCCAGCGAGGCCAATCGCACCGGGTCATCCTCGCCCGAGACGATGGCCTTGAGCATAGCCCGCCCGCTGTCGCCAAGCACGTCGGACAGTACGCTGCCGAGTTTGAGGTTGGCGTCCTCAAGCACCTTCTGAATGCGCAGACAATGCTGGGCGATTTCGCGGGCCAGTTGCTTACGCGTGCGTGTCAGATCGCGCAACTCCTGAATCGCGGCAGGTGGCACGAAGCTAGAGCGGATCAACCCGTGTGCGAGCAGGTCCGCGATCCACATCGCATCGTTGACATCCGTTTTGCGGCCAGGCACGTTCCGGATATGTGCGGCATTACCAAGCACCAACTCGAAGGAATCCTCGAGTACGTGCCAGACGGGTTTCCAATACACGCCAGTGGCTTCCATTGCTACATGGGTGCAGAGATGGCTTGCCAACCAGTCAGATAGCGCCAGCAAACCGGTCGTGGTGCTGGAAAAGCTTTGGACCTCGTGGTGCTCAGGCGCAGACACGCAACGTACGCATGCCACGATAGTGTCCTTGTGCACGTCCAGCCCGGCGCAGCGTGGATAAAGTACCTGCATGTTGCCCTCCTGCACGATGGAGAATGGCAGCGGCGGCAGCCCTCGTTATCGGATTCTGGTAAGCGTGATCCAGCAGGGCGACAGACTGCCCCAGGTCACAATTTGGGGTGCTCGCAGGGCTGCGGGTCCAACTCTCAAACGGGCTCAGTGCACCAGACAATGGGCCGACCTCGACCACCGCTGCCTCGCAATACTAGCTCGGCGCGGTGGCCGCTTCATCCTTCGGGGTCGGGCACGTCCGATGAATCACTCTCAAGAGTTGGAGCCTCCACCAA
>NZ_JBSAXD010000074.1:0-2775 GCF_053427715.1 Burkholderia sp. MR1-5-21
GCGGTCTGCTGAACCTGCAGGTGGAAGGTGGGGCAGTGGATGCACAGGCGCACAACGGCGGGTTGCTGAAGGCGGACGGCGGCGAGGTGCTGATGACGGCGCGCGCGGCGAACGGTCTGCTGAACGCGGTGGTGAACAACAGCGGGACGATCGAGGCGCAGGGGCTGAACACGCGCGACGGGAAGATCGTGCTGGACGGTGGTCTGGTGGAGGTCGGCGGGAAGCTGGATGCGAGCGGTCAAGGTGCGAACACGGCGGGCGGTACGGTGACGACGCGCGGCGAGCAGGTTCGTGTGTCGAGCGACACGCAGGTCGATACGCGCGCATCGGGCCGCGCGGGCACGTGGACGATCGAATCGGCGAACGCGAACGTCGATGGTGCGAACGGCGCGATTGGTGCGGCGACGCTGTCGCGCACGCTGGGCACGACGAACGTGGCGCTGACCAACACGTCGGGCGACCTGACGGTGGATGGTGCGGTGAACTGGACGAGCGACCATGCACTGACGCTGACGTCGCAGAAGGGCGACGTCGCGCTGAAGCAGTCGGTGACGGCGAGCGGCGCGAAGGCGAGCGTGGCGGCGAACGCGGCGGGCGAGATCCGCGTGGGCGACAAGCTGGCGCTGACGGGTGAGCAGGCACGACTGGAGCTGAACTCGACGAAGGGCCATCGGTTCACGCAGGACAACGCGTCGGCGACGCTGTCGGGCCGCAACGCATCGTTCTCGTCGAACGGCGACGCGTATCAGGTGATCCACGACGTGGCGGGCCTGCGCAACGTGGACCGCGACCTGAAGGGCCACTACGTGCTGGGCAACGCGGTCGACGGCAAGGGCGCAGAGTTCCGGAGCATCGGCGCGAACAGCTCGTTCAACGGCGTGTTCGACGGTCTCGGCAACACGGTTTCCCGGCTGAATGTCTCCGGTAGCAGCCCGTCCGTCGGCCTGTTTGCTGAAAACCACGGCCGCATCGCCAATCTCGCGCTCGATTCGCTTGCCGTGAGCACCACGTCGAACGCCCGCAATTCGGTGATGGGTGCGCTGGCCGGCTATAACCGCGGGACGATCTCGAACGTGCGCGCGACGGGGATGACGGTCTCGTCTGCCACCAAGAGCGATAGCCTGACCGGCGGCCTCGTCGGCGTCAATGACGGCGGCGTTGTCGACGGTGCGCGCTTCCAGGGCCGTATCACCGGCAACGACAAGACGCTGTCGATCGGCGGGATTGCCGGCCAGAATGTTTACGGCGCGCGGATCGCGAACAGTCGCGCCGACGCGGAGATCACGAGCAAGGGGGCGTCGTCGACGGTCGTGTATACGTTGGGGGGCGTCGTCGGCACGAACTGGGAGTCAACCGTCTCGAATTCGTCGAGCAGCGGCAGGCTTTCGGCGGGCGACAACGTGATGGCGGGCGGTCTGGTCGGCTTCGCGGCCGGCGGCGCCATCGACCACTCGACGTCGTCGACGGCCGTGTCGGCCGGTAAAGACGGCTATATCGGTGGCGCGATCGGCTGGAACGCCAGTTCGGATCTGTCCAACGTGTCGGCAAGCGGCAACGTCGGCGCCACGTCCGGGGCGACGATCGGCGGCCTGGTCGGCCGAAACGGCGGCACCGTTCGCGATGCATCGGCGAGCGGCAACGTCAGCGCCACGACCGGGGCGACGGTCGGCGGCCTGGCCGGCAGCAACGTCGGCACCATTCGCGATGCATCGGCGAACGGCAACGTCTCCGCTGCGGCCGGCAGCACGATCGGCGGGTTCGTCGGCGACAACGATGGCGGCGAGATCAGCGGATCGCACGCCTCCGGCAGCGTGAGCGGAAACGGCGCGGCCGCGGTCGGCGGCTTCGCGGGCAAAAACGCCGGCGGCATCCTCGCGGACGTATCGGCGAAGGGGCGAGTGACCGATGCCGCGAGCAACCTCGTCGGCGGCCTCGTCGGCAAGAACGACGGCGCGATCCGCCAGGGCAAGGCGGAAGGCGACGTGAGCGCAGGCAACGCGAGCACCGTTGGCGGGCTCGTGGCCGTGAACGACGGGAAGATCGAAGGCTCGCGCTCGAGCGGCGTCGTGCGCGGCGGCCTGAGCAGCAGTGTCGGCGGGCTCGTCGGCGAAAACCGCGGCACGATTGCGTCGTCGAGCTCGACGTCGGACGTTTCCGCAGGGCGTGACAGCTACGTCGGTGGCCTGGTCGGCTTCAACAAGGGCCGGGAGGGTGTCGTGAGCGGCTCGAAGGCGAGCGGCCGCGTGGCGGTCGTCGGCGGGCGCGCCATCGGCGGATTTGTCGGGTGGAACGATGCGTTGATCACCGATTCGGAATCGTCGGGAACGGTGTCGAGCACCGGCACGATAGGCGGAGGCTTCGTGGGCGGGAACGGCGGCACGATTCGTTCGTCGCGCACGAGCTCGAAGTTCGATTACCCGACGCAGGCGCGGCCGTCGTTCTATGGCGGCTTCTCCGGGATCAATTCGGGAATCATCGAGTTGAGCCAGACGACGGGCGCTGCATCGGGTGAACGGTTCACCGGCATGAACATCGGCTTGATCGACGGCAAGCGGTAATTCGCGTCGGTGCGGGGGATGGTGCAGCGCATGGCGTCGACGCCAATCGCGCCGCCGCGGTGCCATTCCCCTTTCGTCACGCGATTCCTTCGTCAAGAGGTGTGCGAAGCGCCGGCAGTGGCCAGTCGATCCAGATGCGCACCCGCTCGGCAAGGGAAGCGATTCGCCGACCCGTGCGCCGAGCGTATGAGTTCAGGCTGCTCAGTATTTCTGAGCG
>NZ_JBSAXD010000075.1:0-2707 GCF_053427715.1 Burkholderia sp. MR1-5-21
GCGACCAATCGAGTAGGATCGGTAGCCAGCCCCTTGCGCACCGCGGCGACGCCGCCCGGCGCAGGAAACCAACTACCTTCCTCCGAACGCAACGTGCAAGTTTCCAAGCATTGCGCTCTCCAGCTATCCTACTGCGCCATCATCTCGCCGCCGCGAACGGGTTGTGAAGGTCTCGCAGCTTTAACCCATCGTAAGCCCCTGCGTGTATCTTGGCGTGACAGCTACCACATGCGGGTATCTGCTTCCGGTTCAACGTAGCAAGAAGCCTCGTAAAGCCTTTGGGTGGTCGATCTCCCATCTTCCGGACGTGTCTGACGTGATGCATCTGTACGCCAGCGTCCGAACCACAAATAGCGCACGATTCCCCGAGCTTGCTTCGAGTACGCATTCGCGAATGCCTCAGCAGGATGGAGTCGGGTGATGGTGTTTCACCAATCATGAACCGCGAGGGGCGACGCGACCAATCCGTGACGACTGGCAAGCTAACCCCGAAGGTCTTACCCTTACTGTTCTGCTTAAACACCGCTAGGCTATCCCCGTATTTCCGGAAAACCTGCTTCAACGAGAGTCTGTGTTTTGTGGCCAAGGTCAGCGCGGCCGAGTATTTCAGAATGTACTGGACCCTTGACAGCTTTGCATAATTGTCCGCGAAGCTGTAGTAATTCAGCAGTCCTCGTATTACCGACCCATAGATAGAAACGATTTGGTCGTCGTCCAGCAGAACCCAAATGTACTTCGGCGTGGGTTCGCCCTCGCTTCCACAAAAACCTTTGACGTGTAATTTGCCCACTAATTTGCCTACCGGTGCCCACAATTGCGGCAGCCAACCTGTAACTCGCTTGTCGAACGCTTTTCCGTTTCGGACCACCTTTTGCACCTTCTGCGTGGTTGACCCGATTTTTATGCGCGTCCCGAGAAAGAAAGCTTCCTCGGTCTTCGCATGACGAATATGCGTTTTCTCCATGTTGAGCGTAAGCCCAAGCCTTTCTTTCATGAAGTCTCGGACCTCATTTCGGATTTGCTCGGCCATCCATTTTGGCCCATTGACACCAACACACCAGTCGTCCGCGTAGCGGACATACTTAAGCCTAATGAAAGAGCCGTCATTAATACCCGATGGCACTCGCATATTGGCTAGCTTGGCCGCCTTTATCTCCTTAGCCTTCAGGGCCCGTTCTTCGGATCTTGGCGCAAGCCTTTCGATTTCTCGACGAGCTTTCTCCAATCTCTTATAGGCTCTGATGCTCTCAAGGCTTCTACCACGTTTCTCGCCTTTCTCTGTACAAGCGATGCGTTCGATCATAAATAGATCAAGCTCATGCAGAAAGATATTGCACAGGATGGGAGAGACAATGGAACCCTGCGGTGTACCGATGTCGCTGTTCACCGGCGTACGAAACTCATAGTAGCCCGCCGTCAGGGCTTTCCTGATCAGGTTGAGGAATCGCGTGTCACTAATGCGCTTCTTCAGGTGCCCAATCAGGAGATTGTGGTCAATATTATCAAAGGCAGCTTTGACGTCGCCTTCGACAACCCACGAAACCCCGCTCCAGTTATCCCGTATCGACTTAAGCGCCGTGTGACAACCTCGATTAGGTCTGAAACCGTGGCTTGCTTCCGAAAAGCTCGGCCCATATGGACTTTCATAGATGGCCTCAAGAATCATTCTCATGACCTCCTGAACCACCTTGTCCTTAGGGGAAGCGATACCTAGCGGGCGCTTGCCACCGTTCGCTTTCGGGATATGCACTCTACGTGCTCTGCTGAACTGAAATGATTCAGTCCGCATCTGGGAGACGATGTTTTTTATTGTTGCCAGTGAAAACTCGTCGAGTGTTGTCCCGTCGGCTCCAGGGGTCATGTTTCCGGGGGAGCTTTTCAGCCGCTCGTACGCCACCACGTACAGATCTTCCTTGTACATTAGGCGATAGAGTTCCCCGTTGACCCAATTTGGATCAGCGTTTTTCTTGCGCAGCGCCTCCAAACGCTGTAGGTCGTTACTACTCATCCGAGTAAACCTTCGTCGTTGGACGCGCGTCCAGCCTGTTGTGCTTTCCTTTCACCCCGCATTACCGAGGTCGTATGTAGGTACTTGGTGGGCCTGGCAGGATTTGAACCTGCGACCAATCGATTATGAGTCGACTGCTACTAACCACTGAGCTACAGGCCCACTGTTTCACTATACAGGTACTACCACAACTCCGTCGCCAGCAATAGTCGGACCTGTTGCCAGCTCCATCTATTGCCAAGATACATTCGATGTTCTGATTGTATCCTTTTAGGGATCACTCCCCTTAGGCGATCCCATGGTTAACACACAAACGTGCTCTGGGTTTAGGTGCCCATTTCATCCATTTCTTCCGACTCGGAAGCCCGTGTCAGGAGGGAGCTTCCAGGGCGTTCATAATCGCCACCCTAGACTTCCTGACCTCAGACGTAAAACTGTGGTGTCTGAGGGTTGACGAAACATACCCCGGTGGGATTCGGGTTCAAGCAATACAGCCTTCACCGTGTCCAGCCTAGCTGACAGACCTCTTGGAAGCACAGCTTCTTCCTTATCTGCCTTTTCACGACATGCTGCAGTCCCCTCTCGGTTTCCCGATCAGGTAAGTCGCCGCTTTAGCCACAATCGCTCCTGTGGCGTAACTACCGTTACAACGTTTGTGCGCCCTATCCATGGCGCACTTATGAGTCGACTGCTCTAACC
>NZ_JBSAXD010000076.1:0-2622 GCF_053427715.1 Burkholderia sp. MR1-5-21
GTATGCGGTCCACGAACGACGCCCCTCAGAGAAGGTGGCGGAGTGTGTGAGGTGGGTAACGCTGCGGGTCAGCGGAGCTCGGCAGGCATCTTCCAGGGCAGCAGCGCGTCGTAATCGTCGACGGTCTTCGCCAGGGGCAGACGCTGGAACAGCCAGGTGAGGTATCGGTACGGATCGATGCCATTGGCCTTCGCCGATTCGACCAAGGTATAGAGGTTGGCGCTCGCGTTTGCACCATCGACGGTGTCGGAGAACAACCAGCCGCGGCGCCCAACGCAGAACGGGCGAATCGCGTTTTCGCAGGGATTGTTCGAGATGGGCCAGTCGCCATTCTCGAGGTAGCGGATCAACTTCGGCCATTGCGCGCGCAAGTAGGTCAGTCCCTTGCCGAGCAGGCTTTTCGGTACGACGCCGGACGACTGCTCGAGCATCAGCGCGTGGATCGCGTCGAGCACGCGTGCACTGTAGCGTCGTCGCAATCGCTGTCGTCGCTGCGCCAGCCACATTTCACTACGTGCCTCGGCAGTGAACAGCTTTCCGATCAGCTTGATGAAGCGCGTCGCAAGCAGATCGGGCGTGCGCGCTGCCTTCGGTACGCTGTCCTCCGCTTTGACGAAGTACCGTCTCACGTGCACCCAGCATCCAAGGTGCACGAGCTGGTGACGTTGAGCGATGTCGTTGTAGGGCTCGTAGCCGTCGGTCATCATGACCGCGCCTTCGTGGATTCCGGTGAACAGCTTGTCGGCCAGCTTGGTGCCGCGCCCCGGCGTATAGGTGAAGCAGCGGATGGGGACACCCGAACCGGTCATTTGCGCCCAGAGGTAACTCTTCGTTTGGGGGCGGCGGCCTTCCTCCTTCAGCACCTGGAGCGTCGTTTCGTCGCAGTAGATCAGCTCGGCGTCGAGTAACGCATCGCGCATCAGGTTGATCACGGGCTGCGTCGCGAGGCCAACGCGGACCATGCTGGCGGCGATCGTGTTCGACGAGATGTCGCCGCCGAAACGCCGCAGCAGGCCGGCCTGGCGATACAACGGCATGCCGAACTGGTACTTGCCGGTGGCAATCCACGCGAGTGCTGATTCGCTCAACAGTCCGCGAAGGATGATGCGCGGCGGCGCCGGCGTGACCTTGATGCCGAGATCGCAGCACGGACACGCGTATTTGACGCGCTGGTGCTGGATCACACGAAGCTGCTCGGGGATCACATCGAGCTGCTCGCTGATCTCCACGCCGAACTCGACGAGCGCGTGCCCATCGTTTGCGCAGAAGCGTTCAGCTTCGGGCAGCTCGTGTCGCACGACGTCGCGCGGCAGGTTGGGATCGAGCGGTTTGCGGTGGCCGCGCTTCTTGCGCGTATGCGCAGCGACCGTCAATTCCGGAGTGTCTTCCTGCGCCGGCGTCGCGTTCGTGCCCAGCGCTTCGGCTTCATTGAACAGACCGAGCTGTTCCGAGGCTCGTGCCTCACTTTTGGCGCCGAACAATTCGTGTCGATAGGCGCGCAGCCGCTCCTCGGCGAGATCGCGTTCCGCCGTCACGAGACGCAGCGTGCCGCGAACTTCTTCATGCTCGCGCTGAAGCGAACCATACGCTTCGCGTATCGCGAGCAGCGCGGCAAGTTCGTCGGCGGTGATGGTGACCTGAATCGGCATGCCGATTCGACAGACATGCCGATCCCGCGTTCAACTGACGCGACGATATTCGCGTCTTGGATGCCGCTGGATCGTGGTAATGTCATCACCGTCGAGCAACGCGTGCAGCAGGTCCGTCGTCATCGTCACGACTTCGGTTTTCTTGTCTGGCCAGGTGAAGCGATCGGCCTCGAGGCGTTTCATCAGCAGCCAGAAGCCGTTCCCATCCCAGCCGAGGATCTTGATGCGATCACGACGCCGATTGCCGAACACGTAGAGCGAAGCATCCATCGGGTTCAGTCGCATCGACTGTTCGACGAGAATCGACAGGCTGTTCATGCCGTAGCGGAAGTCGACCGGATCGCGGTGCAGGTAGACCTTCAAGCTTTCGTCGAATCGGAACACGGCATCCTCCCCAGGATCTGAACCAAGGTCGTCAGTTCGTCGACGGTCGCGATAGCCTTGCCCAGCTCAAGTTCGACACCGTTGGATAGACGCACATGCAACGCGAGCGTCATCGATGCTGAGGGTGGTGTGGGCGATGTCAACGACGGCGCCGAAACGACCGGCACGAACGCAGATGGTGGTGCCGTTGCCGAGATGCGCTTGAGCGAACCTGGGAGATCGATAGCCACACCATCGATCACCTCAACGGCGGGGGGCAATTCGCGCCCGTCAGCGTCGTTATCTTGCGACGCAGGCACGAGGCCTTTCTCGCGCTCCAGCAGATACTTCGAAATCCACTTGCGCAGCAGGTTGGCGTTGATCGCGTGCTCCTGCGCCAGGCGAGCCACCGACACGCCCGGGCGTAACGCCGCCTCGACCAATGCGCGTTTGCCCTTCTCGTCGTAGCGGCGACGGCCGTCGCTGTTTTGACGAACTACTCTCAACTCAGAGTCTTTGTCAGCCATAGGTGTCCACCTCCCAAATAGGTGGACACCTATGCTCCTCGCTCAGAGCGCCGTTGGGTAGACGCCGATAATGGATCGCTTAC
>NZ_JBSAXD010000077.1:0-2548 GCF_053427715.1 Burkholderia sp. MR1-5-21
TAGATAGCGTCAAGCAGCATGGCCGGTTTACCGACGACCATCTTGGCCGGTCGACCGGAGTAATTGTCGGTGGTTATTCGTTCATGTTTGTCGCTCCTCCGTCATGGTTGTCGCTGGATGATTGTCGGCGCCGGCCGGTCTGTTTGTCGCTGGCGGTGCGTCGTCGGTAGCTCTCGACGTTCATTTCGAAGATCGTCGAGTGATGGACCAGACGATCGATGGCCGCGACCGTCATCGATGGGTCGGGGAACACATCGTTCCAGCCAGAGAACGGCTGGTTGGCGGTGATCAGCAGGCTGCGCCGCTCGTATCGTTCGGCGATCAGCTCGAACAGCACGCTGGTTTCAGCTTGATCCTTGCGCACGTACGACAGGTCGTCGAGGATGATCAGGTCGAAGCGGTCAAGCTTGGTGAGCAGCGCGGGCAACTGCAGGCTCTGCCGAGCGGCCTGCAGCTTCTGGACGAGCTCGGCCGTACGCGTGAACAGCACACGGTGGCCAGCGTCGATCAGAGCGTGACCGATAGCGGCCCCCAAATGACTTTTTCCGGCGCCTGGCGGCCCGAACAAGAGCACCGTGGCACCTTTCTCCAGCCACGAATCGCCGGCGGCAAGCGCCATCACATGTGCCTTCGCGACCATCGGCACCATGCCGAAGTCGAAGCTGTCGAGTGTCTTGGTCGGATCCAGATGGGATTCGGTTCGGTGTCGCTCGATACGTCGTTTGGCACGTTCGGCCAGTTCATGCTCGAACAGCGCACCGAGCAGTCGCGTGGCTTGCCAGCCTTCCTTGTCGGAGCGCTGGGCGAACTCGGGCCACAGGCGCGCAACGGTCGGCAAGCGCAATTCATTGAGCATCAGGGCCAGACGGCCTGCATCGTAGGCGGGTGCGTTCATGCGAGCACCTCCTCGCCGAGCAGCGCGTCATAGCAGCTTGCCGACGGCATGTCGACGTTGACGACCGGACAGTCAGCCTGACGCGGCGCGAGTTCTTCGCGCAGCGCCTTCAGGTCCGGCAGTCGGCCTTCCGTCAGCAAAGCCTCGAGCCGTGCGGCCAGCACGGCCTCGACGCCATCGAGTCCGGCCAGTTCAAGCAGACCAACCATCGTCTTGCAGGCCTCGCGCTGCGTCAGTTTTGCCTCGAGTACCTCCCAAGTGCGGCGGTAGGCTTCACGGGGGAACAGCTCGTCGCGAAACGCGAGTCCCTTGAAGGCCTGGGGTTTGCGCTTCAAGCCATCGATGAAGTGTCGATAGTCGAGGGCGCGACGGTTATCGCCGGCGCGGGAGCCGCGCGGTGTGCTGTGCACGAGGGCGCCGCTCAGATAGCAGTCGAGTCGGTCGGCGTAGACGCGCACCTTCAGGCGATGACCGATCAGGCGCGACGGCGCGCTATACAGGATGCCTCGCACCGTGAACGTGCTGCATCGCGTGACGCGTGCTTCTTCCTCGACGAAGTCGGTGGTACGCCGCATTGGCAAGTCTGCGAGCTGTTCGCGCTCGATACGGAATGCCGCTGCATTACGCCGGTTGCGGCGCATCACGACCTCACGCAGAAAT
Source organism: Burkholderia sp. MR1-5-21 (assembly GCF_053427715.1). Taxonomy (NCBI): domain Bacteria; kingdom Pseudomonadati; phylum Pseudomonadota; class Betaproteobacteria; order Burkholderiales; family Burkholderiaceae; genus Burkholderia; species Burkholderia sp. MR1-5-21. Next base: position 1,556 of record NZ_JBSAXD010000077.1, read on the forward strand.
TCGTTGTAGGCCGCGCGATCGTCGAAGTCCCGATGGCCACGCAGCATCAATGCCTGATCGAGCGCTTCCTTCAGATAGCGATGGGACGATTCGACGCTGCCGTTCTCGTGCCCCTGACCGCGATTGTTGCGGGTGCCGGTCATGCCGTAGTGCTCAAGCAACGAGGCGTAGCGTACCGTGAAGTCCTCTTCGTCCTGCAGATTCTTGAACGCCGCCGACAGGCTGTCGGTGCGGTGCTCGCGCGGACAGCCTCCGGCTTGCCACAGCGCATTCTGCAAGCCGCCGGACAGGGCCTCGAAGCTTTCACCGGTTTCGACAACGTTGGCGTACTCCCATCGGGAGAATGCCAGTACGAAGTGATACAGCCGGTGATCGAACGGCGCACCGGCTATCGTGATGCGCAGATCATTCATGTCGGTGAAGTCCGACAAACCACGCACACCGGGTTCGTGCTGCTGGGGGAAGAACACTTCCTTGGACGGGCCAGCCACCGCCCGCCAGTGCGTGACGCGCCGCTCGAGCGTGCGACGCATGCTGTCGGGATAATCCCCGGGATGATCGTCCTGCAGCTTGCGCAAGATCGTGATGGCTTGCAGCCGTGGCGTGTTGCTGAGCATCGGCACAACTTCAGCATCCCACACGGCAGCGAACGGATCTGGACGGGAGCGCCAGTAACGTCGCGTCTTCTGTGACGGTAGCGTGGCGTCATGTTCGATGCGTCGCGCGCTGCGCACACTGATGCCGGATTTGGCTGCGGCGACTTCTTGAGTATGGAGCTTACGTTTGGACATGTAGAGACGAACCTGTTGGTCGGTGATTCGGGTTCCAGACATGCGGCGGATCGCTTCTTCTTGATTCGATCCGCCATCGTAGAATCCGGCCGACTCGGCGCCGCCGGTGGGGAGGAGCCTCCGGCGGCTACGCCGCCTCCGGCTCCTCCCCACCGGCCAAAACCTTTGTCGCTATACCGGCCAAAATGATTGTCGCCGCCCA
>NZ_JBSAXD010000078.1:0-2082 GCF_053427715.1 Burkholderia sp. MR1-5-21
TACGCCTCGTACAATGTTGCATACTTTTCGCTCCGTCGTCTGAATCATCCGAATTTTCGCTGGCGAGTGCTCCCGGCTGCGGGTCGACCCTGAACACCACCACGATCTCATCCTTGTGGATTTCGACGCGCTTGACCAGACCCAACACGATCCTGCGCTTCGTCTCGAGATCAATCGTGTCCAGTTTTTCGGTAACGGCGCCCGCGAATTCCTCGAGCCGATTGATGACCAGAAACAGCTCGCTTTGTACGGCCCCTTGTTGCTTCGACTCAAGGATCTGCTGATCAATCTGCTCAAGCCGGTTCTTCAGTTGCTGCATCTTCGGTTCGAAGTCAGTCTTATCGATAATGCCGTCAGCATAGCTGTCGATCAACCTGGACTTGCCCTTTTCCAGCTGGGTCCGCTGCTTTTCAAGGCTGCTCGTGTCGAAGCTGCTCTTCTCGTCGCGCTCGATCATATCAAGCCGACGCTCGTATTCGTTCTTCAGTCGCTCTGGATGCCTTAGCAATTCCACGACCTGCTGCCACACCAGATCATCGAGCTTATCCGTTCGCACCTGCGGATTGTCACAGATGCGATTGCCGCCGAAACGATACGCGTCGGTTCCGACGCAGCGGTAATAAGCGTAGTCCCGCTGATGCCCCTTGGCCGCGGCCTTGCTCACCTTCTTCGCGTAGTAGGCGTAACGGCACTGGCCGCAAACCGTCAACCCTTGGAGCAGGCGTTGCGGCACATTATCCCGACGCTGACGTGCCAGCTTGCGGTTCTCGGCAAGCTGCTCCTGAACCGCATGGAACAGCGCTTCACTGACGATGGCCGGCACCGGAATTTCGATCCATTGCTGCCGGTCCGCGCGAATCGTTGAATAGGGCTTCCTGGGCACATCGGCGCTGTGGCGCTGGGCACGTACGCGTACCAGGTGATCACGCACCTGCGTTTTGCCGAACGCGGCCCGCCCCATGTATGCCGGATTGCGCAATATGCCCCATACCACACTGCGGTCCCAGAACGGCTTGCCCGATGCCGTCACGGTACCCGCCTCGGTAAGCCGGCGCACCACTTCGCCTATGCTCAAGCGGTCCATCCCCACCCACTGGAAAATCGATCGGACTGTTGCTGCCTGGGGCAGTTCGATAACGTAGCGGGCCGGCGTTCCGTCCAACTGCCGGCGAATGTAGCGGTAGCCGTAGGGCGCCCCGGACAGGACATTGACGCTGCCGCGTTTTGCGCCGTGAAGCTTGCCACGACGGTGACGCTCGGCGATCTTCGCCCGCTCGTACTCCGCGATCATGCCCTGCATCTGCAACAGCAGCGACTCTTCCGGCGTCGTACCGATTGCGTGATTGAGGAATACGACCTGCACACCGCAGGCCGTGAACTCTTCCATCAGCAGCGCCTGGTGCGCATATTTGCGCGCCAGCCGGTCCGGTGACAGGATGTAGAGCCGATCGATAGCACCGAGCGCGGCACAGTCCCTCAGTCGCTCCAGCTGTGGCCTGATCAGCGTGGCGCCGCTCACGCCTGCGTCAACGAAACACATGTCCTCGACGATCTGCGCGCCGTCCGCTGAAACACGCTCCTTCAGCGCGGCAATCTGGCTTTCGATGGTGCCACGTTTGTTCTGCTGTTCGGAGGATACCCGCGCGTAGAGCGCAACCATCGCAGCTTTGTTCATCGTCTACCCCGCTTGATGGTCACTTGCTTGGCCGCGGCGGGCTGCGTCGCGGACGGCTGCGCCGTGGAGCGTGCGTCGATCGGACTGATCTGCTCGTACGCCTTTTGCAGCTGCTCCTGGGCATAGCGGTTCGGCTCGAACGCCAGACGTACGTGCCATTTTTTACGCCCTCGGGTCATCACCGCACCTTCCTGTCAGCGGGAGCGACCGTCTCAAGGACGAGGTCCACGTCAATCTTGGAACAGCTTCTGGACCAGGGCGCCAGACACTCCCTCGAAATGCGCAGGCTCCATTTTATGCGGCAGTTTGCTCTGTTGTTGGCGGCGTTCTCTCGCCCGTAATCGCGAATATGGCGTTGGACGGATTGGAGGCAGCAGTCTATGCAAGCGTCGGCGCCTCGAAACTCG
>NZ_JBSAXD010000079.1:0-2002 GCF_053427715.1 Burkholderia sp. MR1-5-21
CTTGCTGGGCGCTGTGGCTGCCGCGCCCGGGCCCGGATAGTAACCGCGCAGCGGGACTCCATCCCCGGGACGGCGAATCGATGCGATGTGGCGCCTTACGGTTCATCGAGTTCGCCCGCTGCCGGTCTGACCTGTCGCTATCCTTTACCTGTTGCGTCTTCGAGTGCAAAGGGGATCGTGGTTGATGCGTGGTTTAGCTGTCTGTTGGGGCGATCAACGCGCGCGGAGCAATACACACGTGCGATGGATCGAATTTCTCGCCCTTCGCGAGCACCGCCCAGAGAATACGCGCATGCTTGTTGGCGACGGCGACCAGAGTCTTGTAGTAGCCGACGCGGGCCTGCAACTGGACGATCCAGCGGGAGAGCCGGTCGACACGTCGAGGTGCGGTAAGGATGGCCGAGCGCGCGCCTTGATATAGCAAGGTTCGCAGATAGTCGTTGCCTTGCTTGGTGATGCGTCCGAGCCGCTGTTTGCCGCCGCTGCTGTTCTGCCTCGGTACGGTGCCGATCCAGGCAGCCATCTGCCGGCCATTTTTGAATTGCCGTGCATCGACCACGGTCGCAACAGCGGCGGATGCGGTCAGAGGGCCCACGCCGCACACGTCCATGCAACGCTGTGCCTGCGGATCATGACCGGCATGTTCGGCGATCTGCTTGTCGAGCCAGGCGATTTCCTGGTCCAGTGCCTGACATTGCGCCCAGCCACGCATCAGGGCCTGACGTGCGGGACCAGCGAGCTCGTTGCTGCCGTCCTCGAGACGGTCGACGAAGTGTTGGTGTAACGCGCGGATGCCTTGCGGCAGAAACACACCAAACTCCGCGAGCAGCCCGCGCAGGCGATTCACCAGCGCGGTACGTTCCTCGACAAACCCGGTCCGCATGCGGTGAAGCACAAGCACGCTTTGCTGGGCAGGTGACTTGACCGGGACGAAACGCATCTGTGGACGGCTTGCTGCTTCACAGATTGCCTCGGCATCCTGTGCATCGTTCTTCACGTGTGGACCACCTTTGCGATAGGGGGCAGCAAATTGCGGCGGAATGAGCCGTACATCGTGTCCGAGCGTGCGCAACTTGCGCGCCCAATAATGTGCACCACCGCACGCTTCCATCGCCACTAGACACGGCTCAAGATTGGCAAACCAGTTCACAAATCGTTCGCGAGCAATTGCCTTGCGCACGACGGCACGTTCGGCGGCGTCAACCGCGTGGACCTGGTCGGGTAGCAGCAGCGCATTGCTGCGCCGCCGCCCCCTAAGAACCGGACGTGCGGGTCACCCCGCATCCGGCTCAAGCCATTCTTCAGCACCATAGGGTGGCACCGAACAACTTGACGGAGTGTTTCGCGATTCGACGGCGCGCAAGGTAGGGTGCCCATTCCGGATCGAACGGACTGGCCTGTCCCCGGATCTTGACATGTCGCGTGATCGCGATCGTCATTGCACGGAAGAGCCGAAGACCGCCAGTACCGCTCTCGGCCAAGCCCTTCGTAGCAAAATCCCAGGACCGGTGTCCGTCCCGCCGGAAGTATCTCTCCCTTACCCACCGTGCTCCTTTCGTGGGATGCCTGCGCTTCGCCCACCTCCAGAGCAGTTGCCAGATGTGCGAGTCTACCGATGAGAAAGCCGCTTTTGCCACTACGTGGCGGTGATACATGGCCCAGCCCCGGATAACCGGGTTGAGCTTGTGAATCAACGCCGCCTGAGTGACGCTAGCGTTGCCTTTGATGATGTCCCTGACCTTGTCGAGCAGCGATTTAATGCTCTTTCTCGCTGGCTTGATCAGCAGCTTGCCGTCGTACTTACGCACGTTCTGGCCAAGGAAATCGAAACCCTCCGCTATATTTGTGATTCTGGTCTTCTCTTCCGAGAGTTCCAGACCTCGAGCGGCCATGAATGACCTGACCGCAGGAAGCACTCGGGATTCCAGCACATCTTTCGACACGCCAGTCACCACAAAGTCATCGGCATAGCGGACGACGTTGAGCTGCGCCTTGCTGCGCG
>NZ_JBSAXD010000008.1:0-265233 GCF_053427715.1 Burkholderia sp. MR1-5-21
AAGATCTTCGAAGTGGTGCGCACGATCTCGAACGAGGGCATCACGGTGCTGCTGGTCGAGCAGAACGCGCGTCTCGCGCTGCAGGCGGCCGACCGCGGCTACGTGATGGACTCGGGCACGGTGACGATGGAAGGCGACGCCAAGACGATGCTCGACGATCCGAAGGTGCGGGCCGCGTATCTGGGTGAGTGAGTGAACGAGTGAGTCAATGAGCGGGCCCCGCGTATCGGGGCGGCTGCGGCCGCACGCGATGCGCAAGGGCTTTCGAAAGGCTGTCACGGTGTGCCGTGACAGCCTTTTTTTCGCGCTGCGCGATGGCCGCAGAACTGTGCGCGCTTGCGTGACTCCATCAGACGAGCGCGTCGCACCCGCGGCGCGGGGCTGCAGCATGCCGTCCAACCGGCCGTCCGCAACCGGCGGTCCGCAACCGGCCGTCCGCAACCGGCCGTCCGCAACCGGCCGTCCGCAAACCGACACGCGCGCGGCGTAGCATGAGCAGCCCATCGGCACACGGAGAACACGCATGAGTCTGGACTACGGTTTCGTGAAGGCGAAGGTCAAGTCGGTGGCGGGGCTGAAGGCGTCGCCGCATGGCAGCGAGATTCAGTATCACATCCACCTGACGCTCGCGCTGCCGACGGGCGACTGGGACGTCGCGATCAACGTCGGCACCAACGACGCGGACGACCTGCTGAACTACAAGCTCGTCTACGACTTCCATCATCCCGTCACGCAGACGCTCGCAAACGCGCAGCAGGGGTACGCCGACCTGACCGGGACTGCCGCGCTGCCCGCGCTCGATTTCCTGCGCAGCGACATCCTGAACGAGACCGGCGCATGGCGCCCGAGCGACGTGATGGACGGAACCGGGCACCCGGAGCCGATTCCTTCGCTGCTGCGGCTCGTCGACGCCGCGCAGTCGCAAGGGCTCGACGTGGTCGTGTTCGGCCGCACGTACGTCGAGGGCAACGGCATCCACGATACGCACATGAACCAGGGGTCGTCGGGTCCGCACTTCCTGCATCGCGCGGGCGACGACAGCAACGACCACAACGATATCTGGCAGGACGGCGCGCTGATCGTCCGCGTGAGCGATACGCAATGGGCCGCGTATTTCGCCGCGTTCGAACAGCAGGCGGTGCCGACCGATGCGCTCGGCAATCCGCTGCCGGGCGCGGAGCCGATCACGCACTGATCATGCACTGACGCCGGCCGCTGCCGGCGCAAGCGGTGGCGTCACGTTGCCGGCAGCAGCTTGCCGAACGAGATGCGTTCCTCGACGTGATAGCCGAGCGCTGCGTAGAACCGGCACGCTTCGTCGTTGCCGGGCAGCACCTGCAGATTGATCTTCAGGCAGCCGCGCGCGGCGAGCGCGTCCTCCGCATGCGCGATCAGCGCGCGGCCGACGCCGAGCCCGCGCGCGTCGCTCGCGACGCCAAACGAATACAGCCAGCCGCGATGTCCGTCGAAGCCCGCCATCAGCGTGCCGACGACGCGCGCGCCGCACACCGCGACGAAGAACAGCTCGGGCTGCGTCGCGAGCTTCAGCTCGATCGATCGCAGCGGATCGCGGTGCGGCGGTGCGGCCGCCTCGTTGTACTGCGGGAACGCGTCGCGCCAGACCGCAAGCACGGCGTCGGTATCGGCGCGATCGAACGGACGGATCGCGACATCATCGGCGGCGGCATCCATCGGGCGGTTCTCCTCAGAGGGTGTCGAGCACCGACCGCAGCATCGCCATCATCTGGTCGATCTCTTCGGTGGTCACGTTCAGCGCGGGCATGAAGCGCAGCAGGTTCGGGCGCGCCGCGTTGAGCAGCAGGCCATCCGGCTGCATGTCGCGCGCCTTCTCGACGATCTGCGGGCCGATGTCCTTGCCGAGCAGCAGCGCGCGCAGCAGGCCCTCGCCGCGCTCGCCCTCGAAGCCGCGCTCTTCCGACAGCTCGAGCAGCTTGCGCTTCAGGTATTCGCCGCGGGCGCGCACGCCTTCGAGGAAGCCAGGCGCGACGAGCTGCGAGATCACCGCGTAGCCGGCCGCCGTCATCAGCGGGTTGCCGTTGTAGGTGCCGCCCTGGTCGCCGGCCTCGAACACCGCGACGTCGGCCTTCGACAGCAGCGCCGCGAGCGGCACGCCGCTGCCGATCCCCTTGCCGAGCGTCATGATGTCCGGCTCGATGTCGGCGAGTTCGTACGCGAACAGCGTACCCGCGCGGCCGCAGCCGCTCTGCACTTCGTCGACGATCAGCAGCAGGTTGTGCTGCTTCGTCAGTGCACGCAGTTCGCGCATGAACTCACGCGTTGCCGGGATCACGCCGCCTTCGCCCTGGATCGGCTCGAGCATCACCGCGACGGTCTTGTCGCTGATCAGCTTCTCGACCGAGTTGATGTTGTTCAGCTCGGCCTTCGGGAAGCCCGGCACCTGCGGCGCGTAGATCGTGTCCCAGCCCGGCTTGCCGCTCGCCGACATCGTCGCGAGCGTGCGGCCGTGGAAGCTGTGGTCGAACGTGATGATCTCGTACGCGCCGTTCCTGAACTTGCGGCCCCACTTGCGCGCGAGCTTGATCGCGCCTTCGTTCGCCTCGGCGCCGCTGTTCGTGAAGAACACCTTGTCGAACACGCTGTGCTGCGTGAGCAGGCCCGCGAGCTTCGCCATCGGTTCGTTGTAGAACGCCGGCGACGGGTTCAGCAGCTTTTCCGCCTGCGTCTTGAGCGCTTCGACGACACCGTCGTTGCAGTGCCCGAGGCTGTTGACTGCCCAGCCCTGGATGAAATCCAGATAGCGCTTGCCGGTGTGATCGTAGAGCCACGAGCCCTTGCCGTGCGTGAACACGATGTCGGGGCGGTTCGTGATGTACATCAGCGAGTCGATCGGATGGTCGTTCAGGGGCATGGCGGCAGACTCCAGCGGACGGTCAAATGGAAAGGACAATAAAAAAGCCACGGGGCATGCCGTGGCTGGGTGGTTCGAACAGCTTGTGCGTAACCGGTGAAGCGGGGTTGGGGGTTACGCGCGAGTCCGTGACGAGCCGGCGGCATCCGGGCGGAGCGGCGAGCGGCGACGTCGAAGGGTGGACAGGAAGCTATTCATGTGCGCAAGCATACGGTATCCCGCGCCCCGCTGTAAACCGCCGCGATGCAACAAATGTGTCGCGGCGGCGGCGGCGGCGGCGGCGGTGGTGGGGCGTGGAAGCCGACCGGGCTCAGACCGGATTCGCGAGATCGGCGGCGCTCGTGAACGAGTCCGCGTAGAACTCGTCAGCGGGCAGGCCGTGGTGCTGCGTGAAGTCGCGCTGCGCGGACTCGACCATCACCGGTGCGCCGCACGCGTAGACCTGATAGGCCGACAGGTCGGGCAGGTCCTCGATCACCGCGCGATGGACGAAGCCGGTGCGGCCCGTCCACGCGTCGGCGTCGTCCGGCTCGGACAGGACCGGCACGAACCTGAAGTTCGGGATCTCGCTCGCCCACTGCTCGGCGAGCTCGGCGAGGTAGATGTCCTTCTTGCGGCGCGCGCCCCAGTAGAGCGTCATCGGGCGCGTGATGCCGCGGTGCTTCACGTGCTCGATGATCGCCTTGATCGGTGCGAAGCCGGTGCCCGATGCGAGCAGCACGATCGGCTTGTCGGAATCCTCGCGCAGGAAGAACGTGCCGAGCGGGCCTTCGAAGCGCAGGATGTCGCGCTCCTTCATCGCGCCGAACACATGGTCGGTGAACTTGCCGCCCGGCATGTGGCGGATGTGAAGTTCGACCGGGCCTTCCTCGTGCGGCGCGTTCGCCATCGAGTAGCTGCGGCGCGACCCGTCCTTCAGGATGAATTCGATGTACTGGCCCGCGAGGTATTGCAGGCGTTCGTTGGCCGGCAACTGCAGCTTCAGCACCATCACGTCGTCGGCCTTGCGCTCGAGCGCGGCGATGCGGCACGGCAGCTTCTTGACCTGCACGCCGTCGACGCCGGCGATCTCGCGCACGTCGATCTCCAGATCGCATTGCGCCTTCGAGCAGCACAGCAGCGCGAGGCCGCGGGTACGCTCGTCGTTGGACAGTGCCGACGCGGCGTGCGGGCCTTGCTCGATCTGGCCCGACACGATCTGGCCCTTGCAGGAGCCGCACGCGCCGTTCTTGCAGCCGTACGGCAGGTGGACGTTCTGGCGCAGCGCGGCTGCCAGCACGGTTTCGTCCGACTCGACCTGGAACTGCCGGCCGCTTTGCTTGAGAGTGACGTTGAATGCCATAGAACCAACTAGAACAAAATGTGGGGACCGTGCAAGTTGCGCACGGCAGCTACAATGCTTCCGCTACTGATTTCGCAACCATCATGATCGCGACACGAATCCTGCGCCGGCCGCGCGTACTGATCGTCGGCTGCGGCGACGTCGGCCTGCGCTGCATCGCGCAATGGCGCGCGCGGCGCGGCGACCTGCGGATCGTCGCGCTGACGAGCCATCCGGCCCGGCGTGACGAACTGCGCGCCGCGGGCGCGACACCGATCGTCGGCGACCTCGATCGCCCGTGGACGCTCGGCCGGCTCGCGGGCCTTGCCCGCACGATCCTGCATCTCGCGCCGCCACAGTCCGACGGCAGCGAGGACCGGCGCACGCGCGCGCTCGTCGCGGCACTGACCGCGCCCGCGCGGCGCTCGCCGGTTCAGCCGGCGTATGGCAGGCTGCGCAGCGTTCGCGCGGCGGCACGGCCTGCCGGCGCGCCCGTCCGGGCAGCGCGTATTGTACCCGACGGCCTTCGCGCGCCGCGGCTCGTCTACGCCAGTACGACGGGCGTTTACGGCGATTGCGGCGGTGCGCGCATCGACGAGACGCGCCCGCTGCGTCCGGCGAATCCGCGCGCCGTGCGCCGTGTATCGGCGGAGCGCCAACTGCGCGCCGCGACGGCGCGCGGCGTGCTGTCCGCGCGGATCGTGCGCATTCCCGGCATCTATGCGGTGAACCGGCTGCCGCTCGCGCGCCTCGAGCGCGGCACGCCGGCGCTCGACCCGGCCGACGACGTCTACACGAACCACATCCACGCGGATGACCTCGCGGCGATCCTGCGGCGCGCGGCAGTGCGCGGCAGGCCGTCGCGCGCGGTGCACGCGTCGGACGACAGCGAACTGCGAATGGGGGAGTATTTCGACCGGGTCGCGCACGCATTCGGCCTGCCGCCACCGCCGCGCGTGAGCCGCGCCGACGCCGAGCGCCTGCTCGAACCGACGCTCCTGTCGTTCATGCGCGAGTCGCGGCGCCTGTCCAACGCACGCCTCAAGCGCGAATTGTGCGTGACGTTGCGCTATCCGACCGTAGACGAATTCCTTCAAACGCTCGGGCCCGGCAACGCGTCAGGTCAGCGCCGGTAGTGCCTCGATCAGCAGGAAGCACAGCAGCGCGCCGATCAGCGCGCCAATCAGGTTCGGATGATATTTGTGCTTCGCGCGCATGTACGCAAGCAGCCCGCCGATTGCGAGCGCACCTGCCACGGCGAACGCGAGCATCACGTATGACACGTCAGTCAGAATGTGGATTTGCATGATGTCTCCCCTGCATCGCTGCTCGTAACAGCTTGTAATTCGAGTATAGCGGGGGATAGGGCGGCCGCCACGCGGCCGACTACCGAACGGTCGTGCGGATTTTCCCTTACAGGGTTTTGGCGGTGTCGCGCAGCGATGCGAGATCGGCGTCGCTCAGCCAGCACCATGCGCCCGGTTCGAGGTCGGCGGGCAGCGTGAGGCCACCGATGCTTTCGCGGTGCAGCGCGTCCACGCGGTTGCTGGCGGCTGCGACCATTCTTTTCACCTGATGGTATTTGCCTTCGAGCACGGTCAGCGCGAGCACGTGCGTGTCGCGCGCGTCGGCGGCCACCGCGGCGATCGGTTTCGGCTCGCCATGAAGCTGCACGCCCGTGCGCAGCGCGTGCAGCTGCGCGTCGTCGAGCGGATGGCGCACCGTCGCGACGTAGGTCTTCGGCACCTTGCGCTTCGGCGACGTGTACGCATGAACGAACTGGCCGTCGTCGGACAGCAGCAGCAGGCCCGTCGTGTCCTGGTCGAGGCGGCCGACGCACTGCACGCCGCGGGCGGCGAATGGCGCCGGCAGCAGGCTGAACACGCTCGCGTGGTGCTGCGGATCGCGCGAGCACTCGTAGCCGGCCGGCTTGTTGAGCGCCAGATACGCGTGCGCATGGAATGGCCACGCGGTGTCGTCGACCGAGAACACGAGCGCGTCGGTAGCGAAGTCGGCATCGGGGTCGGTGCAGCTTGCGCCGGCGACCGTGACGCGCGCGGCCTCGATCAGTCCGCGGCACTGGCGGCGCGAGCCGAAGCCCTGGGAGAAGAGAATGCTTTCGAGATCCATAGCGCGCGCATTCTATCAAGCGGCACACGGTCGCTGTCACGGCGGCGCATGCGGCTGGTAAGCTGCCGGAACGTTTCGGACGGGCACGCTTCGTGCGCATCCGCTGATTTTCTTCCCGGACAATCCATGACTTTCGATCTGCTCTCGCTCGGCCGCAAGGCCGCCGCCGTCGCCCTCGCCGCGACCGTCTCGTCGGCCGCATTCGCGCACGCGCGGCCCGAGAAAACCGACCCGGCCGCGAACGCGGCGCTGACCGCCGCCCCCTCTGCCGTCACGATCGACTTCAGCGAGACGCTCGAGCCGGCGTTCAGTTCGATCGTCGTCGTCGACGGCGCCGGCAAGCCGGTGTCGGACGGCAAGGCGAGCGTCGACGCGGCGAAGCGCAAGCAGATGGCGGTGCCGCTGTCCGCAATCGGCGCTGGCGCCTATACCGTGAAGTGGGTGGCCGTCGCGGCGGACGGGCACCGCACCCAAGGCAGCTACCGCTTCAGCGTGAAGTGATGGCGGCGGCGGGCGGTCCTCGATGGCCGCGCGCCACCGCCGTTTCCCGACCATCCGACTGGGAGGCCCCCGCATGAACCCGACGACCCTCGACGCGCTCGCCGATTTTCCCCGCCTGCTCGAAGCGCATTTCGCGGCGGTGCCCGACGGCTATGCGCGCTGGACGCCCGGCGACTGGGACGGGATCCCGAGCGAACACTACTCGCCGCTCGGGCAGCTCTGCCACGTGCGCGACATCGAGACCGACGGCTATCACGTGCGACTGCGCCGGATGCTCGACGAGGACCGCCCGCTGCTCGTGTCGCTCGACGGCGACACGCTTGCGGTCGAGCGGCGCTACGACGACGCGTATGCGTCGGACGTGCTCGCCGCGTTTCGCGACGCACGGCGGCAGACGCTCGAGCGCCTGTCGCGTCTCACGCCGGAGCAGTTCGCCCGCACCGGCGAGTTCGAGGGCTACGGCGGGGTGACCGTGCGCGGGCTCGTCCATTACCTGTGCAGTCACGACCAGCAGCATCTGGCCGGGATGCAGTGGCTGCTCGGCAAGATCGACGCGGAACGGCACGCCCGCTGAGCGGCCGGGCGTCCGGCGCTGCGCATGCCGGATTGGAACGATTTCCTGGACAATCCATCCAGCCGCGACCGGCTGACCGGCGCCACGGACGTGCCTACACTCGGGATTTCGTTCAACGAGAAAGGAGTCAACCGTGGCCACTCATACGCTCGCAGACAAGGTCGTCCTGATCGCAGGCGGCGCGAAGAACCTCGGCGGATTGATCGCGAGGGATCTGGCGAGCCACGGCGCGAAGGCGGTGGCGATTCACTACAACAGCGCGGCGACGCAGCCGCAGGCCGAGGAAACGGCCGCCGCGGTACGTGCGGCGGGCGCGGACGCCGCGACGTTCCAGGCTGACCTGACGACGGCCGGCGCGGTCGAGCAGCTGTTCGACGCGGCGAAGCAGCGTTTCGGCAAGGTGGATATCGCGATCAACACGGTCGGCAAGGTGCTGAAGAAGCCGATCACCGAGATCAGCGAGGCCGAGTACGACGACATGTTCGCGGTCAACAGCAAATCGGCGTTCTTTTTCATCAAGGAAGCGGGGCGGCATCTCGAGGATCACGGCAAGCTCGTCACGCTCGTGACATCGCTGCTCGGCGCGTTCACGCCGTTCTATGCGGCATACGAAGGGTCGAAGGCGCCGGTCGAGCACTTCACGCGGGCGGCCGCGAAGGAGTACGGCGCGCGCGGGATCTCGGTGACGGCCGTCGGGCCGGGCCCGATGGACACGCCGTTCTTCTATCCGGCCGAAGGCGCCGATGCGGTCGCGTATCACAAGACTGCCGCCGCGCTGTCGCCGTTCAGCAAGACGGGCCTGACCGACATCGAGGACGTCGTGCCGTTCATCCGCCACCTCGTGACCGACGGCTGGTGGATCACGGGCCAGACGATCCTGATCAACGGCGGCTATACGACCAAGTAAGCGACCAAGCAAGCGACCAAGCAAGCGACCAAGCAAGCGACCAAGTAAGCGACCAAGTAAGCGGCCAAGCAAGCGGCCAAGCAAGCGGCCCCAGGCAAGCGGCCAGACAAGCGGCCAGACAAGCGGCCAGACAAGCGGCCAGGCAAGCTGCCGGGCGCGGGACGCGTACCGCAATGGCCGGTTTCCGTGGACAATGGACGGGCGCGCGGGCGTAAAGGCTGCGCGCCTTTTTCATATCGATCGCCGGATCGTATCGTGGTCGTCGCGCCTGCCGTGGCGGACGCGTCCGGTCGCCCGAACGAACCCCTGTCGTTGCCGATGGACAAGCTGGATCAGGTCAGAATCTTCCTGCAGGTTGCCGAGCTGGGCAGCTTCATCAAGGCGGCGCATGCGCTTGACGTGCCGCGCGCGACCGTGTCGGCGGCCGTCCAGCAGCTCGAAACGGGCCTCGGCACGCGCCTTCTGCACCGCACGACGCGGCAGGTGCAGCTCACTGCCGACGGCGCGCTGCTGGTCGAGCGCGGCCGGCGTCTGCTCGCGGAAGCCGACGAACTCGATCGCCTGTTCCGCGGCCGCGACCGCGAAGTAGTCGGGCGGCTCAACGTCGACGTGCCGAGCCGGATCGCGCGGCGCGTGATTGTGCCCGCGCTGCCGGCGCTGTTCCGCCGTCACCCGAAGCTGCAGCTGTCGCTCGGTTCGTCCGACCGATCGATCGATCTCGTGCAGGAGGGCGTCGATTGCGCGATCCGCGTCGGGCGTCTCGCGGAAAGCAGCCTGGTTGTACGGCCGCTCGGCCGGTTCCCGCTGATCAATTGCGCGAGCCCGGATTACCTGCGCGAATACGGCTTGCCGGATCACCCGGATGCGCTGGCGCACGGGCATTGGGCGGTCGGCTATGCGTCGCCGGCGACCGGGCGCGAGCTGCCGTGGGAATACGTCGCCAACGGCAATACGCACGCGCTGACGCTGCCGAGCCGCGTGATCGTCAACAACGCGGAGACCTACATCGCGAGCTGCCTTGCCGGGATGGGGCTGATCCAGATTCCCCGGTTCGACGTCGAGCACCTGCTCGACAGCGGCGCGCTCGTCGAGGTGATGCCGGGCTACCGGGCCGCGCCGATGGACGTGTCGGCCGTGTATCCGCACCGGCGGCACCGGTCGCGCCGGCTCAATGCGTTCATCGAGTGGTTCGAAGCGCTGATGGGCGGCGCGCTGGCGGAGCGGGCGCGCGGCGGCGGACCGGCGTGATGCCGGACGCGCGTGCGGCGCGCGCTCATTCGGTGCGATGCGGAACGTTGTCCGGGAACGGGTAGGGTGCGTGCGGGCCCGGCCAGTCCGGCACGGGCGGCTGGGTCAGGAGGTCGCAGCCGGACAGCGCGAACCAGAGCGCGGATGCGAGCACACCCGCGCAGATTCGTTTCGAAGTTGCTCGCAGGGACATAGGCCGCCTCCGTGTTGTGTCGTGCCTGTTGCTTGGACAAGCGGGCAAGCCGGTGCGTTGCGCTGCACGCGCGTGAGCGCCTGGGACGTCACTGTCTTTCAGTTCCGCGTCGTGGCGGAGGAGGAGGGGTGCTTGATTTCAGTCGAGATGCGCTCCCTTACAACGCCAATCGCCTGCTTGAGCGCGTAAAGGTCCTGAAAATAGCGCTTCGGCATCCGCATCTGGCTGGCGTGCGCGTCGATGTTGTCGATTTCCTGGTTCCATCGCGCGATCTGGTCGCGGGTCGGCTGCCGGTTGGCCCAGATTTCGTCATCCAGCAGCTTGAGCTCCCCGTAGCAGATCAGCAGCCGCTTTTTCAAATGCGCCTCCACCATGCGCGGCAGTGCCTGCAACAGGCCCAGGAGCAACGCTGCGAAAGGAACCAGGACGAGCAGGCGCCGTTCGATGAAGCTGGCCAGCCAGAACGGCAGGTAGCGCTGCAGGAAGGGGCGGCCGGACGTGAAATAGCGCGTGCTTTCGTCCGCGATCGGAAATTCCTGGGTGTTCAGGTTGGGGAACGTGCCGATCGGCGTGAAGTAGTCCTCGCGGCCGTGGACCATCTTCGCGACATCAAGCAGCAGATAGACGAAGGCGGGATGCAGCGTGTCCTTTGCCACGAGCAGCGCCGTGGCGGCCAGCAGGGTGACGTCTGCCTGCGGACGATCGTTGGCGATGCTGGTCGAGCCGCGCGGATAGACGATTCTGGACAGGGATGGAAACTTCTGCACGAGCGCGTCGGCCTGCGCGAAACTCATCAGCTTCAGATCGCTGTTCAGCAAGGTTTGCTGCATCGGCGCGTCGGGCCGGCCGATGAAAAAAGCGGCGTCGAGCTCTCCCCGCTCGAGGCGCTGATATGCGGTGGCTGCATCGACTTCCTCCAGGGTCGTGTTGTTCCCTGTGATGCCGCTATAGCCGAGCAAGACAAGGGAGACATTGAGCAGTCCGCTGCCGGGCACGCCTATGCCCACCCGTTTGCCGCGCAGTTGCGACAACCGGTCGACGATCGTGTTGCCACGATAGAACACCCAGATCGGCTCATACGAGACGGCGGCGATGGTCTGCAGGTGGTCGGTCTCTTTCGGCGTCGTCGTGCCCGATTGAATGAAACCCACTTCGTACTCGCTGTCGGGCTTCGTCAACCGCTCGTAATTTTCGACCGAGCCGGACGAGCTGCGGATATCGAGCGTGATGCCGTCGCGCTTGAGGATCGCCGCGTAGCGATCCGCAAAGCCGCGATAGATGCCGTTGTCGGCGCCCGTCGTAATGACGATCGTATGGCGCAACGCAGGCTGGATGACGCCGGCGAGCACCCATCCCAGCACGGCCAGGATCAATGCGGTGGCGGCCGCGACGAGGAATCGGTGTGCCGGCGACGCGGGAGGTTTCCCGTGCGGGCGAAGCGCTCCGTGATCTCTGGGCATCGTTGGGTCTTCTCTCATCGGGCCTCATGTGCGCCGCGAGGCCAACGTCAGGGCTCTCGAGGTTGATCTCGACGGTTTTCTTGCCTGGTGGTGCCGGAGGCTGCGGCGGATGGCGCGCCGGAATTGGCATGTGCTCCCGCGCAGACGGGGTTCTTCAGGGTGAAAGCGAGCGGGGCCAGGCGTCGCGTCGCAGCGCGGCAGTTACCGCAGAAGTTACCACAGAAAGACGCGCTTGAAGGCCGGGAAGCCTTGACTGATAAGGCTTTGAAGGAATTTGATGGTGCCCAGGGCCGGAATCGAACCGGCACGCCTTGCGGCGGGGGATTTTGAGTCCCCTGCGTCTACCAATTTCACCACCTGGGCTTTTCCGGACCGCGCACGCGATTGCGCGCGGCGAAAACGCAAATTATCGCTGAAAATGCGGCACCGGGCAAGCAGCCCGGCCGCCGGTCACTGGCTGAGATAGACGAACGCGCCGTGTTTCACGATGCCCATCACGCTCGCGCGCTGGTCGAGCCCGACATGATCCTTGTCGCTCGTGTTGACGACGCCGTTCGGCACGACGAGTTCGTGCGCGTGCTCCAGTTCGCGCCGCAGCACGTTGCGGAATTCGGGCGTGCCCGGCTGCGCGGTCTTCAGCGCGCGGCCGACCGCGTCGGCGAGGCGCGGATAGACGCCCGCCGCGTCGCCCGCGAACTGCGTGACGGTGCCGGCACCATACTTCGCCTCGTACGCATCGACGAACGCGAGCGCGGCCCTGCGGGCCGGATGGTCGGCCGGCAGCGTGCGCGCGACGACGACGGGCTGCGTCGGGAACAGCGTCCCGTCGACGTCCTTGCCGCCGAGCTTGATGAATTCCGGCGTCGCGATTCCGTGCGTCTGGTAGATCGGGCCCTTGTAGCCGCGCTCGATCAGCGTGCGCTGCGGCAGCACGGCCGGCGTGCCGGATCCGGCGATCAGGATCGCGTCCGGCTTTGCCGCGATCAGCTTCAGCGCCTGGCCCGTGACGCTCGCGTCGGTGCGGTTGAAGCGCTCGGCCGCCACCACGCGGATCTTGCGCAAGTCGGCGAAGCGCGTGAACTCGCCCAGCCAACTGTCGCCGTAGCTGTCCGCAAAGCCGATGAAGCCGACCGTCTTCACGCCGTGGTTCGCCATGTAGCGGATCATCACGTCGGCCATCGCGCGGTCGCTCTGCGCCATCTTGAACGCCCAGGTGCGCGCGCCTTCCTGCGGCTCGACGATCGCGCCGGAGCCGACCAGCGTGATCATCGGCGTTTGCGCGGTGGCCACCGCGTCGAGCGCCGCGAGCGCGGCCGGCGTGATGTTCGGCCCGATCACGACGTCGACGTGGTCCTCGGACACGAGCTTCCTGATGTTGCGCACCGCCGCGCCCGGGTCGGACGCGTCGTCGAGCAGCGTTACCTGCACGTTCTGCCCGGCGATCGTCTTAGGCCACATCAGGATCGCATTCTTGCTCGTGATGCCGATCGCGGCGGCCGGGCCGGTCGTCGACAGGTCGATGCCGACCTTCAGGTCCGCGTGCGCGGCAGCGCACGCCAGCACGAGGGCGGCGCCGGCGGCGCCGCGCAGCAGGGCGGAAAGCGTCATGCGGAGTCCTCCGTCGGACAGAAAAAGGGGCGCGATTTGCGCCCCTGTCTTTATACACGTCGCTTCAAGGTCGCTTCAAGAAAACGCCGGGCCGCCCCAAGTTTTCTTGACCCCCTCGGGGGGCCTGGCGCGAAGCGACAGGTCTGGGGGCGCCAATTAAAGCTCGTACGATTCGGATTCGCCCTTGAGCGCCTGCTCGATCAGCTTGCGGTTCAGCGTCGGCGACAGCAGCTCGACGAGCGTATACACATAGCTCCTCAGGTACGCGCCCTGCTTGAGCGCGACGCGCGTGACGTTGCTGCCGAACAGATGGCCGACCGGAATCAGCCGCAGGTTGCGGTCGCGCTCCGGGTTGAATGCGATGTCGGCCATGATTCCGACCCCGAGCCCCAGCTCGACGTAGGTCTTGATCACGTCGGCGTCGATCGCCTCGAGCACGATGTCCGGCGACAGCCCGCGCAGCGCGAACGCGTGGTTGATCTTCTTGCGGCCCGCGAACGCGTCGTCGTAGGTGATCAGCGGGTACTGAGCGAGATCGTCGAGGGTCGGCGTCTTGCGCTCGAGCAGCGGGTGATCGACGGGCACGACGGCCGCGTGGTGCCACTGGAAGCAGGGCAGCGACACGAGATCCTTGTAGTCGGCGATCGCTTCGGTCGCGATCGCGACGTCGGCCTGGTCGTGGATCACCATCTCGGCGACCTGCGTCGGGCTGCCCTGCAGGATCGACAGGTGCACCTTCGGGAAGCGCTTCTTGAATTCGGCGATCGCGGCCGGCAGCGAGTAGCGGGCCTGCGTGTGCGTCGCGGCGATCGTCAGGTTGCCCTGGTCCTGCGCCGCGTAATCCTTTCCGACCCTTTTAAGGCTCTCGACCTCCTGGAGGATCCGCTCGACGGACGCGAGGATGATCCTGCCGGGCTCGGTCAGCGAGCGCACCCGCTTGCCGTGCCGCGTGAAGATCTCCACGCCCAGCTCGTCTTCCAGCTCGATGATCGCCTTCGACACCCCCGGTTGCGACGTGTACAGCGCCTTGGCGGCCTCGGTGAGGTTGAAATTCTGCCGGACGGCCTCGCGCACGAAGCGAAATTGGTGCAGGTTCATTTATAACCCTTCCGCATATCAACAGAATTTTTTAGTCGTTTGAAATATAAGGCGAGTTTATTACGATTCACCGGAGTTTTTCAAATATGGATATCTGTTTTCGTCATTAGCAATCCACCGGGCAGCGGAACGCCGGGGGCGCGACGGAACGGAGATTCGGGCGCGACGTGGCTAGGACGTCGCGCGGTCACCACGAAAACCCTGGGGTCCCCGAATGTATCAGTACGACCAATACGACCAGACGATCGTCGACGAGCGCGTCGCGCAGTACCGCGACCAGGTCCGCCGCCGCTTGTCGGGCGAGTTGAGCGAAGACGAGTTCCGCCCGCTGCGGCTGCAGAACGGCCTGTACATGCAGCGTCACGCGTACATGCACCGCATCGCGATTCCGTACGGCAACCTGCGCAGCGACCAGCTCCGGATGCTCGCCCGGATCGCGCGCGAGCACGACCGCGGCTACGGCCACTTCTCGACCCGCTCGAACATCCAGTTCAACTGGGTCCAGCTGGAAGAGACGCCCGAGATCCTCGCGAAGCTCGCGTCGGTGCAGATGCACGCGATCCAGACGTCGGGCAACTGCATCCGCAACATCACGGCCGACCAGTTCGCCGGCGTCGCTCAGGACGAGGAGATCGATCCGCGTCCGTGGTCGGAAATCCTCCGCCAGTGGTCGACGTTCCATCCCGAATTCGCGTGGCTGCCGCGCAAGTTCAAGATCGCGGTGTCCGGCTCGAAGGACGACCGCGCGGCCGTGCAGATCCACGACCTCGGCGTCTACCTGAAGAAGAACGCGCAGGGCGACGTGGTCGCGAGCATCCTCGCGGGCGGCGGCCTCGGCCGCACACCGATCGTCGGCGCGGTGATCAAGGAAGACCTGCCGTGGCAGCACCTGCTGACCTACTGCGAAGCCGTGCTGCGCGTGTACAACCGCTACGGCCGCCGCGACAACCTGTACAAGGCCCGCATCAAGATCCTCGTGAAGGCGCTGTCGCCGGCGAAGTTCGCGCAGCAGGTCGAGGAAGAGTGGCAGCACCTGAAGGACGGCCCGTCGACGCTCACGCAGGCGGAAGTCGACCGCGTGTCGCAGTGCTTCAAGCCGCCCGTCTACGAAAAGCTCGCGGACACCGACGCGTCGTTCGAGCAGCACCTGCTCGACAGCAAGGCGTTCGCGCGCTGGGTCGAGCGTAACGTCGCGCCGCACAAGGTGCCGGGCTACGCGGCCGTCACGCTGTCGCTGAAGAACCACCGTGTCGCGCCGGGCGATGCGACCGATACGCAGATGGAGCAGGTTGCCGACTGGGCCGACACCTACTCGTTCGGCGAACTGCGCGTGTCGCACGAGCAGAACCTGATTCTCGCGAACGTGAAGAAGCGCGACCTGTACGCCCTGTGGGAAAAGGCGAAGGCGGCCGGCTTCGCGACGCCGAACGTCGGCCTGCTGACCGACATCATCGCGTGCCCGGGCGGCGACTTCTGCTCGCTCGCGAACGCGAAGTCGATTCCGATCGCGCTCGCGATCCAGCAGCGCTTCGACGATCTGGACTACGTGTACGACCTCGGCGACCTGTCGCTGAACATCTCCGGTTGCATGAACTCGTGCGGCCACCATCACGTCGGCAACATCGGCATCCTCGGCGTCGACAAGGACGGTGCCGAGTGGTACCAGGTGTCGCTCGGCGGCGAGCAGGGCACGGGCCGCAACGGCGCGCGCCTCGGCCGCGTGATCGGGCCGTCGTTCTCCGCGGAGGAAGTGCCGGACGTGATCGCGAAGCTGATCGACACGTTCGTCGAATCGCGCGTCGACGGCGAGCGCTTCGTCGACACGTACGATCGCATCGGCATCGCGCCGTTCAAGGAGCGCGTGTATGCGGCGCGCCAGGCTGTGAACGCGTAACCAACCGGGTAGAAGGAATTAGCAGATGGCTTCGATTATCAAGAACCGCGCAGTGATCGACGATGCATGGCAGGTCGTGCGCGCGGCGGAAGACGGTGCGCTGCCCGCGGTCGACGCGTTGCCGGCCGGCAAGGTGCTGGTGCCGTTCGTGCTGTGGCAGGCGGAGCGCGCGGCGCTCGTCGCCGCGAAGACGAAGGGCGAACTCGGCGTGTGGCTCGCGCCGGACAGCGAGCCGGCGGATCTCTCCGCCGACTTCGACGCGATCTCGCTGATCGCCGTCGAGTTCCCGCGCTTCGCGGACGGCCGCGGCTACAGCATTGCGCGCCTGCTGCGCGAGCGCTACGGCTGGACGGGCGAGCTGCGCGCGATCGGCGACGTGCTGCGCGACCAGCTGCTGTACATGTCGCGCTGCGGCTTCGACGCGTTCGCCGTGCGCGCGGACAAGGACATCCACGACGCGCTGAATGCATTCGGCGAATTCTCGCAGCGCTACCAGGGCGCGTTCGACGAGCCGGTGCCGCTGTTCCGCCGCCGCGGCGCGGCCGCAGCGACGTCCGACGCGAAGGTGAACGCATGAGCGCCGACGCCACCGCACTGACGCCGGAGCTCGCTGCGAAGGTCGAGCGCCTCGACGCGCTGCTCGCGCAGATCGCCGAGCGCCATCCGAAGGTGAAGTTCGCGAGCAGCCTCGCGGCCGAGGACATGCTGGTGACGCACGCGATCCTGTCGAAGGGCGTGTCGATCGGCATCTTCTCGCTGAACACGGGTCGCCTGCACGCGGAGACGGTCGGCATGATCGACCGCGTGCGCGAGCGCTACGGCTACGAGATCGAGCAGTTCCGCCCGCAGCAGGATGCGGTCGACCAGTACGTTGCCGAGCACGGGCTGAATGCGTTCTACGAGAGCGTCGAGCTGCGCAAGGCGTGCTGCCACATCCGCAAGGTCGAGCCGCTCAACCGCGCGCTCGCCGACGTCGGTGCGTGGGTCACGGGCCAGCGCCGCGAGCAGTCGGTGACGCGTGCGGAGCTGCACGAGGAGGAGCGCGACGATGCGCGCGGGATCGCAAAGTACAATCCGCTCGCGGACTGGACCGAGGCAGAAGTGTGGGCCTACCTGAAGGCGTTCGACGTGCCGGTCAACCCGCTGCATGCGCGCGGCTACCCGAGCATCGGCTGCGAGCCGTGCACGCGCGCGATCCGTCCCGGCGAGGACAGCCGGGCGGGCCGCTGGTGGTGGGAATCGCGCGATTCGAAGGAATGCGGGCTGCACATCTCGATCACGCCGATTCCCGCGACGGCCGAAGCCGGCGCGACGCACTGAACGACCGACACAAGACCGAACATGCGCCGCCTGCGAAAGCGGGCGGCACGAACCCAGAAGAGAAGGACTGAAATCATGAGCACGACGCTCGAGCAATCCGCCTTTGCCCCGCCCACCGGCGCCGACAGCCGCATGGGCCACCTCGACTGGCTCGAAGCCGAGTCGATCCACATCCTGCGCGAACTCGTGGCCGAGTGCAGCAAGCCGGCGCTGCTGTTCTCGGGCGGCAAGGATTCGGTCGTCGTGCTGCATCTCGCACTGAAGGCGTTCGGCCTCGGCGCGAACCGCAAGACCTCGCTGCCGTTCCCGCTCGTGCACATCGACACGGGCCACAACTACGACGAAGTGATCGACTTCCGCGACCGCCGCGCGAAGGAGATCGGCGCCGAGCTGATCGTCGGCCACGTCGAGGATTCGATCAAGCGCGGCACCGTCGTGCTGCGCCGCGAGACCGATTCGCGCAACGCCGCGCAGGCCGTCACGCTGCTCGAGACGATCGAGCAGCACGGCTACACCGCGATGATCGGCGGCGCGCGCCGCGACGAGGAGAAGGCGCGTGCGAAGGAGCGCATCTTCTCGTTCCGCGACGAGTTCGGCCAGTGGGACCCGAAGGCGCAGCGGCCGGAACTGTGGAGCCTCTACAACGCGCGCCTGCACAAGGGCGAGCACCTGCGCGTGTTCCCGATCTCGAACTGGACCGAGCTCGACGTGTGGCAGTACATCGCCCGCGAGAACCTCGAACTGCCGTCGATCTACTACGCGCACGAGCGCGAGATCGTGCGCCGCAACGGGCTGCTCGTGCCGGTCACGCCGCTCACGCCGATGCGCGAGGGCGAGACGAGCGAGGTCGCTCAGGTGCGCTTCCGCACGGTCGGCGACATCAGCTGCACGTGCCCGGTCGAGAGCGACGCGGACGACGTCGAGAAGATCATCGCCGAGACGGCGGTGACCGAGATCACCGAGCGCGGCGCGACCCGGATGGACGACCAGACCTCCGAAGCCGCGATGGAACAGCGCAAGAAGCAAGGTTATTTCTGAAGCACACGAGGACATTCACATCATGAGCATCATCGAGAACAACGAAGACCTCGGCGTGCTGCGCTTCATCACCGCAGGCAGCGTCGACGACGGCAAGAGCACGCTGATCGGCCGCCTGCTGTATGACAGCAAGGCCGTGCTGTCCGACCAGCTGTCCGCGCTGTCGCGCGCGAAGAACAAGCGCACGGTCGGCGACGAGCTCGACCTCGCGCTGCTGACCGACGGGCTGGAAGCCGAGCGCGAGCAGGGCATCACGATCGACGTCGCCTACCGCTACTTCGCGACCGCCAAGCGCAAGTTCATCATCGCCGACACGCCGGGCCACGAGCAGTACACGCGCAACATGGTGACGGGCGCGTCGACCGCGCACGCGGCGATCATCCTGATCGACGCGACGCGCGTGACGGTCGAGAACGGCGTCGCGGAACTGCTGCCGCAGACGAAGCGCCACAGCGCGATCGTCAAGCTGCTCGCGCTGCAGCACGTGATCGTCGCGATCAACAAGATGGACCTCGTCGACTACAGCGAAGCGCGCTTCAACGAGATCCGCGACGCGTACGTCGCGCTCGCGAAGCAGCTCGGCCTCGCCGACGTGCGCTTCGTGCCGGTGTCGGCGCTCAAGGGCGACAACATCGTCGGCGCGAGCGAGCGCATGCCGTGGTACGCGGGCGAGCCGCTGCTCGACGTGCTCGAGACGCTGCCCGTCGAGACGCAGGCGCATGACGCGCTGCGCTTCCCGGTGCAGTGGGTCGCACGCCAGGACGGCAGCTCGGCCGACGATTTCCGCGGCTACATGGGCCGCATCGAGGCGGGCGAAGTGAAGGTCGGCGACGAAATCACCGTGCTGCCGTCGAACCGCGCCGCGACGGTCGCCGAGATCATCGCGCCGGTGCCGGGCGGTACCGCGGCCGTCGAACGGGCGTACGCGGGCCAGACGGTGACGATCCGCCTCGCGGAAGACGTCGACGTGTCGCGCGGCGACGTGTTCGTCGCGACGGGCGAGCCGGTCGAGCCGGCGAAGAAGCTCGAGGCCGATCTGTGCTGGTTCGACGAAACGCCGCTGTCGCCGCAGCGCAAGTACCTGCTGAAGCAGACCACGAGCACGGTGTTCGCGAAGGTCGGCGCGGTCAAGCAGGTGCTCGACGTGCACACGCTGTCGCATGCGACCGACCGCCACGACCTGAAGATGAACGACATCGGCCGCGTTGCGCTGACGCTGCAGAAGCCGATCGTCTGCGACACGTACGACGCGCATCCGGGCACGGGTGCGTTCGTGCTGATCGACGAGGCGACGCATCATACGGTCGCCGCAGGGATGATCCGGGCGTTCTCGGCGTAATCAGGGAACCGCGCGGGAAACGGCGCGGCGAACCGCGCCGCTTCGTGCGGCGCGGACCGATGCCGGCGTTCGCAGGGAAGCGACCAACATGGGCAAGGTGTATCTGATCGGAGCAGGGCCGGGCGCGGCGGACCTCATCACGGTGCGCGGCGCGCGCCTGCTCGCGCAGGCCGACGTCGTGCTGCACGACGCGCTCGTCGAGCCGGCGATGCTCGACTATGCGCCGAATGCGCGCAGGATCGCGGTCGGCAAGCGCTGCGGGCAGCGTTCGAGCGCGCAGCATTTCATCAACAAGCAGATCGTCGACGCGGCGCGCGAGCATGCGTGCGTCGTGCGGCTGAAGGGCGGCGACCCGATGCTGTTCGGCCGCGCGGACGAGGAAATGCGCGCGCTCGAGGCGGCCGGCATCGACTACGAGATCGTGCCGGGCATCACCGCGGCGCTCGCCGGGGCGGCCACGCTGAAGCGCTCGCTGACGCTGCGCGGCGTCGCACGCAGTGTCGCGTTCGCGACGCACAGCCGTGCGCCAGGCAGCGACGAGATCCGCGAAGCCGCGCGCGCCGATTCGATCGTCTACTACATGGGCCGCGACAGCGCGCCGGGCATTGCGCAGCAGCTGATCGACGCGGGCCGCGCGAGCGCGACGCCGGTCGCGATCGTCGAGGCATGCAGCACCGCGCGCGAGCGCACGCTGACGTTGACGCTTGGCGAGATGGCGGCAGGCGCCGCACAGGCGTGGCTCGATCCGGCCGAGCCGAGCCTGCTGATGATCGGCGACGCGTTCGCCGAACGCGGGAAGCAGGCGAAGCAGGGCGGCGCGTTGCGCGACGCGGCCTGAGCGAAACGAAAAAACGCTGGCATCGGCCAGCGTTTTTTCTGTGTGGCGCTTGCTGCGCTTACGCGTCGTCGCCCGACTGCTCGAGGCAATAGCGCGCGATCGCGTCGAGCACGCCGTCGTCTTCGCCGACGGCAGTCGTGCAGCGGATCTCGACGCCCGGATGCGCGGCGCGGCACGCATCGACGAGCTGCGGCAGGTCGCGGCGGATATGGCCGCCCTGGCCGAAGAACACCGGCACCACGGTGATGCGCGTGCAACCGGCCGCCACCTGCGCGGCGACCGCGGTATCGAGCGACGGCGTCATCAGTTCGAGAAACGCGAGCGAAACGGATCCCGGCGGCGCATCGGCGCCGCGCGCGGCGCGCAGCCGCGCGGCGAGCCGCTCGAACGGCTCCGCCCAGCGCGGATCGCGGGCGCCATGACCGAACAGGACGATACCGTGCAAACTCATGCGGTTCTCCGTCGCGTGCCGGCGCTCAGTGCCGGTCGACCCATTTGAGCGCGAACAGCCCGAGCGCGAGGTAGATCAGGCCGGGGGTGGCCGCCGTCAGCGGCGCGGGCCACGTGTTCAGCGTGCCGATATGCGAGAACAGCGTATTGAGGAGCTGGAAGCTCATGCCGAGCATGATGCCACCGAACACCTTCACGCCGACCACGCCCGCGCGCGTATGCAGGTACGCGAACGGCAGCGACAGCACCAGCATCACGAACACCGCGAACGGATACAGCAGCTTGCGCCAGAGCGCGATGTCATAACGCTGCGTGTCCTGCTGGTTTTCCTTCAGATGCTGGATGTAGCGGAACAGGTTGATGATCGACATCCGGTCAGGCGACACGAGCAGCACCGACAGGATCTGTGGCGTCAGGTCCGAACGCAGCCGGTATTCCGGTAGCGTGACCTGCTGCGACCGGTACACGGGGTTCAGCGCGTCGGCGGGCTGGCCGCTGATCGGCTTGATCGGCGTGAGCTCCGTCTCGGTCACGGCCGTCAGCAGCCAGTGGCCGGGCGACTCGTAGCGGCCCGTCTGCGCGATCCGCACGTTCTGCAGCTGGAATTTTGAATCGAATTCGTAGATGCGCACGTTGCTGATCGTCGAATCCGGCGACAGGCTGCCGACGTTCACGAAGCGCGTGAGCTGCTCGCCGTTGTCTCGCGCCGCGAGCGTGTCCTTCACCCACACGCCGGACTGGAAGTTCGACGACACGGACGCGCCGAGCGCCTGCAACCGCACGCGCTCGGACAGCTGGTCCGCGTACGGGCCGACGAACTCGCCGATCAGGTAGGTGACGATCACGAGCGGAATGCCGATCTTCAGCAACGAGCGCAGCGCCTGGTTGGTCGCGAGGCCCGATACGCGGAAGATCGTGAACTCCGAGTTCGCGGCCATCTGTGCGAACACGTAGATCGCGCTGATCAGCGCGGCGACCGGGATGATCTCGTAAAAGCGCGACGGCGTCTGCAGCGCGACGCGCAGCACCGCGTAGCCGAACTTGTAGTTGCCGTGCCCGACCGAGTTCAGTTCGCTGATCAGGTCGAAGAAGAAGAACAGACCCGAGAACGCGAACAGGATGAAGACGAACGCGATGTAGATCTGTCGCGCGAAGTATTTTTCATAGAGCCGCATCGATCATGCTCCCGTCGAGCGGCTGAACAGCGCGCGTGTAAACAGCGGGCGGTTGCGCACCCGCAGCCAGAAGATGACTGCGACGATCGCCGCGACGATGAGGTGCAGCCCGACGAGGCCGACGACGAACGACAGCTTGCCCTGCTCGATCTGCGCCTGCACGACGTTGAGCAGGTTCGAGTAGGTCAGGTAGATCAGCACGGCCATCACGAGGTTGATCGTGCGGCTGCGGCGCGGGTTCTGGTACGCGAGCGGGATGCCGAGCACGAGCAGGTTGATCGCGATCAGCGGCAGGCCCGCGCGCCACGCGAATTCGGCGAGGTTGTCGCGCGTCGGGTTGCGCAGCAGCTCGAGGGTCGGCGTGCTGTTGGTGGTCGGCACATTGACGACCGGCTTGCTCGTGATCTTCACGCCGTAGCGCTCGAACTCCATGATCTTGAAGTTCGGCTGGCCGGGCGTGCCATCGTAGCGGCGGCCATTCTCGAGCACGACGAAGCGGTCGCCGTCCTTGGACTCCGTGTGGCCCGTCTGCGACACGACGACGTTCACCTTGCCGTTCTCGGTCGACGTCACGAACACGTTCTGCACCTTCGACTGGTCCGGCGTCATCTTCTCGATGAAGAACACGCGGTGGTTGGTCGCCGATTCGCGGAACTGGCCGGGCGCGAGCAGCGAGATCTCGTCGCGCTGCTGGAAGCGCGCCTTGATCATCTTGCTCTGCTGGTTCGACCACGGCCAGCCGACGAACGCGAAGAACGCGATCAGCAGGATGATCGGCGTCGCGAACATGCCGATCGGCTTGATGAGGCGCGTGAGGCTCACGCCGGATGCGAGCCAGACGACCATTTCGGAGTCCCGGTACCACCGGGTCAGCACGAACAGGATCGACACGAACAGCGTGACGACGAGCATCACGGCGAGGTAGCCGATCACGGTGAGGCCGATCAGCACGAGCACGTCCCGCGGATCGATTTCGCCGGACGCGGCATAGCCGACGATGCGGATCATCATCGTCGTGAGCATGATCGTGAGCAGCACCATGAACACGGCGCCAGCCGTATACGCAAGCTCGCGCTGGAGGGAGCGTTCGAAGATCATTCTTGATGAGAAGAGGGCGGGGCGCTACGCCCGCGTGGGTCGGCGCTCGCGCCGCCACGGGAAAAATAGCGGATAATTGCGGCTTTCATCCTTAGCCCAGATTTTATCCGAGGACAAGCGCGATGGACTTTAGCATAAAAGGCTGTGATTGGAGCAAAGGCGAGTCGAAGGGGTTCCTGACCGGGAAGTCCGACTGCATCGTGCTCGGCATCTTCGAGGCGCAGACGCTGTCCGGCGCCGCGCTCGACATCGACACGGCCACCAAGGGACTGATCTCGCGCATCGTGAAGGCCGGCGACATGGACGGCAAGCGCGGCAAGACGCTGTTCCTGCACGAGGTGCAGGGCATCGGCGCGTCGCGCGTGCTGCTCGTCGGTCTCGGCAAGCAGGATGCTTTCAACCAGAAAGCCTACAACGACGCGGTGACCGCCGCTTGGCGCGCGCTGCTCGCGACCAAGGTCGTTCAGGTCACCTTTACGCTGGCCCAGCTGCCGGTCGACGAGCGCAGCTCGGACTGGGGCGTGCGCGCGGCGATTCTCGCGCTGCGCAACGAGACCTACCGCTTCACGCAGCTGAAGAGCAAGCCGGAGCCGGCGTCGCATGCGCTCAAGCGCATTGTGTTCAGCGTCGACCCGGCGGACGAGAAGGCCGCGAAGGTCGCGGTCAAGCAGGCCGTCGCGCTCGCGAACGGCATGGATCTGACCCGCGATCTCGGCAACCTGCCGGGCAACGTCTGCACGCCGACCTACCTCGCGAACACCGCGAAGCAGCTCGCGAAGGACTGGGGCCTGAAGGCCGAGGTGCTCGGCCTGAAGCAGATCCAGGCGCTGAAGATGGGCTCGTTCCTGTCGGTCGCGCGCGCGTCGGTCGAGCCGCCGCAGTTCATCGTGCTGCACTACCAGGGCGCCGCGGTGAAGGCCAAGCCGGTCGTGCTGGTCGGCAAGGGCATCACGTTCGACACGGGCGGCATCTCGCTGAAGCCGGGCGAGGGCATGGACGAGATGAAGTACGACATGTGCGGCGCGGGCTCGGTGCTCGGCACGATGCGCGCGGTCGCCGAGATGGGCCTGAAGATCAACGTCGTCGCGATCGTGCCGACCTGCGAGAACATGCCGGGCGGCAACGCGACGAAGCCGGGCGACATCGTCACCAGCATGAAGGGGCTGACGATCGAGGTGCTGAACACCGACGCCGAAGGCCGGCTGATCCTGTGCGACGCGCTGACCTACGCGGAGCGCTTCAAGCCGGCCGCGGTGATCGACGTTGCGACGCTGACGGGCGCGTGCATCATCGCGCTCGGCAACCACAACAGCGGCCTGTTCTCGAAGGACGACGCGCTCGCGGGCGAACTGCTCGACGCGTCGCGCGAGGCGAACGATCCGGCCTGGCGCCTGCCGCTCGACGACGAGTACCAGGACCAGCTGAAGTCGAACTTCGCGGACATCGCGAACATCGGCGGGCGTCCGGCCGGCAGCGTGACGGCCGCGTGCTTCCTGTCGCGCTTCACCGACAGCTATCCGTGGGCGCACCTCGACATCGCGGGCACCGCATGGAAGAGCGGTGCGGCGAAGGGGGCGACCGGCCGTCCGGTGCCGCTGCTCGCGCAGTTCCTGATCGACCGCGCCGGCCAGTGATGGCGGTGCGCATGACGTTGCGGGCGAGCGGGCGATGACGCGGATCGATTTCCATTCGAACGTCGGCGATTCGCTCGCCTACGCGTGCCGGCTGCTGCGCAAGGCCTACCAGGCCGGGCAGCCGGTCGTCGTGCTCGCGGAGCCCGCGCGCCTGCGCGCGCTTGACGAGCGGCTCTGGACGTTCTCGCCGCTCGATTTCATTCCGCATTGCGGGGTCGACAGCGCGCACGCGGCCGATACGCCGATCGTGCTCGCGGCCGACCTCGACCGTGCGCCGCATCACCACGTGCTGCTGAATCTCGGCGCGGCGGTGCCGGCGCAATTCGCACGCTTCGAGCGGCTGCTCGAGGTGGTCGGCAACGAGCCGGCCGAACTGACCGCGGGGCGCGAGCGCTACCGCTTCTATCGCGATCGCGGCTACGCGCTCAATAATTACAAGCAGGGCGGCTAGTCGCACCCGTCGACGGAGTATCCACGTGGGGCAAACCGAATCATCCTCGATTCCGACGCTGACCGACGTGCTGGTGCCGGGCAAGCCGGCGGCGGCACGCGCGCCCGCGGCCTCGGCCTCGGCCGACGTGCCGCATGACGATGCAGCCATTCCGGTGCTGACCGACGTGATCGCGCCGGGCAAGCCGGGGCAGGACGCAGCGGGAACGTCGCCCGTCACGGCTGCCGAACCTGCTGCGCCAACCGAAATCGATGCCGACCCCGACACGGTGATCGTCGAACCGGTGCCGACGCCTCACGTGCCTGCGGTCGAATGGCCGCCGGCCGGTGAGGTTGCCGCGTCGCGTGCCGCCGCCACCGAGCCGGTCGTCGACACGCTTGCCGCGTCGCGTGCCGCCGCCGAGCCGGTCATTGACACGCCTGCGGCGCCGGCAGCCCCGGAAACCATCGCCACCACGCCCGTCACGCTCACGCCCGAAGACGCGCAGCACATCGCCGAGCGGCTGCGCAACCGTCTGACGAATTACCTGACCGGGGAAGGGCGCGAAGCGATCGAGGCACGCTGTCGCGACGCGCTGCTCGACCACTCCGCGTGGCTCGTCAGCCAGATCACGCGCGAAGTGGCGCTCGCGCTTGAAACCGAAGTGATGGAGTGGGTGCGGGATGCGGTCGACGACGAGATCGCGCGCCGCCGCACGGGACATTCGGGCTGAACCGGGCGCGCGATCCGGTCGGGCCTTGATGGCCCGGAACGGCTGCACGGTGCGGCTGCAGCCCGCGGGCGGCAGCCTGCCGGTTTCATTTCAGCGACAGCACCCAGTGCGCGAGCGCGTGCGCTTCGGCACCCGTCAGTTGCGTATTCGCGGGCATCGGCACGCTGCCCCACACCCCGACACTGCCTTTCACGATCGTCTGTGCGAGGTAATCGCCGGCGTCGCCGCGCGCTGCGTATTTGTCGGCGATGTCATGGAAAGACGGCCCCATCAACGGCTTGCTCACCGCGTGGCAGGCCATGCAGTTCTTGCGCTGCGCGAGCGTCAGGCCGTCGGTCTGCTCGGCGTGCGCGGCCGCGCTGCCGATCAGCAGGGTCAGGATCGTTGCGCACAATATCGTCTGTTTCATGCGGTTCTCCGCCGGCGGCACAGCCGGCTTGACGTTCGCGCATTATAAAAGCAAAGGGAGCGCACGTTTTTGCGCTCCCCTGGCGTGCGGCCGGATTGAGGGCCGCATCATGGTCCGCCCGATGTCAGCCGGTGACGGCGCCCTGGTTCGCCGGGCGCGCGAGCGCCGCGAACTTCGCGAGCACGCCGCGCGTGTAGCGCGGCGCCGGCTGCTTCCACGCGGCGCGACGACGCGCCAGTTCAGCGTCGTCGACGTTCAACTGCAGCATCAGCCGGTGCGCGTCGATCGTGATCGAGTCGCCTTCCTGCACGAGCGCGATCGTGCCGCCGACGTACGCTTCCGGCGCGACGTGGCCGACCACCATGCCCCAGGTGCCGCCCGAGAAGCGGCCATCGGTGATGAAGCCGACCGATTCGCCGAGCCCCTTGCCGATGATCGCCGACGTCGGCGCGAGCATTTCCGGCATCCCCGGGCCGCCCTGCGGGCCGAGATAGCGCAGCACGAGCACGTCGCCCGCATGGATCCTGTCGCCGAGGATCGCTTCCATCGCGCTCTGCTCGTCGTCGAACACCCGCGCGGGGCCGGTGATGACCGGGTTCTTCAGGCCGGTGATCTTCGCGACCGCGCCGTCTTCAGCGAGGTTGCCCTTCAGGATCGCGAGGTGGCCTTCCTTGTACAGCGCCTGGTCGATCGGGTAGATCACCTTCTGGTCCGCGCGCGGCACGCTCGGCACGTCTTTCAGCTCGTCGCCGAGCGTGCGGCCCGTGATCGTGATGCAGCCGCCGTGCAACAGGCCCGCATCGAGCAGGATCTTCAGCACCTGCGGAATGCCGCCCGCCCGGTGCAGGTCCGTCGCGACGTACTGGCCCGACGGTTTCAGGTCGCAGATCACCGGCACGCGCTTGCGGATGCGCTCGAAGTCGTCGATCGTCCAGTCGACCTCGGCCGCGTGCGCGATCGCGAGGTAGTGCAGCACCGCGTTGGTCGAGCCGCCCGTCGCCATGATCAGCGACACCGCGTTCTCGATCGATTCCTTCGTGATGATGTCGCGCGGCTTCAGGTCCTTCTTGACCGCTTCGACGAGCACGCGGGCCGATTCGGCCGCGGAGTCAACCTTTTCCTCGTCCGGGTTCGCCATCGTCGACGAATACAGCAGCGACATGCCGAGCGCCTCGAACGACGAGCTCATCGTGTTCGCGGTGTACATGCCGCCGCACGAGCCGGTCGTCGGGCATGCGTTCTGCTCGACCCCTTCGAAATCCTCCTGCGACATCCGGCCCGCGGTGAACTCGCCGACCGCCTCGAACGACGACACGATCGTCAGGTCGCGGCCCTTCCAGTTGCCGGGGCGGATCGTGCCGCCGTACACGTAGATGCCCGGCACGTTCAGGCGCGCGAGCGCGATCATGCCGCCGGGCATGTTCTTGTCGCAGCCGCCGACGACGACCACGCCGTCCATCCACTGGCCCTGCACGCAGGTCTCGATGCAGTCGGCGATCACTTCGCGCGACACGAGCGAGTACTTCATCCCCTCGGTGCCCATCGACATGCCGTCCGAAATGGTCGGCGTGCCGAAGATCTGCGGGTTCGCGTCGGCAGCCTTCACGGCCGCGACCGCCGCATCCGACAGGCGCTGCAGGCCCGCGTTGCACGGCGTGATCGTCGAATGGCCGTTGGCGATGCCGATCATCGGCTTGTCGAAATCTTCCTTCCGGTAGCCGAGCGCGTAATACATCGAGCGATTCGGCGAACGCGCCACGCCTTGCGTGACGTTCTTCGAGCGGCGGTTGTATGACATGGGGACTCCATCCTTGCGTGGGTGATGTCGGCGCGTGCATCCGGGGCGGTGCATCGGCTCGGATGAGGCTAGGATGCGATTTCCCTCTGAGTGTGTCCAATATATTATTCATCGCCTATTAGGTCGATTTTCATATGACTGATGCCTGAGCTGACCCCTGATCTGCGCCAGTGGCGCTATTTCGTGACCGTTGCCGAAGAGCGCCATTTCGGCCGCGCGGCGACGCGCCTGTCGATGACGCAGCCGCCGCTGTCGCAGGCGATCCGCGCGCTCGAGGAGCAGCTCGGCGTGGCGCTGTTCGTGCGCACCAAGCGCTCGGTCGCGCTGACGGCGGTCGGCGTGGCGCTGCTGCCGGACGTGCGCAAGCTGCTCGAGGCGGCCGATGCGCTGCCGCCGCGTGCGCAGAGCCTCGCGCGCGGCGAGACGGGCTCGCTCGCGCTCGCGTTCGTGTCGACCGCCGACTACGGATTGCTGCCGTCGCTGCTGCGTGCGTTCGGCGCGCGCTATCCGCAGGTGCGGCTGCAGCTCGCGGAGGCGACGAGCGACGTGCAGATCGAGGAGCTCGCCGCCGGCCGCATCGATGCCGGGCTGATCATCCCGCCCGTGCCGCCGCGCCATGCGGCCGAGCTGTCGTACCTGCCGGTCGTGCGCGAGCCGCTCGTGCTGGCGATGCCCGCGGCGATGTCCGACGCGCCCGACGACACGCCGCTGCGGCTCGCCGACGTGGCCGCGTTGCCGCTCGTGATCTTCCCGCGCCGTTTGGCGCCTGGCTTTTATGACATCATTACGGGCTGCTACGGCGCGGCGGGGGAGACCCCGCGCATCGGCCAGGAAGCGATCCAGATGCAGACGATCGTGAGCCTCGTGTCGGCCGGCATGGGTGTCGCACTGGTGCCGCAGTCGCTGCGTAACCTGCGGCGCACCGGCGTGGTCTACCGGCCGCTCGCGGACGGCGCGCCCGTCGTCGAGACGGGCCTCGTGTGGCGCACGGGCGACGTCAGCCCGGTGCTGGCCGGCTTCATCGACATCGTGCGTGCGCGGGCGTTCCTGAGCGCATGACGCGAACGATGGCGCGCCGGCGTCGTCCAATGCGCGGCGCGCCACGTTTGCGCGCCGTTGCACCGAATTCGAAACCTTCACCGCTAACCCATGATCATTCACCCGAATTTCGACCCCGTTGCGATCCATCTCGGGCCGCTCGCCGTGCGCTGGTACGGGCTCATGTATCTCGTCGGCTTCATTGCCGCGATCGTCGTCGGCCGCGTCCGCCTGAAGCTGCCGCACGTCGCCGCGCAGGGCTGGACCGCGAAGGACATCGACGACATGATGTTCTACGGCGTGCTTGGCACCGTGCTCGGCGGCCGGCTCGGCTATGTGCTGTTCTACAAGGCGAGCTTCTACTTCGCGCATCCGCTCGACATCTTCAAGGTGTGGGAAGGCGGGATGTCGTTCCACGGCGGCTTCCTCGGCGTGACGCTCGCGATGATGCTGTTCGCGTGGCAGCGCAAGCGCAACTGGCTGCAGGTCACCGATTTCGTGGCACCGATGGTGCCGACGGGCCTCGCGGCGGGCCGGCTCGGCAATTTCATCAACGGCGAACTGTGGGGCCGCGTGACCGATCCGGGCGCGCCGTGGGCAATGCTGTTCCCGGGCGCGTCGCGCGACGATGCGGCGTGGCTTGGCGCGCATCCGGAACTCGCCGCGAAGTGGCACCTGAACGACGTGTTCCTGCAATACCAGATGCTGCCGCGCCATCCTTCGCAGCTCTACGAAATTGCGCTCGAAGGCATCACGCTGTTCTTCGTGCTGTTCTTCTTCGCGCGCAAGTCGCGTCCGATGGGGGCGGTGTCCGCGCTGTTCCTGATCGGCTACGGCCTCGCGCGCTTCACGGTCGAGTTCGCGCGCGAGCCGGACGATTTCCTCGGCCTGCTTGCACTCGGCCTGTCGATGGGGCAGTGGTTGTCGCTGCCGATGATCCTCGCGGGCATCGCGCTGATGATCTGGGCGTATCGCCGCCGCGCGGCCGCGGCCACCGCGTGATGCGCTTGCGCGCGTGACGCACCAACGAAAAACGCCGGCCCAGGGGCCGGCGTTTTCGCATCTGGCGTGCAGACTGCCCGCGTTGCTTCAGTTACTTCATCTGCACCGAGCCGTTGACCGTGACCGTCACGGTCGCCTTGCCGCCTTCGACCGCGATCGGCGCGCTCATCTTCGCGCTGTCCATCGCAGGCGCGGCCATCGCCATCATGC
The DNA here is from genome assembly GCF_053427715.1 of Burkholderia sp. MR1-5-21. NCBI lineage: Bacteria > Pseudomonadati > Pseudomonadota > Betaproteobacteria > Burkholderiales > Burkholderiaceae > Burkholderia > Burkholderia sp. MR1-5-21. The sequence goes on from NZ_JBSAXD010000008.1 coordinate 30,337, forward strand.
GCGGATACGGCTGCACGTTGCGGCCGCTGCCGACGTTCACGTCGCGAATCGAATAGCTGCTGTAGCCGAATGCCTTCGCGGCTTCGTCCGCGCGCGTGCGGAACGACTTGATCGCTTCGGTCGTCAGCTTCTCTTCGGCCGCGCGCTGCGCTTCCGGCGAAAGCGAGAACTCGACGTTCGCAACCTGCATCAGGTTCGACAGCTGGCCCGCGAGCTTCGACGCCGCGGCGAAATCGCGCGACTCGAGCACGACTTCCGTGCGGCCGCGCCATGCGGAGATCTTGCCGTCGCGATCGGTGCTCGGATAGACGGAGAACGCGCCCGTATGCGCGGTCACGCCGGACACGCTCTTCGCTTGTGCGAGCGCGGCGTCGGCGCGCTGGTTCAGCTGGGACGTCAGGCTGCCCGGATCCTTCGCCTGCTCTTCATAGAACAGCGTGATATGGATGATGTCCTGCGGCACTTCGCTGCTCGCCTGCGACGACAGCGACAGCACGCCCGACGGCTGCGGGAAGTGCGGGCTGACAGACTGGGCCTGCGCGGTGGCCGGGGCGAGCGCCAGCGCGGCGGGCACGGCAGCGGCAAGCATCAGGGACAGCGCGAGTGCGGATTTCTTCGTCATTGTTGGACTCCTTGTGCGAGGGCGCGCACGCGGATCGCGCGTGCGCGACGCGGGCGGACCGCGCGAGGAAAAAACGACAGCCGGCCGGATCGGCCGGTCGCGGTTGCTTAGGCCGGGCGACGCGCCGGCGAGTTCCGCACGGGACGCGCATGCTGACCAAATTTGACGTTTGCACGCCCGCGCTTACTTCATCAGCCGTTCGGTGATGAAGCGCCATTCGGCGCGCGTGACGGGCGTGATCGACAGCCGGTTGCCTTTTGCAAGCACGCGCATGTCGGCGAGCTCGTCGTATTCGCGCAGCGCCGCGAGCGGCACGAGCGACGCCTTCTTCACGAAGCGAACGTCGACGAGCAGCCAGCGCGGTGTTTCCTGCGTCGACTTCGGATCGTAATAGGGACTCTTCGGATCGAACTGCGTGGGATCGGGGTAGGGTGTCGACGACACTTCGGCGAGGCCCGCGATGCCAGGCTCGGGGCAGCTCGAGTGATAGAACAGCACGCCGTCGCCGAGCTTCATCGTGTCGCGCATGAAATTGCGCGCCTGATAGTTGCGCACGCCGGTCCAGGGCAGCGTGCGCTGCGGTGCGTTCGCGAGATCGTCGATGCTCGCTTCGTCCGGTTCGGACTTCATCAGCCAGTATTGCATGGATCGTGATCGACGCAGAAAGAGGCAGTCAGGGTCTGTTTGCATACGGAACGCGCATGCGTTGCCACGAGAACGGCCGTTCTCGTGGCAACCCCAAACTTAAAAATCCATTCCACGGGAATGCCCGAAATCGCCCGCATGGCGGCGTCGCTCGTCGCTTGTTTGGCTTGGCCAAACGGCGCTCCTCACTTCTTGCCCTGCGAGCGATTTCGGGCATTCGCATGTGCGTTCCGTATGCAAACAGACCCTGGAAAAGGAAACGGCACCGGGTGAGACCCGGTGCCGTTGGATAGGCCCCCGCCTTAGCCGCTAGGCCGGCATCCTGAACCTAGGGTTCAGAATTGGTCGCAGTTAGCAGCACTTCGGGTACATCAGACAGAGTGACGCGCGCGCCCGTGCTACAAATTTCCGCAACCGTGCACATGGCATTGGTTCAAGGAATATATGACCTTGGCGAACCAGGCAGGGAAGCTGACTGAACTGTGAATCGTTGTGTCCAATTTGACCACCGTTGACCCCGGAGATCAAGGGGAATCGACACATCGATTCGAGGTTACTGCGTCTCGTGCTGTGCGAGCACCGCACCGAGCTTTTCGTTCATCTGGCGCATTGTACGCCGGATTTCTTCCGCCGGAAATGCTTCACCGTGACGCACGCTCGTTTGCAGTCGCAGCAGTTCGGACGCGAGCGACAGCGCCGCCATCACTGCGATGCGATCGGTGCCGCGCACCGAGCTGTTCGAGCGGATCTTCGTCATTTCCGCGTCGACACGCGCGACAGCCTCGAGCAGCGCCGCTTCGGTCTCGGCCGAACAGGCGAGCCGATAGGCCTGGCCGAGAATCGAGACTTCGATCTGCTTGGTGCTCATGCGTGTTCTCCGTGGCTGGCCGCGTCGTCGCTATCGGCGCGCGCCTGTGTATCGAGCAGGTCGAGCTGGTTGTCGGCTTCCGCCACGCTCTTCGAGCGCGGCAGCTTCTCGAGAATCGCGTTCAGTTTCACCTGGGCGTCGTCGATCTTTGCCGACAGCGTGTCGCGTTCGGCCGCGAGCGCATTGCGCTCCTCGCGCAATTGCGCGAGCTCCGCGCGCACCGTGTCTGCTTCCGCGCGCAATTGCGCGACTTGCTCTTCGAGCGCGAGCCGTTCCGAGTGATAGCGCTGGTTCAGTGCAATCAGTCGGCCAATATTTTGAGATAGGGTTTCGAGTTCGTTGAGCATCTGCTGCGTCCTCTAAAGACCCAGCATTTTAGCGCGGAATAACGCGCATTCCGACATCTGTAACGTTTCCAGTCGTAACACCCCTGCTTCTTGCCGCGAATTGGCGAGACAGGGGCCGGTTTCGCGTGCGTGCCGACCGCTTTCTTGACGCTCCCGTGGCCCGCTCCTAAACTGGCGCCGCCTCGGTGCTCGCGCGTACGACGCGCGGTTAAACGGGAAGCAGGGCGCCGGCTCCGCCAGGAGCGGCCAACCTGCGCTGCCCCCGCAACGGTAAGCGGCCGCATCGAACGATGCAGGCCGGCTCGGGTGCGCTCGGCGTGTGCGGTTCGCATGCGAGCGCAGGCCACTGCGCATGAAAGCGCGGGAAGGCGAGCCGGTGTGCCGCCAGCCCGGATACCGGCCGAGGCGGGGAGCCCGTGCGCGGGCTTCATGACGCGCGGCCTGCGGGGAAGCGGGGCGCGCAGCCGTTCACAGGATGTCTTCGATGCTGACCCCAATCGCCCGCACCGCGCTCGGCGCGCTATGCGGGCTGCCGCTCGCCGCCACGGCCCAGACCGTTGCTGCCGATGCCGCTGCACCGGCCGTACCCGCCATACCTGGCACACCCGCTGCCGGCGCGCAGACCGGACAGAATACCGGCGCGCAGCTGCTCGCGCCGGTCGTCGTCACCGCGCGGCGCGCGCCGCAGGCCCTCGCCGATGCGATTCCGCAAACGACCGTGTTCGACGCGCAGGACATCGCTGCGCATCCGGGCGCCGACCTGCCGACGCTGCTCGCGTTCGCACCAGGCGCGCAGATCGTGCGCAACGGCGGCCCCGGCGCGAGCGCGACGCTGTTCTTGCGTGGCGCGCAATCGACGCAATCGCTCGTGCTGATCGACGGCGTGCGCGTCGATTCCGCGAGCCTCGGCGCCGCGCAGCTGAGCCAGTTGCCGCTCGACCAGATCGAGCGGGTCGAGGTCGTGAACGGCAACGTGTCGTCGCTGTACGGCTCTGGCGCGATCGGCGGTGTCGTGCAGGTGTTCACGAAGGAAGGCGGCAATCATCCGCCGCGTTTCAATTTCGCGGTCGGCCTCGGCAGCTACGGCACGCAGACGCAGCAGGCGGGCGTGTCGGGCCGGCTCGACGCCGACGGCAAGACGACCTTCAGCGTGTCGATCGCGCGCAACAAGGACAACGGCTTTTCCGCGCTCGATCCGGCGAAGCAGCCGAATGCGAACCCGAATGCGAACGGCTACCTGAACGAGAGCGTCACCGCATCGCTGCGGCATCGCTTCGACGATCGCTGGGATGCGGGCATCACGTACTTGCAGTCGAACGGCAACAACAGCTACGACAACGCGTTCGGCGTGCCGACCGACCTGAACACCCTGTACTCGCGCGTGCAGCAGGCACGCGTGTTCGCGAACGGCAAGCTGTTCGACTGGTGGACCACGCATGTCAGCGTCGCGACCGGCAACGACCGCAGCCAGACGGAGCTGAACGGCGTCTACACTGACCACTTCAATTCCGACAACCGCCAGTACACGTGGCAGAACGATTTCCGGATCGCGCCCGACCACATGATCCAGGCTGGCTATGAGCGGCTCGACCAGCAGTTCATGTCGAACGTGTATTCGGCGCCGCAACGCCACGTGAATTCCGGCTGGCTCGGCTACACGGGACGCATCGGCCGCCAGCAGTTCCAGGCGAGCCTGCGGCGCGACCAGTATTCGGATTTCGGCGGCGCGAACTCGTACTATCTGGGCTATGGTCTCGACCTCACCGATCGCTGGAAAATCACCGCCAGCTATTCGGATGCGTTCCGCGCGCCGAGCTTCAACGACCTCTATTACCCGATCGCCGGGAATCCGTCGATCCAGCCCGAGCGCAGCCATTCGGTCGAGGCCGCGCTGCAATATGCGTCGAACGCGGTGGGTGTGGTGCGCCTCACCGCGTTCCAGACGCGCTATTCGAACCTGATCGACTACCGGCCCGAGGCGAACAGCTTCTTCTATGTCGCGCAGAATGTCGGCCGCGCGAAGGTGCAGGGGCTCGAAGGCTCGTGGCAAGGGCACGTCGGCGCGACCGACGTGCGGGTTGCCGCCACCTTGCAGAACCCGATCGACGAAACGCAGAATCAGGACCTGGACCGGCGCGCGCGGCGGTTCGCGTCGGCGGCGGTGAGCCGCGCGTTCGGCCCCGTGCGCGTCGGCGGCGAGTGGCTCGTCAGTGGCGCGCGCAACGACTCGGGCGGCGGGCGGCTCGGCGGATATGGGCTCGTCAATCTGTTCGCGCGCTACAACATCACGAAAGCGTGGTACGTCAGCGCGCGCATCGACAACCTCTTCGACAAGGACTACGAGCTTGCCTACGCATACAACACGCCGCGGCGCGGCGCCTATGTCACGCTCGGCTGGCAGCAGCAGTAGGCGCCGGGCGGGCGCGCCGGCCTGCGCGCGACGGTGCGCCGCATGAGCGCCACGCGCGCGGCGGCGATCTGGGCGGCGCTCGCGGCCGCGGTCGCCGTGCTGTTCATCGCGTCGCTGACGATCGGCAGCGTGCCGATGTCGCCGCTGCAGGCGCTCGCCTCGCTCGTTCCGCACGGCGGCGGCGATGCGTCGGGCAACGCAGCGCTGTTCGCCGACATCGTCCGCACGCTGCGCCTGCCGCGCGCGCTCGCGGGCTTCGCGTGCGGTGCGTTGCTCGCGCTCGCGGGCGCGCTGCTGCAGGTGCTGCTGCGCAATCCGCTCGCGGAACCGTACGTGCTCGGCGTGTCGGGCGGCGCGGCCGGCTTCGCGCTCGTCGCGATGATCGCGGGCGCCGCGTGGTGGCTTGTCGACGCGTCGGCGTTCGCCGGCGCGCTCGTGTCGGTGGGGCTCGTGCTCGGCCTCGCGCGCCGCGAGCTGTGGCGCGGCGAGTTGCGCGACGCGTCGCCGCGGTTGCTGCTCACCGGCGTCGTGATCGCGGCCGGGTGGGGCGCGCTTGTCACGCTGCTGCTGTCGCTCGCGCCCGATGCCAGCCTGCGTGGCATCATCTTCTGGTTGACCGGCGACCTGAACGGCGCCGCGGCGCCATGGTTTGCGTGGGCCGCGCTTGCGCTCGCCGCGTGCGTCGCGCTGCCGGCCGCGCCGCAACTGAACGTGCTGCTGCGCGGCGACGCGGTCGCCCTCGCGCTCGGCGTGCCGGTCGCGCGGCTGCGCGTGCGGATCTACCTGGCCGCATCGCTGGCCGCGGCCGCCGCGGTGACGACCGCAGGGACGATCGGTTTCGTCGGCCTCGTCGTCCCGCATGCGTTGCGTCTCGCGTTCGGCAACGACCAGCGCATGCTGCTGCCTGCCGCGATGCTCGCGGGCGGCGGCGGCGTGATGGCGGCCGACCTGCTCGCGCGGACGGTGATCGCGCCCGCGCAATTGCCGGTCGGCGTGATGACCGCGCTGATCGGCGTGCCCGTGTTCCTGTGGATGTTGCTGAGGAGACCGACGCGATGAATGCAGCCGCATCCTTGCCCGCCAACGGTTTCTCGTATGCGGCGGTCGACCTGACGCTGCGGGTCGGCGCGCGCACGTTGCTGAGCGGCTTCACGCAGCGGTTCGGGCCCGGCGAGATCTGGTGCGTCGCGGGGCCGAACGGCGCGGGCAAGACGACGCTGCTCGCGACGCTCGCGGGCCTGCACGCGCCGTCGGGCGGCCACGTCGAAGTCGACGGCCGGCCGCTCGCCGCGTGGTCGCCCGCTCGGCTCGCGCGGCGGCGCGCGCTGATGCCGCAACACCTGCACGATGTGTTCAGCGCGACGGTGTTCGACACGGTGCTGCTCAACCGCTTCCCGTATCTCGGCGGCTGGGGCTGGGAGCGCGATGGCGACCGTGCGGCCGCGCGCGACGCGCTCGCGACCTTCGGCCTTGCGCCGTTTGCCGATCGCGACGTGCTGTCGCTGTCCGGCGGCGAACGGCAGCGCGTCGCGCTGGCCGCGACGCTGTGCCAGGATGCGCCGCTGCTGCTGCTCGACGAGCCGCTCGCCCATCTCGACCTGCATCACCAGATCGATTGCCTGACCGCGCTGGCCGCGTGGCTCGACGCCGGCCAGCGCACCGTGCTGTTCTCGTGCCACGACCTGAATCTCGCGCGCCGCTTCGCGACGCATGCGCTGCTGCTTGATGGCCGCGGCCGCGCATGGGCGGGCCCCGTGCACGACGTGCTCACGGCCGAGCGCGCGAGCGACGCGTTCGGCTATCCGCTCGTGCTGATCCGCCAGGATGGCCGCGACGCATTGCTGCCTGCGTGGCCGGAGCGGCGATGACTTCCTTTCTTTCGACGTGCGGCCGCTGCCGCGCCAACGAGGCGAACTACCGATGAAACAGACCGACTTCCTGCCCGACATCGCGCCGCTCGACGCATCATTGCGCCCGCGCCTGCAGCACGTGATCGACCACAAGACCAAGCCGCCCGGCAGCCTCGGCCAGCTCGAGCCGCTCGCGCTGCAGCTCGGCCTTATCCAGTGCACCGAGCGGCCGCTCGTGCAGCGTCCGGCGACGATCGTGTTCGCGGGCGACCACGGGATCGCGGCCGAAGGCGTGAGCCCGTATCCGCAGGCCGTGACCGCGCAGATGGTCGCGAACTTCCTGGCCGGCGGCGCGGCGATCAACGCGTTTTCGGGGGTCGCGCAGAGCACGCTCGAGATCGTCGATGCGGGCGTCGCGTCGCCGCTGCCCGAGTCCGACCGGCTGATCTCGCTGCCGGTCGCGCGTGGCACGCGCAACTTCGCGCAGGAGCCGGCAATGACGCGCGACGAGGCGCTCACCGCGCTTGCCGCGGGCGACGCGCGCGTGCGTCATCACGCGGCGCTCGGCACCAACGTGATCGGCTTCGGCGAGATGGGGATCGCGAACACGTCTTCGGCCGCCTGCCTGATGAGCCGCCTGCTCGACGTGCCGATCGACGCGTGCGTCGGACGCGGCACGGGACTCGACGACCAGGGGCTCGCGCACAAGCGCGCGGTGCTCGGACGCGCACTCGTGCGGCATTCGCACGCGATCGCGCCGCTCGACGTGCTCGCGACGTTCGGCGGCTTCGAGATCGCGATGATGACGGGCGCATTTCTGGCGGCGGCGAGCGAGCGGATGACGATCCTCGTCGACGGCTTCATCGCGACGTCGGCGCTGCTCGTCGCGGAGCGGCTCGCGCCGGCCGTGCGCGACTACTGCGTGTTCTCGCACACGTCGAACGAAGCAGGGCATCGCCGCATGCTCGAGCATTTCGGCGCGAAGCCGCTGCTCGCGCTCGACCTGCGGCTCGGCGAAGGCACGGGCGCGGCGCTCGCGCTGCCGCTCGTGCGCGCGGCGGCTGCATTCATGACCGAGATGGCGAGCTTCGAATCCGCGGGCGTCGACAATCGTGACGCCTGAGCGCGCACGCGGCCTGCGCGCCGAGTTGCGCTACTTCTTCGTCGCGCTCGGCTATTTCACGCGCGTGCCCGTGCCGCGCGCGATCGGCTACGCGTCCGGCGATCTCGACCAGGCCGCGCGCTACTTTCCGCTCGTCGGCGTATGCGTCGGCGCGTGGGGTGCGCTCGTCTACCTCGCCGCGCTGCGCGTGCTGCCGGCGTCGATCGCGGCGGGCCTGTCGATCGCCGCGACGCTGCTCGCAACCGGCGCGTTCCACGAGGACGGACTCGCCGACAGCTGCGATGCATTTGGCGGCGGCTACACGCGCGACGACGTGCTGCGGATCATGCACGACTCGCGGATCGGCACGTTCGGCGCGGTCGCGCTCGTGATCGCGCTCGGCCTGAAATGGCAGGCGCTAGCTGCTCTGCCGCCGCTGCGCGCTGCGTGGACGATGATCGCCGCGCACGCCGCGAGCCGCGCGATGGCGGTGAGCCTGCTGATGTCGCTCGATTATGTGCGCGCCGAAGGCAAGGCGAAGCCGGTCGCGCAGCGAATGGGGCCGCGCGCGGCGCTCGTCGCGGCGGCGTTCGGCCTGCCGTGGCTACTCTGGCCGGACTGGCGCGCGGGCGTGGCCGCGCTCGCGGCGCTCGTGCTGCTGCGCGCGTGGCTCGCGCGCTATCTGGTGCGGCGCATCGGCGGCTACACCGGCGACTGTCTCGGCTTCGCGCAGCAGTTGGGTGAACTGACGATCTATCTCGTGGTGCTCGGATGGACGTCGTCCTGATCCGGCATCCGGCGGTCGATGTCGATGCGGGCGTGTGCTACGGGCGCAGCGACGTGCCGCTCGCGGCGCCGGCGGAGGCCGGCGCGCAGGCCGTGCGCGCGCGTGTCGCGACGCTGCGTGCGCCGTTGCCGGCGCGCATCGGGTGCAGCCCGCTGACACGCTGCGCATCGGTCGCCGATCGCCTTGCGCACGCGCTCGGCGTGCCGCTGCAGCGCGACGTGCGCTGGCAGGAGATGGATTTCGGCGCATGGGAGATGCAGCGCTGGGACGACATCGACCGCGCGGCGCTCGATGCGTGGGCCGCGGACCTGATGCACGCGTGCGCGCACGGCGGCGAGAGCGTCGCGCGTTTTGCCGCGCGGGTCGCGCAGATGGTCGACGCGATCGTGCAGGCCGATGGGCCGCAATGGGTGGTCACGCATGCGGGCGTGATCCGCGTGTTTGCGTCGCAGGTGTTGCAGATGCCGCTCGACTCGCTGTTGTCGCGGCCGGTGCCGTATGGCGGCATCGTGTGGCTGCGCAGGCGCGATGCATCCGGTGCGTGGGAGATCGTGCACTGGGACGATCAGGGCCCGCTATCGGCGTGAACAGGCCCTGGGCGCGCGCATGCGTCAGCGCGCGGGCCGCCGCTTGCGTGCGATGTCGAGATCGTCGCAGAGCGCCGCCGCGCCTTGCGCGATGCGCGGCGACGGGCGCGTCAGCAGATCGCCGTCGATCGCGAACAGGTTGCCGCGCGCGGCGGCCGTCAGCGCCGGCCACGCGCGCCAGCGCGCGAGGCTCGGCAGCGGCTCGCGCGACGGCGTCGCGCCGGCACTCGTCGTCACGATCGCTTCCGGATCGGCCGCGAGCACGGCTTCGTCCGTCACGGTCGGCACGAGCGGCTTCAGCGACGCGAACACGTTGCGGCCGCCGCACAGCGCGATCACGTCGCTGATCAGATGCGTGCCGTTGAGCGTCATCAGCGGGCGGTCCCACACCTGGAAGAACACCGTGACGGGCGCGCGCGTCGCGTAGCGTGCGCGCAGCGCGTCGACGTCGCGCGTGAACGCGGCCGCGGCCGTGTCAGCGACGGGCTGCGTGCCGAGCAATGCGCCGAGCTGGCGCAGCGACGACGCAATGTCGTCGAGATGCTTCGGCTCGCTGAAGAACAACGGAATGTGCAGCGCGCGCAGTGCGTCGGTCTGCCGCTCCGCATTGCCGTGCCGCCAGATGACGATCAGGTCGGGCTTCAGCGCGGCGATCCGTTCGAGATCGAGCGCCTTGTTGTCGCCGACGCGCGGCACGGATTTCGCGGCGCTCGGATAATCACTGTACGTGACGGTGCCGACGAGCTTCGCGCCGCCACCGGCCGCGTAGATCAGCTCGGTTGCATGCGGCGCGAGACTGACGACGCGTTGCGCGGGCATCGGCAGCGTGACCGTGTTGCCCGCGTCGTCGCGGGCGCTGACGTCCGCTTGCGCGGACGGCGCGCTGCCGAGCGCGAGCAGCGCGAGCAGAGCGGTTGCCGGCAGCATGCAGGCGAGCGGTCGCATTCTCAAGGCGCTGCGCCGTGCAGTCCGGGTACGCATTCTGCGAGCGCGTCGGCGAGGCGCTGCCATTCCGCTTCGTTGCCCGGCAAGCCGACCCGCACGCTCGACGGTTGCGCGAAGTGCCGCGTCCAGATGCCGTGCCGCGCGAGCGCCGCATGCAACGCTTCGGCGCGCGGATCGGCGGTCCAGCTGAACAGCGGCGTCGCATGCACGACGTAGCCGTGCCCGCGCAGCAGCGCGGCGAGCCGTTCGCCGTCTGCGGCGAGCCGCTCGCGGGCCGCCGTCTGCCACGCGCGATCGGCGAACGCGGCCGTGACCGCATGACGCGCGGGGCCGCTGACGGTCCACGCGCCGAGCGTGTCGCGCAGCGCGGCGATCCGTTCGGGATGCGCGAGCACGAAACCCGCGCGGATGCCCGCCAGCCCGAAGAACTTGCCGACCGAGCGCAGCACGACGAGCCCCGGACGATCGACGCAGGCGGCGAGCGAATCGGCCGCACCCGTGTCGGCGAACGCCTCGTCGACGATCAGCGTGCCGCTGCGCGCCGACAGTTGCGCGTGCCAGCCGAGCAGGCGCTCGGCGTCGACGCGCTCGGCGGTCGGATTATTCGGATTCCCGACGATGACGTGGCGCAGCGTTGCCGGCAACGTATTCGCCGCGATGTCGAGCGGTTCGATGCGGTGGCCGTGGCGCGCGAATGCGGGCCCGTATTCGCCGTACGCGAGCGCGGCGACGCCTGCATTGCCGTGCGGCAGCAGCGCGGGCAGCGCGCGGATCGCGGCCTGGCTGCCGGCGACCGGCAGCACGTGCGCGGCGTCCGGCGCGCCGTAGTAGCGGGCCGCGCACGCGGCGAGCCCGTCGCCTTCGTCGGGCAGCCGGCGCCACGCATCGGCGGGGACGGGCGGCACCGGGTAGCCGGCCGGATTGATGCCGGTCGACAGGTCGAGCCACGCGTCGTACGGGATGCGGTGGCGGCGCGCGGCTTCGTGCAGGTTGCCGCCGTGCGTGATGCGGGTGTCAGACATGCTGGGTGCCCATGACGAGTGCGGCGCTCGCGACGAGCAGCGCGAGCCATAGCGCGAGCGTGCGCGTGACGAGCGACAGCGCGGCGACGATGTGTGCGGCGCTCGCGGGCGAGCCGCTGCCGAGCTGCGGACGATGTTCGATTTCTCCGTGATACACGGCCGGGCCGCCGAGCTGCACATTGAGGCTGCCGGCGCCCGCGGCCATCACCGGGCCCGCGTTCGGGCTGTCCCAGTGGCGCGCCTGCGTGCGCCAGCAGCGCCATGCGTTCGCGGTGTCGCCGAGCAGCGCATAGCTCGCGGCCGTGAGGCGCGCGGGAATCCAGTTCAGTGCGTCGTCGATCCGCGCGGCCGCCCAGCCGAACGTCAGGAAGCGCGGCGTGCGGTAGCCCCACATCGCGTCGAGCGTGTTCGCGAGACGGAACATCAGCGCGCCGGGGCCGCCCGCGACGGCGAACCAGAAGAGGGCGCCGAAGATCGCGTCGTTGCCGTTCTCGAGTGCCGATTCGACGGCCGCGCGCGACAGCGCGCCTTCGTCCGCGTCGCTCGTGTCGCGCGACACGATCCGCGCGGTCAGCGTGCGCGCGCCGGGCAGGTCGTGCCGCAGCAGCGCGGCGGCAATCGGCGCGAGGTGGTCGGCGAGACTCTTCGCGCCGAGCGCGAACCACAGCAGCGCGACGTGCAGCGCGGCCGCGAGCGGGCCGGGCAGCGCGGCGGTCAGCCACGCGGCGAGCACGACCGGCGGCGCGACGGCCGCAAGCCACGCGGCGATGCCCGCGAGGCGGCCGCGCCGGCCGGTGTTCAGCGCGGCTTCGATCCGCGCGGCGAGCCGCCCGAATGCGACGAGCGGGTGCGCGGCCGACGGCTCGCCGAGCACGCGGTCGACGATCACGGCGACGATCGCGAGCATCGCGACCGCAGGCAACGACAGCATCAGCATGATGCGGGCTCCGTCTTGATCGCGACCGGCAGCCCGGCGACGAGCAGCGTGACGCGTGTGGCGAGCGCGGCGACGCGCTGGTTGAGACGGCCGAGCTCGTCGACGTAGCGGCGCGTGATCGAGCCGAGCGGCACGACGCCGAGCCCGATCTCGTTGCTGACGACGATCACCTTCGCGCGCGCGTTGCGCAGCGCCGCGTCGAGCGCCGCGACGCGCGCCGCGTATTGCGCGTCGTCGAGCGGTTCGCCTTCGGCCGGGCACAGCAGGTTCGTGAGCCACAGCGTCAGGCAGTCGACGAGCAGGCACGCATCGGGATCGTCGAGTTGCGCGAGGGTTTCGGCGAGTGCGACGGGTGCGTCGGCGAATCCCCAGCTCGCCGGACGGCGCGCGCGATGATGCGCGATCCGTTGCGCGAATTCGGCATCGCCCGCATACGCGGTCGCGATATAGGTGACGGCGCGGCCGCTGTCGGCCGCGAGCCGCTCGGCGTACGCGCTCTTGCCCGAGCGCGCGCCGCCGAGGACGAAGGTGAGATCGTGCGGAATCATCGCGTGATTGTAACGGCGCGGGCGATAATGCGGCCTTCGTTTCGCCACGCCTTTCACCCGATGAATGCAACCGAGATGCGGCCGAGCGGCTCGCTGATGATCCAGGGCACGACGTCCGACGCGGGCAAGAGCACGCTCGTCGCGGGTCTGTGCCGGCTCGCGCGCCGCGCCGGCGCGCGCGTCGCGCCGTTCAAGCCGCAGAACATGGCGCTCAACAGCGCGGTGACGGCCGACGGCGGCGAGATCGGCCGCGCGCAGGCGCTGCAGGCGCTGGCCGCCGGCGTCGCGCCGCATACCGATTTCAACCCCGTGCTGCTGAAGCCGACGAGCGACCGCGGCGCGCAGGTGATCATCCACGGCAAGGCGCGCGCGAACCTGAATGCGCGTGCTTACCACGACTACAAGCCGGTCGCGTTCGACGCGGTGCTCGAATCGTACGCGCGGCTGCGCGCCGGCTATGACACCGTGATCGTCGAAGGCGCGGGGAGTCCCGCCGAAATCAACCTGCGAGAAGGCGACATCGCGAACATGGGCTTCGCCGAGCGCGTCGACTGCCCGGTCGTGCTCGTCGCCGACATCGACCGCGGCGGCGTGTTCGCACACCTGGTCGGCACGCTCGCGTGCCTGTCGGACAGCGAGCGCGCGCGCGTGCGCGGCTTCGTGATCAACCGCTTTCGCGGCGACTTCAAGCTGCTCGAACCGGGCCTCGACTGGCTGCGCGCGCAGACCGGCAAGCCGGTGTTCGGCGTGCTGCCGTACCTGCACGGCCTCACGCTCGACGCGGAGGACATGCTGCCCGCGCAGGCGCGCAGCGGCGCCGCTCGCGCCGACGCAGGCGTGCTGCGGGTCGTCGTGCCGGCGCTGCCGCGCATCAGCAACCACACCGATTTCGATCCGCTGCGCGCGCATCCGCAGGTCGAGTTCACGTACTGGAAGAGTGGCCCCGTGCCGGCCGCCGACCTGCTGATCCTGCCCGGCTCGAAGAGCGTGCAGCGCGACCTCGCATGGCTGCGCGACGCGGGCTGGGACGCGGTGATCCGGCGCCACCTGCGCTATGGCGGCAAGCTGATCGGCATCTGCGGCGGGATGCAGATGCTCGGCCGCACGCTCGACGATCCGCTTGGCCTCGAAGGCGCGCCGGGCAGCGTGCCGGGGCTCGGGCTGCTCGATTACGACACGACGCTGCTGCCGGACAAGACGCTGAAGAACGTGACGGGGCAGCTCGCGCTGCCGGGCGGTGCGGCGGTGCGCGGCTACGAGATCCACATGGGCGACACGCGCGGCCCCGCGCTCGCGGCGCCGGCGCTCGCGCTGGCGGACGACGATCCCGGCGGCGCAAACGGCACGCACGGCACGCACGGCACGCACGGCACGCAGGGCACGCGCACGGACGGCGCGCAGTCGGCCGACGGGCAGATCCTCGCGACCTACGTGCACGGCCTGTTCGACGCGCCGGGCGCGTGCGCGGCGCTGCTCGCATGGGCGGGCCTCGACGCGGCCGAGCGGATCGACTATCCGGCGCTGCGCGAAGCGTCGCTGGAACGGCTCGCGGACACGTTCGCCGCCCATCTCGACCTCCCGGCGCTGTACGCTGAATTCCGCTGACGGCTGCTGATATCTGCTGACAGCGGACGATCAGGCTGGCGGTTCGTCCTCGCTTTTTTCGCCGCGTGGCATACAACAAAGGAGGGCGGATACCCGTCCGGAGGAGCGCGACGATGAAGGCTCGACGGTGGTGGTGCGCGGTGTTGTTGGGGTTGCTGATGGCGTCGACGTGGGTGCAAGCGTGCGATTCGTATTCACCGGATGGCGGCCAGTCCAGCGGATCCTCGCAAGGCAAGGGCGGCTATTGAAGCAGCTGAAGTGCGAATCGCGGGGGCATGGTGGTCATGCCCCCTTTTTGTTCCGTATTCGTTCGTATCGGGAAATAATCTAAGCGCGGCAGTCTGTTTATCGGCGAAACGGGTTCGAATAGAGTGCGTTCCATTCTCATCCACTCACGAAGGAACCCGACATGAACCCGAACCGACTGAACGACTTCGCCGCGACGCTGCTGCGCGTCGCGCTCGGCGTGCTGTATCTCGCGCACGTCGCGCAAAAGGTATTCGTCTTCACGTTGCCCGGCACCGCGCAATTCTTCGCGTCGATCGGCCTGCCTGCCTGGCTCGCTTACGTGACGACCGCTGTCGAACTGGCCGGCGGCCTCGCGCTCCTCGCCGGCTTCCAGGTCCGCATCGCCGCGTTGGTGCTGCTGCCGTTCATGCTCGGCGCGACCGCCGCACATCTGCCGAACGGCTGGGGCTTCGCATCGCCGCATGGCGGCTGGGAATACCCGGCGTTCTGGGCCGTGACGCTCGCCGTGCAGGCACTGCTGGGCGGCGGCGCGTTCGCGTTCGGGTCGCAACGGGCGGCCGCCCAGCGCGCGTGAGCGCCGTCCGGAGGACCTGTGCCGAGTGACAGGTTCCGGTGACGCCCCGTTTGCCGATATCATCGCTCCCTGTATCCGCAATTGTGCGGCGCCCGCCTGCCGGCCGGCGTCGCGCGGCTTCTTCGGGGGAATTCATGACGGTCATCGTGGTGGCGAATCCGAAAGGCGGCGTGGGGAAGAGCACGCTGTCCACCAATCTCGCTGGTTATTTCGCGGCACAGGGCGCCTGGGTTGCGCTCGCCGATCTCGACCGGCAGCAGTCGGCGCATGCGTGGCTCGACCTGCGCCCGGCCGGGCTGCCGACGATCGAGGCGTGGGGGCTCGACCCCGATGCGCCGTCGAAGCCGCCGCGCGGCCTCGAATACGCGGTGATCGACACGCCGGCCGGCCTGCACGGCAACCGGCTGAACGTCGCGCTGCAGCTCGCCGACAAGGTGATCGTGCCGTTGCAGCCGTCGATGTTCGACATTCTCGCGACCCAGCATTTCCTGGAACGCCTCGCGAACGAGAAGGCGGTGCGCAAGGGCAACGTCGAGGTCGGGATCGTCGGGATGCGGGTCGATGCACGCACGCGCTCGTCCGAGCAACTGCATCGCTTCGTCGAGGGCCTGAAGCTGCCGGTGCTCGGCTACGTGCGCGACACGCAGAACTACGTGCAGCTCGCCGCGCACGGCCTCACGCTGTGGGACGTCGCGAAAAGCCGCGTCGACAAGGATCTCGAGCAATGGCGGCCGATCGTCGAGTGGGCGCAGGACAAGCCGGCGAAGGTGGCGAAGGCGTCGTAGCGGGCCGAGCGCAGCGTGCGGCGGGCGTGCCGGTCGCCGCGGCACTACGGCACCAGCGGCGAGCGCGGCGCCAGCCGGTACACATGACAAGGGCCGGATTCCGTACGCGACGGAATCCGGCCCTTCGTTCATCCGGCGGCGTGAACCGCGAGCCGGCGGCCGTGTGCCGGCCGTGGCCGCGGCGCCGCGCCCGATTACGTCCAGTTCTGGGTCGGTACGTGGTCGCGGCTGCCCTTGATCCTGTTGCCTTCGTCCGCGTCGACGAAGACCAGGTCCGGCTTCCAGCCGGCCTTCAGTTCGGCTTCGTCGACCATCGCGAACGCCGCGATGATCACGAGGTCGCCGAGCTGCGCGCGGCGCGCGGCCGAACCGTTCAGCGAGATCATCCCGCTGCCGCGCTCGCCCTTGATTGCATACGTCGAGAAGCGCTCGCCGTTGTTGATGTTCCAGATGTCGATCCGCTCGTTCTCGACGATGTTCGCGGCTTCGAGCAGATCTTCGTCGATCGCGCACGAGCCTTCGTAGTGCAGCTCGCAGTGCGTGACGGCCGCGCGGTGGATCTTCGATTTGAGCATGTGGCGCTGCATGGTGCCTCCTTGATGCGTCGTAATGCGCTGGCGGACGTAAGCCGTCAGATTTCCAGGTTGTCGATAAGGCGGGTCGCGCCGAGCTTCGCGGCGGCGAGCACCACGAGCGGCTCGCCAGCCTCGAGTTCGGCGGCGCTCGGCGCGATCAGGTTCGCGCGCCGGCGGATCGAGATGTAGTCGGGTGCCCAGCCGCGGCCGGCGAGGTGCGCGTGCGCCTGCTGTTCGAGCTTCACGAGGTCGCGCTCGCCGCCGAGCACGGACTCGCGCACGCGCTGCAGCGTCTTCGCGAGCTCCGGCGCCTCCTGGCGCTCGGCCGCCGCGAGATAGCGGTTGCGCGACGACAGCGCGAGGCCGTCGGTGTCGCGCACGGTCTCGGCCGCGATGATGTCGACCGGCAGCGCGAGCTGCTGGCACATGCGACGCACGATCATCAGCTGCTGGTAATCCTTCTTGCCGAACACGGCGACGCGCGGCTGCACGCACGACATCAGCTTCGTGACGACGGTGCACACGCCGGTGAAGAAGCCGGGCCGGAACTCGCCCTCGAGAATCCCGCCGAGGTCGTTCGGCGGCTGCACGCGGTATTCCTGCGGCTCCGGATACATGTCGCGCTCGGTCGGCGCGAACAGCACGTAGACGTTTTCTTTCTGCAGCTTCTCGATGTCGTCCTGCATCGTGCGCGGATACTTGTCGAAATCCTCGTTCGGGCCAAACTGCAGCCGGTTCACGAAGATGCTCGCCACGACCGGGTCGCCGTGCTGGCGCGCGAGCCGCATCAACGACAGGTGCCCTTCGTGCAGGTTGCCCATCGTCGGCACGAAGGCGGTGCGGTTCTGTCCGCGCAACTGGTCGCGCAGTTCCTGGATCGAGCTGATGACTTTCATGATCGGGTAGCGGGTTCCTCGCGCTGGCGCGCGTTGCGCCGCGATGCGCGGCGTCGGGGTCGAAGCGTCAAACGTGCCCGCGCGCGGGCGGCGCGTCGGGCGTCGGCGGATTGTAGTGGATTTGTCCGCGGGACGCACCGATAAACGCACGGTCGTTCATTTCTGTCGGGAATACCGCCGCACGCACGCAAACTGGCCCTTATAACAGGCCCTAAGCGGGAAGGTACGCGAGGCGGACGTAGATCGGCGCGAACGGTTCGGCCTGGGTGATCTCGACGAGCGATTCGCGCGAGAGTTCGAGCATTGCGATGAAGTTCACGACGACGACCGGCACGCCGCGCGTCGTGTCGAACAGGTCGGCGAACTCCATGAAGCGCGCGTTCTGCAGCTTGCGCAGGATCAGGCTCATGTGCTCGCGCACCGAAAGCTCCTCGCGGGAGATCTTGTGATGCTGCACGAGCTTCGCGCGCTTCAGCACGTCGGCCCACGCGGCGCGCAGGTCGTCCGAATTCACGTCGGGGAAGCGCGGCGTGACGCTTTGCTCGATGTAGACCTCGGCGCGCAGGAAGTCGCGGCCGAGTTGCGGCAGCTGGTCGAGGCGCTGCGCGGCGAGCTTCATCTGCTCGTACTCGAGCAGGCGGCGCACGAGTTCGGCGCGCGGATCCTCCGCTTCCTCGCCCGTGTCGGCCTTCTTGACCGGCAGCAGCATCCGCGACTTGATCTCGATCAGCATCGCGGCCATCAGCAGGTATTCGGCCGCGAGCTCGAGGTTCGACGTGCGGATCTGGTCGACGTAGCCGAGGTATTGCGCGGTGACCTGCGCCATCGGGATGTCGAGCACGTTGAAGTTCTGCTTGCGGATCAGGTACAGCAGCAGGTCGAGCGGGCCTTCGAACGCTTCGAGGAAGATCTCGAGCGCGTCGGGCGGGATGTAGAGATCCTGCGGCAGCTTGAAGAGCGGCTCGCCGTACAGGCGTGCGAACGCCGCGACGCCGTCGACCGTGTCGGGCGTCGAATCGGCGCCCGCGGGCGCGGCGACCGCGTCCTCCGGCTGGGCGGCGCTGGCCTCGTCGGCGGCGCTCACGACGTCAGAAGTTCTGGTAGTAGACGTAGGACGTCTGCTTCACACGCGATTCCTGTTGCTCGGCACGCTCGTCGAGGTCGATCGGCTGCTTGTCCCACAGCAGCGCGCGGCCCTTGCGCTGCTCGTCTTCGAGCGTCGGCTTCTGCTGCTTGAGCTGGTTCAGGAATTGCGTGACGTCGGACTGGTACGGCATGGCTTGGCTTTCCGTTTCGGGCGGCGCGCGACGCGCCGGAATGTGGGATGGCGGGATTTTACCGCATCGCGGGGAACAGCCGGTGTCAAACGCGCGTCGAAATCGCGGGCCGTCGTCGGGCATTCGGGCGCGGGCCGTCGCGTGCAGACCCCGGCGCGGCCGGGGCCGGCCGGTGCGGCGTTCAGAAACGTTTCGCTTTGATATGAACACCCTGTGGTCAAATACAGGGTTTCGAATAATCAACCGAGGGCGAGGTCATATTTGGCAGGGCAGGCGAACCAGCAACGAGAAGCGGCGCGCGGCGCCGTGCGCAGCGTGACCCGCGTCGGCGCCGGATCCGTGTCCAGGGCCGCGCGAGCGGCGATTGCCTGCGTTGCGGCGCTCGCCGCGCTGCCCGCCCACGCGAAATACGACGTCGAGATCGATGCGCCGCGCGCGATCCGCAAGCTCCTCAAGTCCCACCTCGACATCGCGCGCTTCGGCAAGCGCGACGACGTCAGCGACGACCAGTTCGACTTCCTCGTCACCACGACGCCGCAGCAGGTGCGTGACCTGACCGCGACCGAAGGCTATTTCTCGCCCGTCGTGCGCACGGACGTGCGCACGCGCAACGGCAAGCGCGACGTGAGGGTGTCGGTCGATCCGGGGCCGCAGACGGTCGTGTCGTCGGTCGCGCTGATCTTCAACGGGCCGGTCGGGTCGGAGGACCCGAAGCAGGAGACCGCGACGCGTTTCGCGTTCTCGCTGAAGAACGGCGACCCGTTCACGCAGGCGGGGTGGGACGGCGCGAAGAGCGCCGCGCTGCGGCAACTGCAGTCGCGCCGGTATCTCGGCGCGAAGATCACCGCGTCCGAGGCGCGCATCGATCCGCGCACGCAGCACGCGGCGCTCACGGTCACGTTCGACAGCGGTCCGACGTTCACGATCGGCAAGGTCGACGTCGAAGGCGTGCGCCGCTATCCGGAGAAGATCGTCACGAACGTCAATCCGCTGTCGGAAGGCGAGATCTACGACGTGCAGCGGATTGCCGAGCTGCAGCGGCAACTGCAGAACACGCCGTACTACGCGAGCGTCGCGATCGACGTCGGCGACGACACGGCGAAGCCCGACAACACGCCCGTGCACGTGAAGGTCAGCGAATATCCGTTCAACAGCGTGCGCGGCGGGATCGGCTATGCGACCGACACGGGCCCGCACATTCAGGGCTCGTACACGTACCTCGACACGTTCGGCGCGGCGTGGCCGCTCACCGTGTCGGGCCGGGTCGACCAGATCCAGCAGTACGGGCAGGTCCAGCTGTCGATGCCGCCGGGGCCGCGCGCGTGGACGAACAGCGTGCTCGCGTCGTACACGAACACCAATGTGTCGGACACGCGCATCTACAGCGCGCGGATCGGCCTGCAGCGCACGCGCACCGGGCAGTTCATCGACTACGCGTATTCGCTGATGTTCTACCAGGACCGGCTCGACCAGAACGGCGCGGGGCCGACCACGAGCCGCGCGCTCGTGCCGCAGTGGGCGTGGACGCGCCGCAACGTCGACGATCCGCTGTTCCCGCGCTCGGGCAACCTGATCCATGCGGAAGCCGGCTTCGCGGTGAAGAATGTGCTGACCGACCAGACCTTCATCCGCGGCTACGCGCGCGGCCAGCAGTATCTGCCGATCGGCAAGCGCGACCTGTTCGTGTTCCGCGCGGAGCTGGGCGGCGTGTTCACGAGCGGCAGCTCGTCGGGCGTGCCCGCGTCGCTGCTGTTCCGCGCGGGCGGCTCGAACTCGGTGCGCGGCTACGGCTACCAGAGCATCGGCAACAGCGTCGACGGCTCGGTGCTGCCGACCAAGTACCTGATGACCGGCACCGCCGAGTACCAGCACTGGTTCAATCGCGACTGGGGCGCCGCGACGTTCTTCGACATCGGCACCGCGACCGACGCGTGGGGCGAGAAAGTGTTCTATCCGGGCGTCGGCATCGGCGCGCGCTGGCGCAGCCCGGTCGGGCCGGTCAACTTCGATGTCGCGTACGGGCTGCGCAACCGCAGCGTGCGACCTTACCTGACGCTCGGCGTCGCATTCTGACACTCTGAACGCATTCTCCCCGCATGACGAAGGACGCCATCGACCCGCCACCGCCCCACGATCCGGATTCGCCCGACGACCGGCGCGCGGATGCGCCCCGCGCGCCGCGCCGGCCGCGGCTCGTGCGCGCGCTCGTGTGGACGCTCGCCGGCGTCGTCCTGGTCGTCGTGCTGGCGGCGGCGCTCGTGCTCGCCGCGGCCACGACCGAGCGCGGCACGCGGCTCGCGTGGCAGGCGGCGGTGCGCGTGCTGGGCGGCCGGCTCGCCGGCACGCTCGAAGGCGGTGCGCTCGCCACCGGCGTGCGCGTGACGTCGTTCGCGTGGACGAGCCCGGACGGCAAGGGCACCGAAGTGCGGATTGACCGCCTCGACGGCCGCTGGTCGTTGACCCGCGCGCCGTTGCGCGTGACGGTCGCGTATCTGCGCGCGGGCACGATCGACGTGCGGGTGGCGCCGAGCCCGCCGACACCGACCGTGATGCCGCAGGACCTGCGTCTGCCGCTGCAGCTGCGCATCGACGACTTGCGCTTCGATCACCTGGCGATCCACGAAGGCGCGTCGACGACGGAGCTCGACCATCTGGTGCTGAGCGGCCGCAGCGACGGCCGCCTGCACGAACTCGCGCTCGATCGGCTCGACACGCCGTTCGGCGCGCTGACTGCGCGCGTGAAGCTCGACGGCGTGCGACCGTTCGCGCTGACGGGCGACGCGACCTATGCGGGCAAGGTGTCCGACGAGCCGGTCGATGCGCGTGCGCGCGTGTCGGGCTCGCTCGAAGCGCTCGTCGCCGACGTCGACGCGAGCGGCCTGAAGCTGAACGGGCGCGCGCACGTCGAGGCGGCGCCGTTCGGCGCGGTGCCGCTCACGCGCGCGTCGCTCGCGTTCGATCACGTGAACCCGCAGGCGCTGTCGCCGGGCGCGCCGGCCGCGGATCTCGCGGTGCGTGCCGAGCTCGCGCCCGCGCCGGCCGATCCTGCGCATCCGCACGCGTTCGCGGTGACGGGCCCCGTGACGATCGTCAACGCGAAACCGGGCACGCTCGGCGACCACCTGCTGCCGGTCGTCGATGCGAAGGCGACCGTGCGGCTCGACGCTCACGCGCAGCGGATCGACGGCCTCGCGCTGAAGCTGGTCCGCGACGGCAGTGTGACGGGCAGCGGTACGCTGGCAGGCGGCAAGGGCCGTTTCGACCTGAAGGTCGCCAATCTCGACCTGAACACGTTCGTCGCCGAGCTGCGCCCGATGCGGCTCGGCGGGCCGGTTCGCGTGGCGCTCGCCGAAGGCGTGCAGACCGTCGATTTCGACCTGAGCGACCCGAAGCTCGCGCTCGGCGCCCGCGCAAAGGTTGCGCTGACGCCGCAGCAGACGGTGGTGACCGACGCGCGCGTGACGGCGGCCAAGGGGCGAGTCGACCTGACCGGCGTGTTCCGCCACGACGCGCACTCGAGCTATGACGCGAAGGCGACGCTCGCCGACTTCGATCCGCTGCTGCTCGCGGCGATGGGCGCGTCGCAGGCCGGCGCCGGCAAGGCGGGCGCCAACGCCGCCAAGGCCGCCAAGGCCGCGCCTGCCAGGCGCGGCGAGACGCGCGTGAACGGCACGCTGACCGCGTCCGGCGCGTTCGCGCCGCAGGTCTCGACGAAGGCGACCTTCCAGCTCGGCGACAGCGTGTACGACGGCGTGCCGTTGACCGGGGCGGGCGTCGTGCAGCTCGCCGGCACACGGATCCTGCCGAGCAACGCGACCCTGTCGATCGCGGGCAACCGCGTCGACCTGCGCGGCAGCTTCGGCGCGCCCGGCGACCGCCTGCGCTTCGCCATCGATGCGCCGCAGCTCGACCGTCTGGGCTTCGGGGTTGCGGGGCTCGTCGAGGCGCAGGGCGACCTGACGGGCAGCTTCGCGCACCCGAACGTGACCGCGACCTACAAGGCAGAACGCGTCGTCGTCGGGGCGAACCGGATCGGCGCCGCGCAGGGCCGCGCCGATATCCGCGACGGTGCGCACGGCGCGCTGGTGTTCACGGTCGACGCGAGCAACGTCGCGCTCGGCTCGCTGCAACTGAAGACGCTGCGCGCGAACCTCGACGGCACGCGCGCGAAGCACACGCTCGACGCGTCGGCGATCGGCATGGCGGGCGGCCGCGTGATCGACCTGACGCTCGCCGCGAACGGCGGCGTTGTCGAAAACCGTGACGGGATGCGCTGGGACGGCACCGTGACGCGCCTCGCGAACCGCGGCACGCCGGCCGTCGCACTGGAGACGCCGCTCACCGTGTCGGCGGGCGCCGGGCGCGTGACGCTCGGTGCGGCGCGCCTGACGCTCGAAGGCGCGGCGATCGATCTGAAATCGTTCGCGTTCGACCACGGCCAGCTGCGCTCGGCAGGCTCGGTGAGCGGCGCGTCGGTCGCGCGTTTCCTCGAGATCCGCCAGGAGCTGACGGGCGCCCGCCCGCCGGTGCGGACCGACGTCGTGCTCGACGCCGACTGGGATTTCTCGGTCGGCGCGACCGCGACCGGCTACCTGCAGGTCAAGCGGCGCAGCGGCGACGTGACGGTCGAGACCGGCCGCGGCATTGCGTCGCTCGGGCTGACCGACCTGCAGGCGCGCGCCGCGTTCGGCGCGGGCAACCGGCTGAACGTGACGGCGCAGGGCAAGGCGAACCGGATCGGCACGCTCGACGCGAACCTCGCGGTGCCGTTCGCGCCGCGCGACGGCGTGCTCGCGGTCGCCGACGATGGCGCGCTGTCGGGCCGCATCGATGCCGACATCCCGTCGCTGAAGACCACCGGGAACCTGTTCGGGCCGAGCTACCTGCTCGGCGGGCGCGCGGCGCTGAAGCTGACGGTGGCCGGCACGCCGGCGAAGCCGAGCCTGTCCGGGATGCTGACGGGCGACGAGCTGTCCGCGACGCTCGTCGACCAGGGTGTGCAGCTGAAGGACGGCATCGTGCGCATCAAACTGTCGGAGAACCTCGTCGAATTCCAGCAGGTCGAGTTCCACGGTGGCGAAGGCACGCTGCGTGCGATCGGCCGCGTGCGCCTCGACAACGAGGCGCCCGACCTGACCGCGAGCATCGTCGCGGACAAGCTCGAGCTGTTCGCGGCGCCGGACCGCAAGCTGTCGCTGTCGGGCAAGGCGACGGTCGCGAACGAGGGGCCGCGCGGCGGGCTCGTGATCGACGGCAAGTTCGTCGTCGACCGCGCGCTGTTCGACCTGCCGGAAGAGGCGGCGCCGCACCTGTCCGACGACGTCGTGATCGTGCGGCCGGACGGCACGGTGCGCGGCGAGACGCCGACCGGCACCGCGATCGCGAAGCCGCAGCCGGCCGCGGACAAGCCGGCGCCGTCGCTTGCACCGCGCGCGAACGTCGACATCAATCTCGGCAACAACTTCCGCTTCAAGGGCCACGGCGCGGACCTCGGGCTGCGCGGCACGATCACCGTGATGAGCGCACCCGGCGTGCCGCTGCGCGCGGTCGGCAACGTGCGCGTGACCGAAGGGTCGACGTATACGTCGTTCGGCCGCAAGCTCGCGATCGAGAACGGGTTCTTCACGTTCAACGGCCCGGTGTCGAACCCGGGCGTCAACATCCTCGCGATGCGGCGCAACCAGGAGGTCGAGGCCGGCGTGCAGGTGACGGGCACGATCCAGTACCCGACGGTGAAGCTCGTGTCGGAGCCGAACGTCACCGACAACGAGAAGCTGTCGTGGCTGCTGTTCGGGCACGGTACCGACCAGGGCAACAACGTCGGCCAGCAGAACACGATGACGGCCGCGCTCGCGCTGCTCGGCAGCGCGACCGGCAAGCGTGTCGCGCAGTCCTTCGGCATCGACGAGTTCTCGATTGGCCGCAGCGACGTCGGCCTGACCGACCCGCAGGTCGTGCAGATGTCGAAGGCGATCAGCGAGCGCTTCGTGCTCGGCTACGAGCAGGGGCTGCAGTCCGCGAGCAACGCGTTCAAGGCGACGATCAACCTGACGCGCTTCTGGTCGGTGTCCGCGTACGGCGGCACGTTCCAGGGCGTCGACCTGAACTACACGCGGCGCTTCGACCGGTGGTTCGGCGGGCGGTGACCCGATGACGATGGCGGCGGCGGCGCCCGTCGCGCGCGGCCGCCCCACGTGGACCGGATGATAAAAAACCCCGCGCGGTCGGCTGACCGGGCGGGGTTTCCTGTTGCAGCGGGGCGGGCGGCGACGCGCGCCGCCCCGTCCCGATACCCGTGCGTTACTTCACGCGCATGCCGGGCTTCGCGCCGCTGTGCGGCTCGAGGATGTAGAGGCCCGGCTCGGCATTCTCGTCGGTCGCCGACGCCGCGAGCACCATCCCTTCGGACAGGCCGAACTTCATCTTGCGCGGCGCGAGGTTCGCGACCATCACCGTCAGCTTGCCGACGAGCTGCTCCGGCTGGTACGCGGACTTGATCCCGGAGAATACGTTGCGGGTCTTCTCCTCGCCGACGTCGAGCGTGAGCTGCAGCAGCTTGTCCGACCCTTCGACGGCCTGGCACGCGACGATTTTCGCGATCCGCAGGTCGATCTTCGCGAAATCGTCGATCGAGATGTGCGCGTCGGCGTCGTCCGCACCGTTGCCCGCAGCGGCGGCCTTCGCGTTGGTCTTCGCGTCGGCCTTCGCGGCTTTCGCAGCCTTCGCGCTGCCGGCGGCGTCTGCCGCCGCGCCGGCTCCGGCCTGCAGCGAATCGCGGTTCGCGGCGAGCAGCGCGTCGATCTGCTTCGCGTCGACGCGGGTCATCAGGTGCTGGTACGCCTTGATCGGCTGTTCCGACGACAGCGGCTGGGCGGCGTCGGCCCACACCAGCGGCGCGATGCCGAAGAACGCCTCGACCGCAACGGCGACGCGCGGCAACACCGGCTTCAGCGCGAGCGACAGCAGGCGGAACGCCTCGAGGCTCACGCTGCAGGTTTCGTGCAGCGCGACCGCGTTGGCCGGATCCTTCGCGAGATCCCACGGCTTTGCGCCGTCGACGTACGCGTTGACTTCGTCGGCGAGCTCCATCGTGTGGCGCAGCGCGCGGCCGTATTCGCGCGCCTCGTAGTGCGCGGCGATCTGCGGAATGGCGTCGCGCAGCTTCGCGACGAGCGGATGGTTCATCGCGCTGTCCTGCACGCGGCCGTCGAAGCGCTTGATCAGGAAGCCCGCCGCGCGGCTCGCGATGTTCACGTACTTGCCGACGAGATCGCTGTTCACGCGCGCCTGGAAGTCCTCGAGGTTCAGGTCGATGTCTTCCATCGTCGCGTTCAGCTTCGCGGCGAAGTAGTAGCGCAGCCACTCGGGGTTCAGCCCCGTGTCGATATAGCTCTGCGCGGTGATGAACGTGCCGCGCGACTTCGACATCTTCGCGCCGTCGACCGTCAGGAAGCCGTGCGCGAACACGTTGGTCGGCGTGCGGTGGCCCGAGAACTCGAGCATCGCGGGCCAGAACAGCGTGTGGAAGTACAGGATGTCCTTGCCGATGAAGTGATACTGCTCGGTCTTCGAGCCCTGGCGGATCCACGCGTCGAAATCGATGCCGCGCTTGTCGCACAGGTTCTTGAAGCTCGCGTAGTAGCCGACCGGCGCGTCGAGCCACACGTAGAAATACTTGCCGGGCGCGCCCGGGATCTCGAAGCCGAAGTACGGCGCGTCGCGCGAGATGTCCCAGTCGGCGAGCTTCGCTTCGCCGGCGTCGCCGAGCCATTCGCGCATCTTGTTGGTCGCCTCCGGCTGCGCGAGGCCGCTCACCCAGTCACGCAGGAAGGTTTCGCAGCGCGGGTCGGACAGGCGGAAGAAGTAGTGCTTCGACGTCTTGCGCACGGGCGTCGCGCCGGACACCACCGAATACGGGTTCAGCAGCTCGGTCGGCAGGTAGGTCGAGCCGCACACTTCGCAGCTGTCGCCGTACTGGTCCTTCGCGTGGCACTTCGGGCACTCGCCCTTGATGAAGCGGTCCGGCAGGAACATTTCCTTGACGGGGTCGTACGCCTGCTCGATCTCGCGCTCGGCGATCAGGCCGTTTTCCTTCAGCGCGAGATAGATCTGCTCGCTCAGCACGCGGTTCTCGTCCGAATCGGTCGAGTAGAAGTTGTCGAACGACACGCCGAAGCTGTCGAAGTCGCGCTTGTGCTCGTTCCACACGCGATCGATCAGCTGCTTCGGCGTCAGGCCTTCCTTCTCCGCGCGCAGCATCACCGGCGTGCCGTGCGTGTCGTCGGCGCCGATGTAGTAGACCTCGTGGCCGTGCATTCGCAGCGCCCGCACCCAGATGTCGGTCTGGATGTACTCGACCATGTGGCCGATGTGGATCTGGCCGTTGGCATACGGCAGCGCGGACGTGACGAGGATCTGGCGGCGGCCTTGCGGTGCGCCGGCCGGCACGGAAGTGAGGTCGGATGCGGACATAGGGTCTGTAGAGGGACTGCGGGAAAGCTTCGGGAAACTGCGATTCTAGCAGGGGCGCGGGCCGGGCAGGCAGGCGGCCGCTACTGGCCGGGCGGGGAAGCAGGAGGGCGGGGCTTGTTGCGGCGCAGCACGAATCGTGCGGGCAAAAAAAACCGGGGCGGATATGGCCCCGGAGCAACAACGACAAGAGGAGAATGGTGACGCGCCGGCAACGCCAGCCGCGTACCGTAGAGACAGACCACGGATTGCGACGGAAGTTCGAAATTTTTTTCGATTTGTTGCTGGCCCCGCCGGAAGCCTTGTCCGGCGGGGCCGTGCGGACCGCGATCCGCGCCTTCTCCGCTGTGCGTACTTACTGCTGCTGGGCAGCGCGCAGGTAGATCTCGACGCGGCGGTTCTGTGCGCGGCCGACTTCGGTCGCGTTGTCGGCGATCGGGTTCGATGCGCCCATGCCCTGTGCCGACAGGCGGCCGGCGTTGACGCCGCGCTGCGACAGCGCGTTGACGACGCTCTGCGCACGGTTCTGCGACAGCGTCTGGTTCAGCGAAGCCGAGCCCGTGCTGTCGGTGTAGCCGACGACCGACGCGGTGACTTGCGGGTTCTGGTTCAGCGTCGTGGCCAGGTCGTTCAGCAGCGGCGTGAACGCCGGCGTGATCGCGTACTGGTTCGTCGCGAACGTCACCGAGCTCGGCACGTTCAGCTTCAGCGAGCCGTCCGGCTGCTCGGTCACCTGCGTGCCCGTCTGGGCCGCCGACGGCGCGAGCTTGTTCTTGATCGCCTGCCAGTTATAGCCCGTCACACCACCGACCAGCGCACCGACGCCCGCGCCGATCGCCGCGCCCTTGCCGCCGCCCGCCAGCGCACCGATGCCGGCGCCCAGTGCGGCGCCCGCGCCCGTGCCGACGGCCGTGTTGGTGCCTTGCGGCGACGTTGCGCAGCCGGCGAGAACCGCACCGGCCAATACGAAGACGGACAGGCGAGTCGCGATTTTCATGTTCATCTTGGATCCCTCTCTTGGTTGAACGAGTCGACAACGACAACAGTTATGGCTACCCCGGCAGGTCCGTCCGGAAAAAGGGAGATCGGACCTGCACGCGCGGCGGCCGCTGCGGGCGACCGCATGCCCTGCCCGGCAGCGTGGCTGTTCGGGCAGCGCGACGCGTCAGCCTCTACAATATAGGCGGTACGAGGTCGATTTGGCCCCATAGCGTGCCGCACGCGAAGATTGCGCCGGCTCGCGCGTTCGCGCAATGGCATGCAACAGATTCTTTCACTTTTCCCGATTTTCGCCGCGTTATTTGATATTTTTTGACGTTTGAGCGCGAAAAAAACGTTTTCACGGAGTTTCGATGAGCATTGACCGGGCCCTCGTCGACGCCGCGCTCGCGGCTGTCGCTGATCCCAACACGGGCCGCCCGTACGCAACCGGCAAAGGCGTGCGCAACGTGGCAATCGACGGCGACGCCGTGAGCGTCGACGTCGTGCTCGGCTATCCGGCGAAGAGCCAGCACGACGACGTGCGCGCGCGCATCGCCGCCGCGCTGAAGACTGTGCCGGGCGTGCGCGACGCGCGCGTGAACGTGTCGCAGGAGATCGTCGCGCACACCGTGCAGCGGGGCGTGAAACTGTTGCCGAACGTGAAGAACATCGTCGCGGTCGCGTCGGGCAAGGGCGGCGTCGGCAAGAGCACGACGGCCGTCAACCTCGCGCTCGCACTCGCCGCGGAAGGCGCGTCGGTCGGCATTCTCGACGCGGACATCTATGGCCCGTCGCTGCCGACGATGCTCGGCATCCACGGCCAGCGGCCCGAGTCGCCGGACAACCAGTCGATGAACCCGCTCGTCGGCCACGGGCTGCAGGCGAACTCGATCGGCTTCCTGATCGAGGAGGACAACCCGATGGTGTGGCGCGGCCCGATGGCGACGTCGGCGCTCGAGCAGCTGCTGCGCCAGACCAACTGGCGCGACCTCGACTACCTGATCGTCGACATGCCGCCGGGCACCGGCGACATCCAGCTCACGCTCGCGCAGCGCGTGCCGGTCACCGGCGCGGTGATCGTCACGACGCCGCAGGACATCGCGCTGCTCGACGCGAAGAAGGGCCTGAAGATGTTCGAGAAAGTCGGCATCCCGATTCTCGGCATCGTCGAGAACATGAGCATCCACATCTGCTCGAACTGCGGCCACGAGGAGCACATCTTCGGCGCGGGTGGTGCGGAGCGGATGTCGAAGGACTACGGCGTGACCGTGCTCGGCAGCCTGCCGCTCGACATCGCGATCCGCGAGCGGGCGGACAGCGGCACGCCGACGGTCGCGGCCGATCCGGACGGCCCGCTCGCGCAGCGCTATCGCGAGATCGCGCGCGGCGTCGCGCTCGCGATTGCCGAGCGCGCGCGCGACATGACGTCGAAGTTCCCGACCATCGTTGTTCAAAATACGTAAAACCCTTGCGGGACGGGGCCGGACGCTGTTTACGGCGCCGCGAGGCGCGGTATCATGGCGACTTTTCCAGGGTCCCTTTACCCGCCCGGCGGGCGCTGCATCGGACAGCCGCTCGTCGGCATGAGGATCGCATGAATCAACGACATCACGGCGCGCGCGCCGGCGGCGCGTGTCACGCGCTGCTGGCGGCCGCCGCGCTGGCCTTGCTGGCCGGCTGTACTTCCTTTTCGTCGACGCACGAGAAGCGTGCCGACGCGCAGCTGCAGCCGACGGTCGGCTCGCAGACGCGCGGCACGGTGACGCTCGTCGAGCGTCCCGACGGCGTGCAGGTCACCTACAACCTGGTGGGCCTGCCGCCGAACAGCGAGCACGCGCTGCAGGTGCACGAGCGCGGCGACTGCAACGCGGGCGACGGCTCGAGCGCCGGCCAGGTGTTCGCGCCGGCCGCCGACCGGCTGCGCGCGGGTGCCCGCGTCGCCGGCGACCTCGGCAACATCCACGCGGATGCGAACGGCGTCGCGGCGGGCTTCATCGTCGCGCCCGATCTGGCCCTCGACGGCGTGCGCTCGGCGATGAACCGCTCGGCGCTCGTGCATCGCGACCCGAGCGATCCTGCGTTCCCGCAGCACGGCGCAGGGCCCGCGCTCGCATGCGGCGTGATCCGTTGATGCGGCGCCGCGTACGCGCGCCGATCATCGCGTAAAATGTGCGCCTTTCCCGGCCGCCGCGTTGCGCAGGCGGCCCTCCCTGACAGTCACGCAGCGTTTTCTGGCGCCCAGATATGAAACGACCCCCACGCTCACTTCGTTCGCCCGGGGGGGCGCAGCCCCCCCGTCCTCGCCATGCGCGGAGGCTGGCATGAGCATCAAGTCCGACAAGTGGATCCGGCGCATGGCCGAAGAGCACAAGATGATCGAGCCGTTCGAGCCCGGTCAGGTTCGCGCGTCCGAGGACGGCCGCAGAATCGTCAGCTACGGCACCTCGAGCTACGGCTACGACATCCGCTGCGCGGACGAATTCAAGATCTTCACGAACATCAACTCGACGATCGTCGATCCGAAGAACTTCGACGAAGGTTCGTTTGTCGATTTCAAGGGCGACGTGTGCATCATCCCGCCGAACTCGTTCGCGCTGGCCCGCACCGTCGAATATTTCCGCATCCCGCGCACCGTGCTGACGGTCTGCCTCGGCAAGTCGACCTACGCGCGCTGCGGGATCATCGTCAACGTGACGCCGTTCGAGCCCGAATGGGAAGGTTACGTCACGCTGGAATTCTCGAACACCACGCCGTTGCCCGCCAAGATCTACGCGAACGAAGGCGTCGCCCAGGTCCTCTTCTTCGAGAGCGACGAGGTGTGCGACGTGTCGTACGCGGATCGCGGCGGCAAGTATCAGGGGCAACGGGGTGTCACGCTGCCGAAAACCTGATCTGGTTGCATATCAGTTGAACACCGACCGGTTATCAGGTGACCGCTGCGCGTGACGCGCCGCGGTCGTTCTTTTTGGAGATTCGCCCATGAAGTTTCGTTTCCCCGTCGTCATCATCGACGAAGATTTCCGCTCCGAGAACATCTCGGGCTCCGGCATCCGGGCGCTGGCCGAAGCGATCGAGAAGGAGGGCGTCGAAGTCCTCGGCCTCACGAGCTACGGCGACCTGACGTCCTTCGCGCAGCAGTCGAGCCGCGCGTCGTGCTTCATCCTGTCGATCGACGACGACGAACTCATGCTCGGCGAAACCGGGCCGGACGGCGAGCTGCCCGAGCTGGCGACCGCGATCATCGAGCTGCGCGCGTTCGTGGCCGAAGTGCGCCGCCGCAACGCGGACATTCCGATCTTCCTGTACGGCGAGACGCGCACGTCGCGCCACCTGCCGAACGACATCCTGCGCGAGCTGCACGGCTTCATCCACATGTTCGAGGACACGCCGGAGTTCGTCGCGCGCCACATCATCCGCGAGGCGAAGGTCTATCTCGACTCGCTCGCGCCGCCGTTCTTCAAGGAGCTCGTCAAGTACGCGGACGAAGGCTCGTACTCGTGGCACTGCCCGGGCCACTCGGGCGGCGTCGCGTTCCTGAAGAACCCGCTCGGCCAGATGTTCCACCAGTTCTTCGGCGAGAACATGCTGCGCGCGGACGTCTGCAACGCCGTCGACGAACTCGGCCAGCTGCTCGACCACACGGGCCCGGTGGCCGCATCGGAGCGCAATGCCGCGCGCATCTTCAGCGCCGATCACCTGTTCTTCGTGACCAACGGCACGTCGACGTCGAACAAGATCGTCTGGCATGCGACGGTCGCGCCCGGCGACATCGTGCTCGTCGACCGCAACTGCCACAAGTCGATCCTGCACGCGATCACGATGACCGGCGCGATCCCCGTGTTCCTCACGCCGACGCGCAACCACTTCGGCATCATCGGCCCGATTCCGCGCGACGAGTTCAAGCCGGAGAACATCCGCCGCAAGATCGAGGCGAACCCGTTCGCGCGCGAAGCGATGCGCCAGAACCCGGACATGAAGCCGCGCATCCTGACGATCACGCAGAGCACGTACGACGGCGTCGTCTACAACGTCGAGATGATCAAGGACCTGCTCGGCGACCTGCTCGACACGCTGCACTTCGACGAAGCGTGGCTGCCGCATGCGACCTTCCACGACTTCTACCGCGACATGCACGCGATCGGCGACGGCCGTCCGCGCACCGGCGCGCTCGTGTTCGCGACGCACTCGACGCACAAGCTGCTCGCCGGCATCTCGCAGGCATCGCAGATCGTCGTGCAGGATTCGGAGAACCGCACGTTCGACAAGCACCGCTTCAACGAGGCGTACCTGATGCACACGTCGACGAGCCCGCAGTACGCGATCATCGCGTCGTGCGACGTCGCCGCCGCGATGATGGAGCCGCCGGGCGGCACCGCGCTCGTCGAGGAATCGATCGCCGAGGCGATCGATTTCCGCCGCGCGATGCGCAAGGTGGACGCCGAGTATGGCGACGACTGGTTCTTCAGCGTGTGGGGCCCGGAAGACCTCGCGGAAGAGGGCATCGGCTCGCGCGAAGACTGGATGCTGAAGCCGAACGACCACTGGCACGGCTTCGGCCCGCTCGCGGAAGGCTTCAACATGCTCGACCCGATCAAGGCGACGATCATCACGCCGGGGCTCGACGTCGACGGCGAGTTCGGCGAGACCGGCATTCCGGCCGCGATCGTCACGAAGTACCTCGCCGAGCACGGGATCATCGTCGAGAAGACGGGCCTGTACTCGTTCTTCATCATGTTCACGATCGGCATCACGAAGGGCCGCTGGAACTCGATGGTGACCGAGCTGCAGCAGTTCAAGGATGACTACGACAACAACCAGCCGCTGTGGCGCGTGCTGCCGGAATTCGTCGCGCAGCATCCGCGCTACGAGCGCGTCGGCCTGCGCGACCTGTGCACGCAGATCCACGACGTCTATCGTGCGAACGACATCGCGCGCCTGACGACCGAGATGTACCTGTCGGACATGGAGCCGGCGATGAAGCCGTCGGACGCATTCGCGAAGCTCGCGCACCGCAAGATCGACCGCGTGCCGCTCGACGAGCTCGAAGGCCGCGTGACGAGCATCCTGCTGACGCCGTACCCGCCGGGCATTCCGCTGCTGATCCCGGGCGAGCGCTTCAACAAGACGATCGTCAACTACCTGCGGTTCGCGCGCGACTTCAACGAGCGCTTCCCGGGCTTCCACACCGACATCCACGGCCTCGTCGCGGAAGAGGTGAACGGGCGCGTCGAGTACTTCGTCGACTGCGTGCGCGATTGACGATGGCGCGGAACCGAAACAGGACGATGCGCGCGGCCGCGGCTGCGCTCATCGCCTGGGCTGCCTGGTCGGGCGCGGCGCATGCGGAAGTCGCGGCGGCCGACCCGAACGACGTGGCGATGCGGCAGTGTCTCGCGCGGCGCGACCGCTCGTCGACGGCCGGGCAGATCCAGTGCATGGGCGAAGCGCAGCAGCAGTGGCAGGCGGTGATGGACGGTGCGTACAAGCGCCTGCTGAACGATGCGCCCGACGACGCGAAGCGCGGCTGGCAGGAGAGCCAGCGGCGCTGGGTGGCATGGCGCAAGGACGAAGTGCAACTGCTGAAGGCCGTGTACGACACGACGCGCGGCACGATGTACACGATGGCGAGCGCCGACATGCAGTTGCAGCCGGTGCGCGATCGTGCGCTCGCGCTGCGGGCGGCCGCCGACCGCTATGCGCCGCCGCCGGCCCCGGTGCCGGCGCCGAACGGCGGGTCGCAGCCGACGGCGGCCAATGCCGGCGGCGCGTCGAATGCTGCGGCGAACGGCACGCAAAACGGCTCGCAAAGCGTTACGCAAAGCGGCACGCAGAACGGCACGCAGAACGGCGCATCGAATGCCGCGCGCGATCCTGCGCGCCGCATCCGGCCGTGCGACCAGGATGCCGCGTGCGAGCACGCGCTGTTCGACCTGAACCGCTATTACCAGAAGCTGCGGCGCAAGATGCCCGCCCATTCGGCCGCGACGCTCGCGCATGCGCAGCGCGCGTGGATCGCCTATCGCGATGCGACGGCGCCGCTCGTCGGCGAGGACGGGCGCATCGACATCATCGGCGCGCGCATCGCGACGATGAAGCGTCTGTCGGAGACGGCCGGCAACAAATGAGCGCCGCGCGCGTGCCGCATGCAGGTATGCGAGATTGCGCGACGGCAATGCAGGACGGGCACCGCGAGGTGCCCGTTTGCGTTTGGGGGATGCGTCGGTGAAGCGGGTACGAGGCCGCCTGCGCAGCGTCCGTCGCTGCGCGGGCGTGCGGTCCGGTCACGGATGCCGGGCGTCGTGCAGGCCGAACCAGGCGGGCATCAGCGCAAGCGCGTCGTCGAGCGATGCGAGCACGTGCAGGCTCAGCGCGACGATCTCGGGCGTCGGCGCCTTCAGGTCGGGCACCGTGACCACGGCGGCGCCTGCGCCTGCGGCGGCCTGCGCGCCGAAGTCGCTGTCCTCGAACGCGACGCACGCGTGGGCCGGCACGCCGAGCCGTTCGGCCGCGAGCCGGTAGACGGCCGGGTCGGGCTTGCCGCGCGTGACTTCGTCGCCGCCCGCGATCGCGTGGAAGAACGGCAGCGCGCCGACCGCGTCGAGCCGCGCGCGGATCACGTCGCGCGCGGACGACGACGCGACCGCGCACGGGATGCTGGCCTGCGCGAGCGCGGACAGCAGCGCATGCGCGCCGGGCTTCAGCGGGAACTTCGGATGGGGTTCCGGCGCGGCGAGCTGTTCGCGCACGCGCGTGCGCACCGACTGGAACGTGTTGGCGTCGCCGATGATGCCCGCGAGGATCACCTGGCCTTCCGCGAACGAGCGGCCGACGATCTGCAGATAGTCGGCGACGGACAGCGCGACGCCATGGGCGTGCGACACGTCGATCCACGTGTTCATGATGGTCCGCTCGGAATCGATGAGCAGGCCGTCCATGTCGAAGATCGCGGCGGAGAACGTCATGGCGGAGATCCGGGAGTCGGGGGCGGGGACGCGCGGCGCACGCAACGTGCATGGCCGCGCAAACGAAAAACGGACGCCGCAGAGGCGTCCGTCCGGTGCGGCAGGCTTACTTGCCGAGCGCGGCGCGCGCGGCCTTCACTGCGGCGCGCACCTGGTCCGGCGCCGTGCCGCCCGGGTGGTTGCGGCTTGCGACCGAGCCTTCGAGCGTCAGGTAGCCGAACACGTCGTCGCCGATCAGGTGCGCGACGTTCGGCAGTTCCTGCTTCATTTCGTCGAGCGTCAGGTCGGCGAGGTCGATGCCGCGATCGTCGCAGATCCGCACCGCGTGCGCGACGGCCTCGTGCGCGTCGCGGAACGGCAGGCCGCGCTTCACGAGGTAGTCGGCGAGGTCGGTCGCGGTCGAGAAGCCCTGCAGCGCCGCCGCGCGCATCGCGTCCGGCTTCACGGTGATGCCGGCGACCATCTCGGCGAAGATCCGCAGCGTGTCGGCGACGGTGTCGACCGTGTCGAACAGCGGCTCCTTGTCTTCCTGGTTGTCCTTGTTGTACGCGAGCGGCTGGCCCTTCATCAGCGTGAGCAGCGCCATCAGGTGGCCGTTCACGCGGCCCGTCTTGCCGCGCGCGAGCTCGGGCACGTCCGGGTTCTTCTTCTGCGGCATGATCGAGCTGCCCGTGCAGAAGCGGTCGGCGATGTCGATGAAGCCGACGCGCGGGCTCATCCACAGCACGAGCTCTTCCGAGAAGCGCGACACGTGCGTCATCACGAGCGCGGACGCTGCGGTGAATTCGATCGCGAAGTCGCGATCCGACACCGCGTCGAGCGAGTTCGCGCAGATGCCGTCGAAGCCGAGGGTCTTCGCGACCGCGTGGCGGTCGATCGGGTAGCTCGTGCCGGCGAGCGCTGCCGCGCCGAGCGGCAGGCGGTTCACGCGGGTGCGGCAGTCGCGCATGCGTTCCGCGTCGCGCGAGAACATCTCGACGTACGCGAGCAGGTGATGGCCGAACGTGACCGGCTGCGCGACCTGCAGGTGCGTGAAGCCGGGCATGATCGTGTCGGCATTCTGCTCGGCGAGGTCGATCAGCGCGCCGCGCAGGTCGTTCAAGAGGCCGCCGATCCGGTCGACCTCGCCGCGCAGCCACAGGCGGATGTCGGTCGCGACCTGGTCGTTGCGCGAGCGGCCCGTGTGCAGGCGCTTGCCGGCATCGCCGATCAGCGCGGTCAGGCGCGCCTCGATGTTCAGGTGGACGTCCTCGAGGTCGAGCTGCCATTCGAATTCGCCGCGCTCGATCTCGCCCTGGATCTGCGCCATCCCGCGTTCGATCGCCGCCAGGTCGTCGGCGCTGATGATCTTCTGCGCGGCGAGCATCTTCGCGTGCGCGAGCGAGCCGGCGATGTCGACGAGCGCGAGGCGCTTGTCGAAAAACACCGACGACGTGTAGCGCTTGACCAGCTCGGACATCGGTTCCGAGAAGCGGGCCGACCAGGCCTCGCCCTTTTTGTGCAGTTGGGACGTCATGGCGATTCTTCGAAGGGATGTTGGGCGGCGTGCGCCGCGAGGAATCCGGGGATTCTAACATTCGCGAGCGCGCGCGCCGTGGCTCGGGCGGGCCCGCCCGCCGCGCCGCCCGGGCCGCCGAGGCCCGCCGCATGCGGGCGTCGAAACCGTCCGCGCGCCTGGCGTCCGGCGGCTCGCCGCAGGCCCGCTGCGGGCGCCCGCTGGCGTCGCGCGGGGCCGTATCGGCGCGATCGCGCGCTATTCGCGCACCAGCACGACGAGCTTCAGGTCCTCGCGGTGCGCGGGCTTCAGCGTGATCTGCTGGTACACGAGCCGGCCGTCGGCCGGATGGTCGAACTCGCGCAGGCCGCCTTCGCGCTCGAATACGTCCTGCGACGCCCAGTAGTGCGCGAACGCGTCGCTGCCGGCCGTCAGCGCGTCGATCAGCGCGCGGGTCGGCGCATCGGCCAGGTGGCGGATCGAGTCGGCCCGGAATTCGGCCGCAAGCCGGCGCGCGCGGGTGTCCCAGTCGACGATCAGCGCGCGCGCGGCCGGCGACATGAACGTGAAGCGCAGCAGGTTGCGGTCGTGATCGCCGTCGAGCCAGCCGGCAAACAGCGCGGCGGCGGGCGGGTTCCACGCGAGTGCGTTCCATTGCCGGTCGAGCACGTAGGCGGGCGTCGCGATTGCGGCGACGGTCGCGGCGAGCGTCGGCGGCAGGTCGCCGGCCGCGACGTCCGGCTCGGCCGGGTCGCGCTGCGCGGCCAGCTCGAACAGGTACGCGCGCTCGGCCTTCGACAGCTGCAGCGCGACCGCGATCCGCGCGAGCGCGTCGGCCGACGCGGACACCGGACGGCCTTGCTCGATCCACGTGTACCAGGTCGGGCTCACGCCGCACAGCTGCGCGACTTCCTCGCGCCGCAAGCCGGGCGTGCGGCGGCGCGGGCCGGGCGGCAGGCCGACGGCCTGCGGCGACAGGCGCTCGCGGTGCGCACGGATGAAGTCGCCGAGCGCGCGGGCAGGCGTCGCGTCGAGCGGCGGGGTGGGGGCGGCGGGCGGAAGGTTCATGCGTCAGACTTCAGGCAGGTGGATCGAATACCAGAATAACTTCTTGTCTTGTACTGGTACAGGCGCGGGCCTATTGTAGCGGCTCACGCGTCCGCCCGCATCGGTGCGGACGGTTCCCACCGAGGAGAGTGCAATGAAACATCACGACCAGGTTGCCGATGCGTTCGGCTCGACTGCCGCCGCCTATCTGACGAGCGCCGTGCATGCGACGGGCGCCGACATGCAGGCGCTCGCCGACGCGGTGCGCGCGACGCCGGGGGCCGCGGTGCTCGACCTGGGGTGCGGCGCGGGCCATGCGAGCTTCGCGGTCGCGCCGCACGCGCGCGAAGTCGTCGCGTACGACCTCGCGCCGCAGATGCTCGCGACCGTCGATGCGGCAGCGCGCGAGCGCGGTCTCGCGAACATCCGCACCTGTCACGGGCCGGCCGAGCGGCTGCCGTTCGAGGCGGCGACGTTCGACTGGGTCGTGAGCCGGATGAGCGCGCACCACTGGCACGACGTGCGGGCCGCACTCGCCGAAATGCGCCGGGTGCTTAAGCCGGGCGGCCGGGTGCTGATGATCGACATCGCCGGTCACGATCATCCGCTCCTCGACACTTACCTGCAGGCGGCGGAAGTGTTGCGCGACGCGTCGCACGTGCGCGATTACCGGGCCGACGAATGGCTCGCGATGTTTCGCGACGCGGGCTTCGACGCGCAGGTGGCGACCCGCTGGCGCCTGCCGATCGATTTCGATACGTGGGTCGCGCGGATCCGCACGCCGGCCGACAGCGTGGCGGGCATCCGCGCGCTGTGGGCGCATGCGCCCGACGAGGTGCGCGGCTATTACGCCGTGCAGCCGGACGGCTCGTTCGAGCACGACGCGTTGATGATCGACGCGCGCTGACGAGCGCGCCGGCACCGCGCCGAGGCAGGGGGCGGGCGCGCTGCCCGGCGATCCCCGCATCGCGCCAGACAAAAAAGGCCGCGACACACGCGAATGCGTGTCGCGGCCGATGTGTTTCCGGTGCGGCACATGCGCTGCATGCGCCGCACCGGGTTCGCGGATCAGCCCGTGTTACGCAGGCCGGCCGCGATCCCGTTGATGGTCAGGTGAATCCCGCGCCGCAGCCGCGCGTTGGTGTCGCCCGCGCGGTGCCGCTTGATCAGCTCGACCTGCAGGTGGTTCAGCGGATCGAGGTACGGGAAGCGGTTCTTGATCGAGCGCGCGAGCAGCGGGTTCGTCGCGAGCCGGCTGTCGTGGCCGGTGATCTCGGCGAGCGCCTGCGACGTGCGTTCCCACTCGCCGACGATCCGGTCGAACACGTGCTTGCGCAGCTTCTTGTCCGCGACGAGCTGCGCATAGCGCGACGCGACCGCGAGATCGGTCTTCGCGAGCACCATGTCCATGTTCGACAGCAGGTTCGAGAAGAACGGCCAGGTCTTGTGCATCTTCTTCAGCAGCGCAAGACGCTTGCTGCGCTCGGCGTCGTCCGTCGCGCCGTCGAGGTAAGCGGCCACCGCGCTGCCGAAACCGTACCAGCCGGTCAGCAGCAGGCGGCACTGGCCCCACGAGAAGCCCCACGGAATCGCGCGCAGATCCTCGATCTTCCGGTTCTTCGGGTCCTGCAGCTTGCGCGACGCGGGACGGCTGCCGATGTTCAGCTCGGCGATCTCGGTGATCGGCGTCGACGAGAAGAAGTAGTCGGTGAAGCCGGGGGTCTCGTAGACGAGCGCGCGGTACGCGGCCATCGCGCTGTCGGACAGCGCCTGCATGGCGGCCTCGAACGCGGGCAGCTGCGCGGGCGCGTTCGACTGCGGCAGCAGCGATGCTTCGAGCGTCGCGGCGACGACCGTCTCGAGGTTGCGCCGGCCGATTTCCGGGTTCGCGAACTTGCTCGCGATCACCTCGCCCTGTTCGGTCAGGCGGATCTGGCCGTTCACGGTGCCGGGCGGCTGCGACAGGATCGCCTGATAGGTCGGGCCGCCGCCGCGGCCGACCGTGCCGCCGCGGCCATGGAACAGCCGCAGCGTGATGCCGCGCTCGCGGAACAGGTCGACGAGCGCGAGCTCGGCGCGATACAGCTCCCAGTTCGACGTCAGGAAGCCGCCGTCCTTGTTGCTGTCCGAGTAGCCGAGCATCACTTCCTGCTCGCCGCCCTGGTGGGCGACCAGCGCGTC
The DNA here is from genome assembly GCF_053427715.1 of Burkholderia sp. MR1-5-21. NCBI lineage: Bacteria > Pseudomonadati > Pseudomonadota > Betaproteobacteria > Burkholderiales > Burkholderiaceae > Burkholderia > Burkholderia sp. MR1-5-21. Next base: position 70,103 of record NZ_JBSAXD010000008.1, read on the forward strand.
GACGCCCGGCAGCGCGAAGTACTCGCGCATGATCCGCGACGCGTCGCGCAGGTCGGGGATCGTCTCGAACAGCGGGATCACCATCAGGCCGTTCCTCGCGCCGCCGTGCTTCGCGCCGAGCGACCCTTCGAGCAGGCCCGTTTCCTTCTGCAGCAGCAGCACCTCGACGAGGTCGCTGACCGTCTCGGTGTGCGAAATGATGTAGTTGCGCACCGCGCGCGGCCCGAACTGTGCGCGCACCGCACGTGCCTTCTCGAATACCCCGAGCTCGCTCTGCGCGAGCGCCGAGTATTCGAGGTACGGCGAGCGCAGCGGCCGCGGGTCGGCGAGCGCGGCGAGCAGCATGCGCAGCTTGTCTTCCTCGGCGAGCGCTGCATAGTCGGCCTCGACGCCCGCGCGCGCGAACAGCTCGGCCACGACGGCCTCGTGGATGTCGGAGCTTTGCCGCAGGTCGATGCTCGCGAGATGGAAGCCGAACACTTCGGCCGCGCGCGCGAGCGGCGCGAGGCGCGGCGCGGCGAGCGACGCGCCGTGATGCTCGGCGAGCGACTCCATCAGCACCTTCAGGTCGCGCACGAATTCCTCGGAATCCGCATACGGCGTCGCGCGCACGGGCGGCGCGCCGCGTCCGGCGCTGCGCACGGGCACCGTGCCTTCGCCGAGCCGCACGCGCGCGCTCGCAGCGAGCCGCGTGTAGATGCCGATCAGCGCGCGGCGGTACGGTTCGTCGACGCGGTGCGGCGACTGGTCGGGCGAGGCGGCGGCGAGCGCCTTCACTGCGTCGTTCGCGCCGACGAGCAGGTTCGATACCGACAGCTCGGCGCCGAGCTTGTGCACCTGTTCCAGGTAGTGCTCGATGATTACCGCCGACTGGCGGTTGATCGCCTCGTCGAGCGTCGTCGCGGTGACGTTCGGGTTGCCGTCGCGGTCGCCGCCGATCCAGCTGCCCATCTGGAAGAATGCCGGCACGCGCGCGGGCAGGCCGTGCTCGGCGAGCGCGGCCTCGATGTCGCCGTACAGCGCGGGCAGCTCGTCGAGAAACGTCGCGCGGTAGTACGACAGCGCGTTCTCGATCTCGTCGCCGACGGTGAGGCGCGCATCGCGCAGCATCCGCGTCTGCCACAGCGCCGTCACGCGCGCGCGCAGCATCGACTCGTTGTACGCGCGTTCGCGCGTCGTCAGCTGCTGGTCGCGCTCGGCGAGCAGGCGCGCAATGTCGTGCTGCGCGTCGAGGATGCTCTTGCGCTGCACCTCGGTCGGGTGCGCGGTCAGCACGGGGACGATCAGCGCGTCGTCGAAGAAGCGCTGCAGCACGCCCTTCGATGCGCCGCCCGTCTGCTTCAGCTGCTCGAGCGCGAACGCGACCGTGCCCGGTTGCGGCGTCGAGCCGGCGAGCGCGTGGATGCGGCGGCGGCGGTTGTGGTGGCGGTCCTCGGCGATGTTCGCGAGGTGCGAGAAATAGCTGAACGCGCGCACGACGCTCACCGTCTGCTCGGGGGTCAGCTTGCGCAGCTTCTTCTCGAGCGTCTGCGCGGCTTCGCGGTCGTCTTCGCGGCGGAATTTCACGGCCGTCTGGCGGATCGTCTCGACGACGTCGAACACCGCGTCGCCTTCCTGCTCGCGCACGACGTCGCCGAGCAGGCGGCCGAGGTAGCGGATGTCTTCGAAGAGCGGACGGTCCTTGTCCTCGCGGGTGCGCGCCTGCGGCTTCAGCGTGCTCGCTGCCGTGCCGTCATTGGCGGCTTTCACCGCGCGTTTTGTCTGACGTATCGGGTCTTTCGGTTTCGTTGCCGGTTTGGTTGCCGATTTCGCACGACCGTTCGCAGCGGCGGCGATGGAGCCCGTCTGGGCGTCGGAGGAGGGCAAGGCAGCATTGCGGCGCGCCGTACGCGCCGATCCGGAAGACTTCACGATGGGTTTCCTTGGGAAAGCTCGAGTCAAAAGGAACTGCGGAAACTGCGGGAACTGCGGTCAAGCGACAAGCTGGGGCTGCGGCACATCCGCGCATCGCCGCCGCGGCCCGCGCCAGGCGGCGTCGGGCCGGTTCCGCGCCCGGGCGGGCGAGGGCGTGCGTGCTACCATTGTTCGATCTTCCATCCCGTTCTTCGATTGTTCCAGCAATGAATTCCGAGACTCTATCGGCACAGCCGCCGGCGACGCTGACGATTGCTTCGCGCGAGAGCCGCCTGGCGATGTGGCAAGCCGAACATGTGCGTGATGCGCTGCGCAAATTATATCCAGCTTGTGACGTGAAAATCCTCGGGATGACGACCCGTGGCGATCAAATTCTCGATCGCACGCTGTCGAAGGTCGGCGGCAAGGGCCTCTTCGTCAAGGAGCTGGAAAACGCGCTCGCCGACGGCCGTGCCGATCTCGCCGTGCATTCGCTGAAGGACGTGCCGATGGCGCTGCCCGACGGCTTCGCGCTCACGGCGATCATGAGCCGCGAAGACCCGCGCGATGCGTTCGTGTCGAACCACCATGCGTCGCTCGACGCGCTGCCGGCCGGCGCCGTCGTCGGCACGTCGAGCCTGCGCCGCGAGGCGATGCTGCGCGCGCGCTATCCGCACCTGCAGGTGCAGCCGCTGCGCGGCAACCTCGACACGCGCCTCGCGAAGCTCGATCGCGGCGACTACGCGGCGATCATCCTCGCGGCGGCCGGGCTCAAGCGCCTGGGCCTCGAAGCGCGGATCCGCGCGCTCATCGACGTCGAGGACAGCCCGCCCGCAGCGGGCCAGGGCGCGCTCGGCATCGAGATCGCATCGCGCCGCACCGACGTCGCCGCCTGGCTCGCGCCGCTGCACGACCACGCGACCGCGCTCGCGGTCGAGGCCGAGCGGATGGTGTCGCGCGCGCTCGGCGGCAGCTGCGAGGTGCCGCTCGCCGCGCACGCGGTGTGGCGCGCCGGCGAGCTGTACCTGACGGGCCGCGTGTCGACGACCGACGGCAAGCGCGTGCTGACGGCCGAGGCGTGCGGGGCGGCGATGACCGTCGCCGACGCGCTCGCGCTTGGCCGCGCGGTTGCCGACGAACTCGAGGCGCAAGGCGCGCTCGACATCGTCCGTGCGCTGCTCGCCGGCTCGCAGGCCGGCACGGGCGACGCCTGATGGCGGGCGGCGCACGCGCGTTCACCGCCGTCCTCACGCGCCCGGACGGGCAGTCGGCCGGGCTGGCCGCACAACTGGCCGACGCCGGCTGCGACGTCCTTGAATTTCCGCTGATCGACATCGCGCCGCTCGACGATCCGGCGCCGCTCGACGCCGCGTTCGCGGCGCTGGCCGACTATGCGCTCGTGATCTTCGTGTCGCCGAACGCGATCGACCGCGCGCTCGCGCAGTACGGCGCGATCTGGCCGAATGCGCTGCCGGTCGGCGTCGTCGGGCCCGGCAGCGTTGCCGCGCTCGAGCGGCACGGCATTGCCGCGCCTGCGTACCGCGTGATCGCGCCGCAGGCGCCCGCTGACGGCAGCGCGCCGCATTACGACTCCGAAAGCCTGTTCGCATGCATCGAAGCCGCATTCGGCGGCGCGGCGGCGCTTGCCGGCAAGCGCGTGCTGATCGTGCGCGGCGACGGCGGCCGCGAATGGCTCGCGGAGCGGCTGCGCGAAGCGGGCGCCGACGTGCAGCTCGTCGCTGCGTACCGGCGCGTCGTGCCGGAGCCGCGCATCGGCACGTGGGAGCGCGTGCACGCGCTGCTCGGCGGCGAGCCGCACGCGTGGCTCGTCACGAGTTCGGAAGGCGTGCGCAACCTGCACGAGCTCGCGCACGCGCACCTGACCGAGGCCGAGATCGACGCGCTGAAGCATGCGCCGCTCGTGACGCCGCATCCGCGGATCGAGCAGACCGCGCGCGCATTGGGTTTTGATAGGATTACGCTGACCGGCGCGGGCGATGAGCGCATCGTCCGCGCGTTTCGAACGATGGCCGACGAGGCCGTCCAATCGGCGACAGCCGCCCCGGTGACAAAACGCATGACTGATACCAACGATTCCAAAAGCGTCCCTTCCCAGCCGGCCGCTGCTCCCGCGACGCCGTCCAGCCCGCCATACATGGCTTCCGAGCCGCCCGCGCGCCGCGGCGGCAGCGCGGTGCTGTGGCTCGTCGTCGTCGTGCTCGGCTGCGCGGCGGGCGTCGGCGGCTATGCGCTGAACCGCAAGGTCGACCGGCTCGACACCACGTTGGCCGCACGCCAGAAGGCGCTCGACGCGCAGGCGGCCGACACGCGCACGAAGACCGAGCAGGCGCTCGCAAGCACGCACCAGGTCGATACGCAGCTCGCGCAGCTCGACGGCAAGCTCGCCGATGCGCAGAACGCGCAGCAGGCGCTGCAGCAGCAGTACCAGGATCTCGCGCGCAACCGCGACCAGTGGATGCTCGAGGAAGTCGACCAGATGCTGTCGAGCGCGAGCCAGCAATTGCAGCTCACGGGCAACACGCAGCTCGCGCTGATCGCGCTGCAGAATGCCGACGCGCGTCTCGCGACGTCGCAGAGCCCGCAGGCGGTCGCGGTGCGCAAGGCGCTCGAGCAGGATGTGGAGAAACTGAAGGCCGCGCCGTCCGCGGATCTCACGGGCCTCGCGATCAAGCTCGACGACGCGATCGCGAAGATCGACGCGCTGCCGCTCTCCGGCGAGGCGATCGTGCCGCAAGCGGCGCCGAAGGCCGATGCGCAGGCGGATGCCGCGAAGACGTCGGCCGCGGCTGCCGCGGCCGGCGAATCGCGCTGGAAAATCTGGTGGCATGACTTCTCGGCCGGTCTCGGCGAGCAGCTGAAGGGCCTCGTGCAGGTGCGCCGGATCGACAACGCGGATGCGATGCTCGCATCGCCCGAACAGGGCTACTTCGTGCGCGAGAACGTGAAGCTGCGCCTGCTGACGGCCCGGCTGTCGCTGCTCGCGCGCAACGAGCCAGCGATGAAGGCCGACCTGCACGCCGCGCAGGCGTCGCTCGCGAAGTATTTCGACCAGGCATCGAAGGACACGCAGACCGTCGAGGATCTGCTGAAGCAGGTCGACGGCGCGTCGCTGACGGTCGCGCTGCCGAACCTGAACACCAGCCTGAACGCCGTTCAGCAGTTCAAGAGCCGGGGGTAACGATGACGCTTCGAGGAATCGTTTGGCTCGCGATCCTGTTCGCGATCGCCGCGGCGCTGGCGACCGTCGGCCGCTTCGACACGGGGCAGGTGCTGCTCGTCTATCCGCCGTACCGGGTCGACCTGTCGCTGAACCTGTTCGTGATCGGCATCGTCGTGCTGTTCATCGTCGTCTACGCGCTGTTGCGCATCGTGCGCAACATCTGGCGCATGCCGCAGCGGGTGGCCGCATATCGCGCCCGCGCCCGCAACGAGAAGGCGCAGGCGTCGCTGCGCGACGCGATCTCGAACCTGTACGCGGGCCGTTTCTCGCGTGCCGAGAAGGCCGCGCGCGACGCGCTGTCGATCGACGCGAACCAGGGCGCGGCGAGCCTCGTCGCGGCCACCGCCGCACACCGGATGCATGAATACACGCGCCGCGACGACTGGCTGTCGAAGGTCGGCGCGCCGGAATGGCAGGACGCGCGCCTGCTCGCCGCGGCCGACATGCGCGCGGACGCGCGCGATGCCGACGGCGCGCTCGCCGCGCTCGCCGGGATGCAGGCGGGCGGCAAGCGCATCCATGCGCAGCAGGTCGCGCTGCGTGCGCAACAGCAGCTGAAGAACTGGGCCGAGGTGCTGAAGCTCGCGAAGGCGCTCGAAAAGCGCGAGGCGCTCCATCCGGCCGCGGCCGTGCGGCTGCGCCAGCAGGCGGCCGAGAACCTGCTGCGCGAACGCCGGCACGATCCGGACGCGCTGCTCGAGGTGTGGCAGTCGCTGTCCGCGACGGAACGGCAGTCGCCGCGGCTTGCCGATCTCGCGGCCGAACTGCTCGTGTCGCTCGAACGCCGGCCCGAAGCGCGCCGCATCGTCGAGGAGGCGCTCGCGCACAACTGGGACGCGCGCCTGTTGCGCCGCTACCCGGACACGGCCGGCGCAGACTCGCTGCCGCTGATCCAGAAGGCGGAAGGGTGGAAGAAGGATCATCCGGAAGACCCCGACCTGCTGTTCGCGCTCGGGCGGCTTTGCCAGCAGCAGCAGCTGTGGGGCAAGGCGCAGTCGTTCCTCGAGGCGGCGCTCAAGCTCGCCGACAACGAGGCGCTCAAGGTGCGCACGCATCGTGCGCTCGCGCGCCTGTTCGAGCATCTTGGCGAAACCGACAAGGCGGCAAAGCACTACCGCGAAAGCGCGCTCGCGATCACCGTGGTCTGACGCGGCCGGCGCGGCCGCTTCGAGCGGCCCGGGATTAGCGCAAGAAGCCCCGAATGCCAGATGGCTTTCGGGGCTTTTTGTTGTCTGCTGCGGAATTTCTGCGATCCGTGTGACGCATTGCCGACCAACGGAGCGTTTCGGTGCGTGGCGGATTCGCCGCGGCCCGAAGAGGAAAACGGGCCGTCAGCCGACCTGCCTTCGCGCGCGGTTCGTCATCTGTCGACGAGCCGCTTCGGCACCGACAGCGCGAGCAGGCCGCCGAGCACGAGGAACGCGGCGAGCATGTACATGCCCGTGTCGTTCGCGCCCGTCGCCTGCTTGAGCCAGCCCATCATGTACGGGCTCAGGAAGCCCGCGAGGTTGCCGATCGAGTTGATCATCGCGATGCCCGCCGCGGCCGCGGTGCCGCCGAGGAACGCGGTCGGCAGGCTCCAGAACAGCGGCAGCGTCGTCAGGATGCCCATCGTCGCGAGCGTGAGGCCGATCATCGCAAGCGCGGTCTGGTGCGCCCAGATCACCGACAGCACGAGCCCGAGCGCGCCGAACGCGGCCGGAATCGCGAGGTGCCAGCGTCGTTCGCGGCGCTTGTCGGCGCTGCGCGCGATCAGGATCATCGCGACGACCGCGGCCGCATACGGGACCGCCGACAGCAGGCCGATCGCGAACGTGTCGGTCACGCCGGTCGCCTTGATGATCGTCGGCAGCCAGAAGCCGACGCCGTAGAGCCCCATCACGAACGAGAAGTAGATGAGCGCCATCAGCCACACGCGCGGGCTCGACAGCACGGTGCCGAGCGACGGGTCTTCCTTCACCGCTTCCTCGGCGTCGACGTTGCGCGTGAGCAGGGCCTTTTCCTCGTCGGTCAGCCAGTTCGCGTTCGCGATCCGCTCGTCGAGCGCGAAGAACACGACCACGCCCGCCAGCACCGACGGAATGCCTTCGAGCAGGAACAGCCATTGCCAGCCGTGCCAGCCGCTCAGTCCGTCGAAGGTCTTCAGGATGAAGCCCGAGATCGGTCCGCCGATCACGCCGGACAAGGCGACTGCCGTCATGAAGAACGTCGTCATCCGGCCGCGCCGGTGCGCGGGATACCAGTAGGTCAGGTAGAGGATCACGCCGGGGAAGAAGCCCGCCTCGGCGAGGCCGAGCAGGAAACGCATCACGTAGAACATCGTCGGCGTCGTGACGAACATCGTCAGTATCGAGATCACGCCCCACGTCGCCATGATGCGCGCGATCCACAAGCGCGCGCCGACCTTGTGCAGGATGATGTTGCTCGGGATTTCGAACAGGAAGTAGCCGACGAAGAAGATCCCGGCGCCGAGCCCGTAGACGGTGTCGCTCAGGTTCAGGTCGCTCGCCATCTGCAGCTTCGCGAACCCGACGTTCACGCGATCGAGATACGCAACCACGTAGCACAGCAGCAGGAGCGGCGTGAGCCGCCACGAGACCTTGCGGTACGTTGCCTCCTCGAATGCGCCGGACGAACCCGGCAGCGAATGCGTCGATGTCGCCATACCATCTCCTGTCGTTCGTTTTTGGTCTGATGCGGGCCGGTGGGCCCGGTGCGGCAAGGGCCCGTTATTGGTGTGAGCAGGCTCTAGATACAGCGCCCGCCGTCCACTTCGAGGCAGACGCCGGTGATGAACTCCGCTTCGTCCGATGCGAGATAGAGCGCCGCGTTCGCGATGTCCTGCGGCGTCGAAAAGCGGCCGAGCGGAATCGTCGCGAGAAAGCGCTGGCGGTTTTCCGGCGTGTCTTCGCACCCCATGAACTCGGTCATCAGGCCGGTTTCGCCGAGCACCGGGTTGATGCAGTTCACGCGGATGCGGTCCGCGCCGAGCTCGGCGGCGAGCGACTTGCTCGCGGTGATCATCGCGCCCTTCGTGCTGTTGTACCAGACGAGGCCCGGGCGCGGCCGCACGCCGGCCGTCGACGCGACGTTCACGAACACGCCGCCGCCCTGCGTGCGGAAGTACGGGACGAGCGTCTGCACGCACCAGTAGAGGCTCTTCATGTTGACAGCGTACACGCGGTCGAACTCCGCTTCGGTCACGTCGAGCACCGGCTTGTTGCGGTGCGTGGTGCCGGCGTTGTTGACGACGATCTGCACCGTGTGGAAATCGTCGACCGCGGCGTCGAGCAGCGTGCGCCAGTCGTCGCGTTGCGACACGTCGCCCGCGACCGCGATCGCCTTGCCGCCCGCGAGCGCGATCTCGCTCGCGACACGTTCGGCGGCCGCGCCGTTCAGGTCGTTGACGACGACGTTCGCGCCTTCGCGCGCGTACGTCTTCGCGATGCCTTCGCCGAAGCCCGAGCCGCCGCCCGTGACGATCGCCGTCTTGCCGCTCAACCGCATGGTGTGTCTCCTTGTCCGTTATCTGTCGTGGCGTCCGGCCGCGCCGGCGCCGCGCGTTCAGCCGTGCCGGATCGCGATGGTCTTCAGCACCGTGAAGCCGTACAGCGCCTCGAAGCCTTTCTCGCGGCCGTGGCCCGAGTGGCCGACGCCGCCGAACGGCAGCTCGACGCCGCCGCCCGCGCCGTAGTTGTTGACGAACACCTGGCCCGCGCGGATCTTTCGCGCGACGCGCAACTGGCGTGCGCCGTCGCGCGTCCAGATACCCGCGACGAGGCCGTACGGCGTGCCGTTCGCGAGCGCGATCGCTTCGTCTTCGTCGCCAAAGCGCATCGCGGCGAGCACGGGGCCGAACACTTCCTCCTGCGCGAGCCGGTGTTCCGGCGGCACGTCGCGCAGCAGCGCGGGTGCCTGGTAGAAGCCGCTTTCGGGCGCCTCCGGGACGACCTGGCCGTGCGCGGCCATCGGGATGCCGTCGTGCTGCGCGTCGGACAGGAAATCCCACACGCGCTGCTGCTGCTTCGCATTGATCAGCGGGCCGCAGTCGAGATCCGCGCGGCTCGGGCCGACCTTGAGTCCGTTGAACGCGGTCGCGAGCCGTTCGACGAGCGGCTCATACACCGCGCGGTCGATCAGCACGCGGCTGCCTGCCGAGCAGGTCTGCCCGCCGTTCTGCACGATCGCGTTGACGAGCACCGGCAGCGCGGCGTCGAGATCGGCGTCCGCGAACACGATCTGCGGCGACTTGCCGCCGAGTTCGAGCGTGACGGGCACGTGATTCTCGGCGGCCATCTGCGCGACGAGCTTGCCGGTCGCGGGCGAGCCCGTAAACGAGATGTGGTCGATGCCCGGATGGCGGGCGAGCGCCGCGCCCGCCTCATGGCCGTAGCCGGTGACGATGTTCAGCGCGCCCGCCGGCAGCCCTGCGTCGGCGGCCAGCGCGGCAACGCGCAGCACGGACAGGCACGCGTCCTCGGCCGGCTTGACGACGCACGCGTTGCCGGCCGCGAGCGCCGCGCCGACGCTGCGCCCGAAGATCTGCATCGGGTAGTTCCACGGGACGATGTGGCCGGTGACGCCGTGCGGCTCGCGCACCGTCAGCACCATGTAGCCCGCCTGGTAGGGGAGGGTTTCGCCGTGCAGCTTGTCGGCGGCGCCCGCGTAGAACTCGAAGTAGCGCGCGAGCGCGGCCGCGTCGGCGCGCGCCTGCTTCAGCGGCTTGCCCGTGTCGCGCGCCTCGATGACGGCGAGTTCCTCGATATGGGCCGTGACGAGCGCCGACAGCCGCTGCAGCACCCGGCCGCGCTCGGCGGCGCTCGCCGCGCCCCACGCGCCCGAGAACGCGTCGCGGGCCGCGGCGACCGCGCGCTCGATGTCGGCGGCGGAGCCGCGCGCGATCGCCGCGAACGGCTGGCCGTCGGACGGATCGACGACCGGGATCGTCTCCAGCTGCGCGGGCAACGTCCATTCACCCGCGATGAAATGCTTTGCCTCTTCCATGCCTGCTCCTGTCGATCGGAGTTAGCGCTTCAGCGCTTACTCCGATCCCATGCTTCGCGGTCGATCGGAGTTGGCGCTTCAGCACTCGCTCCGGTCTCATGCTTCGCGGTCGACCGGCGTTGGCGCTTCAGCGCTGACTCCGGTCCCATGCAATGCTGCTTGTTGTTCGATGGCCGGACGCTCAGCGCGATTATCGCGCCGTTCGTCATCCGGACGCCATCGGTCGATTGGCTATAATGGCGCATTCTTTCCGGACATGCCGGCGGCGGTGCCTCCGCGTCGGCGTGCCCTGTCCCGAATTCCCTTCGACCAACAGAGAACGCACATGAGCTTCAACCATGTTCCGGCCGGCAAGGACTTGCCGCAAGATTTCAACGTCATCATCGAGATTCCCGCGCAAAGCGATCCGGTGAAGTACGAAGCGGACAAGGAGCTGGGCCTCCTCGTCGTCGACCGCTTCATCGGCACGGGCATGCGCTACCCGGTGAACTACGGCTACATCCCGCAGACGCTGTCGGGCGACGGCGATCCGGTCGACGTGCTGGTGATTACGCCGTTCCCGCTGCTGGCCGGCTCGATCGTGCGTTCGCGCGCGCTCGGCATGCTGCAGATGACCGACGAGTCGGGCGTCGACGCGAAGCTGGTCGCGGTGCCGCACGACAAGGTCTGCCCGATGACGGCAAACCTGAAGTCGATCGACGACGTGCCCGAGTACCTGAAGGACCAGATCAAGCACTTCTTCGAACAGTACAAGGCGCTCGAGAAGGGCAAGTGGGTGAAGGTCGAAGGCTGGGCCGGCATCGACGCAGCGCACAAGGAAATCACCGACGGCGCTGCGAACTACAAGAAGTAAGCAGCGCGCCGGCCGTGACGGCCGGTTCGTACGGTGTGCAGAAACCGCGCGTGCCTCGTCAGGAGGCCGCGCGGTTCTGTTTTGCGCGGGCCGTTTTCTTCGGCGCGGATGCGGATGCAGCGCGGCCCGTGGAGCGGGACTTCGCAGCCGGGTTGGGGGGCGCCTTCGACTTCCTGGCGGCGGTGCGTCCGGTCGTTGGCGCCTTGATGCGCGGCTTCGCCGCGTCGGGCGTCGCGCCGGTGGCCGACGCCTGTTTCTTCGACGTCGGGCGCTGTGCCGACGTGGCCTTGGCTGCCGAGCCTGCGCGGGGTGTTGATGTCTTTGCCGCGGCGCGCCCGCGTTTGCGCACGGCGGCATTCGAATCGGCGTCGTCGGCTGCAGCGCCGGTGGCTGGCTTCGCCCGCTTGCGCGACTTGCCCGATGACGATTCCTCGCCGCTTTCACCCGTGTTCGCGTCGATTGCCGCGACGACCGGCAACACGGATTCGAGCGTCCGCTTGCCCGCCGCCAGCTCGCGCTTTTGCGCAGCCGTCAACTGCTTGACCCGGTATTCGGCGCGCAACGCGCTCGACCGGTCGGCAAGCGGGAACGACGCGAGCACGGCGCGCGGCTTGCGCGAGCGCGTGTAGCGCGCGCCCTTGCCGGCCGCGTGTTCGTCGAAGCGCGCGGCCACATCGGTCGTGATGCCGGTGTACACGCTGCCGTCGGCGCATTCGATCAGATACAGGAACCAGGACATGACAGGGTGGCGGAATGCGGCGAAATGCGGCGAAGCCGCCAGTGTCTCAGAAAACGCAGGCGTCCCGCGCTAATCTCCGCCGCGCTTGAACGGATTGTGGTCGCGCAGTTCGTCGACGTACGAATGGATGTGGTCCGTCTCGCGTTCGAGAAAGCGCGACACCGCGTCCGAAAACGCCGGATGCGCGAGCCAGTGCGCGGAATGCGTGACGGTCGGCAGGAAGCCGCGCGCGAGCTTGTGCTCGCCCTGCGCGCCGCCTTCGAACGTATCGAGCCCCGCGTCAATGCAGAACTCGAGCAGCTGGTAGTACGCGGTTTCGAAATGCAGGCACGGCACGTGCTCGACCGCGCCCCAGTAGCGGCCGTACAGCGTGCCGCCGCCGCTCGCGTCGCGCTGGTAGACCGCGAGCGCGCTCGCGATCGGCTTGCCGTCGGCTTCCGCGATCACGAGCAGCAGGTTCTCCGGCATCGTCGCGCCGATCGTGCGGAAGAAGTCGAGGTTCAGGTACGGGCTCGAATAGTGGTCGCGATAGGTCTGCCGGTAGCAGCGCGAGAAGAAGCGCCAGTCGGCATCGCCGATCGCATCGCCGGTGAGGCGCCGGAACGTCACGCCGGCGTCGTGTACCTTGCGCCGTTCGGCGCGGATGTTCTTGCGCTTCTTCTGCTCGAGCGTGCCGAGAAAATCGTCGAAGTGGCGATAGCCGTCGTTGACCCAGTGGAACTGCACGCCCTGGCGCAGCATCATCCCCATCGAGTCGAACAGCTGCGCTTCGGCTTCGGTCGGGAACAGCACGTGCAGCGACGACACGTCGCTCTGCTCGGCCAGCGCGAGCAGCGTTGCCGCGAGACGGCGGCGCGCGTCGTCGTCGGCCGCGAGCACGCGGGTGCCCTGCACGGGCGTGAACGGCACCGCGCACAGCAGCTTCGGGTAATAGGGCACGCCGTTGCGCTGGTACGCGTCCGCCCACGCCCAGTCGAACACGTATTCGCCGTACGAATGGCTCTTCAGGTAGACGGGCGCGGCGGCCGCGAGCCGGCCCGTGCGTTCGTCGGTCAGCGTGACGAAGCGCGGCGACCAGCCGGTCGCGTCCACCGCGCAGCGCGCGACGTGCAGCGCGTCGAGGAATTCGTGGCGCAGGAACGGCGTCGGGCGCGCGTCGAGGGCGAGCAGCGCGTTCCATTCGTCGGCGGGCACCTCGGCCGGGGACGACAGGATGCCCGTGCGATAATCGATGCGTTCGTGTTTCAACCGTGTCAACCGTTTGAATGCGTACCGTTGGATGTCGCCGGACGCGCGCCGCAAGTCGCGGCTCGCCCCCGGGACGATTTCGTCAGCCGTTCATGGCGCGCCGCCGGGCAGCGCCGATCCCGTCATGAAGACCCGTATCGCTCTCGCTCAAATCAACGTCACCGTCGGCGATTTCGCCGGCAACGTCGCGCGGATCGTCGCCGCTGCGCGCGCCGCGCACAACGATGGTGCGCAGCTGATGATCGCGCCCGAACTCGCGCTGTCCGGCTATCCGCCGGAGGACCTGCTGCTGCGGCCCGCGTTCTACGCGGCGTCGGCGGCGGCGCTCGACACGCTCGCGGCCGAGCTGAAGGCGTTCGACGGGCTCGCGGTGCTGGTCGGCCATCCGCTGCGTGCTACCGGCGAAGGAACGGCGGGCGACGCTGGCCCGTCAGGCGTCGATGGTAATGCAAACCGTCCGATCGAGCGCGGCGTGCCGCCATCGGATACCTACAACGCGGTGTCGCTGATCGTCGGCGGCGCGATCGTCGGCACCTACCGCAAGCAGGATCTGCCGAACGCCGAGGTGTTCGACGAGAAGCGCTATTTCGCGACGGACGCCGAGCCGCTCGTGTTCGAGCTGAACGGCGTGAAGTACGGCGTGATGATCTGCGAGGACGCATGGCACGCGTCGGCCGCGCAGATCGCGAAGGCGGCCGGCGCGCAGGTGCTGCTGATCCCGAACGGCTCCCCGTATCACATGAACAAGGAAGCGGTGCGCATGGACATCCTGCGCGCGCGCATCCGCGAGACGGGGCTGCCGATGGTGTACGTGAACCTCGTCGGCGCGCAGGACGAGCTGGTGTTCGACGGCGGCTCGTTCGTGCTCGACGCGGCGGGCGCGCTGGTCGCGAAGATGCCGCAGTTCGAGGAAGGGCACGCGATCGTCGAGTTCGACGGCGCGCGGCCGCTGCCCGCGGCGATCTCGCCCGAACTGCCGCTCGAGGCGCAGGTGTACCGCGCACTCGTGATGGGCGTGCGCGACTACATCGGCAAGAACGGCTTCCCCGGCGCGATCATCGGCCTGTCGGGCGGCGTCGATTCCGCGCTGGTGCTCGCGATCGCGTGCGACGCGCTCGGGCACGAGCGCGTGCGCGCGGTGATGATGCCGTCGCGCTTCACGGCCGACATCTCGACGACCGACGCGGCCGACATGGCGCGGCGCGTCGGCGTGCGCTACGACGAAATCGCGATCGCGCCGATGTTCGACGCGTTCCGCGCGTCGCTCGCGAGCGAATTCGCGGGCCGCGCGGAGGACGCGACCGAGGAGAACATCCAGGCGCGTATCCGCGGCACGCTGTTGATGGCGCTGTCGAACAAGTTCGGCTCGATCGTGCTGACGACCGGCAACAAGAGCGAGATGGCGGTCGGCTACTGCACGCTGTACGGCGACATGGCGGGCGGCTTCGCGGTGATCAAGGACATCGCGAAGACGCTCGTCTACCGGCTGTGCCACTATCGCAACGCGGCCGCCGAATACGGCAAGCGCGACATCATCCCGGAGCGGATCCTGACGCGCGCGCCGTCCGCGGAACTGCGCGAGAACCAGACCGACCAGGACAGCCTGCCGCCGTATGACGTGCTCGACGCGATCATGCGGATGTACATGGAAGAGGATCGCCCGCTCGCCGAGATCGTCGCGGCCGGTTATGCCGAGGCCGACGTGAAGCGCGTCACCCGGCTCATCAAGATCAACGAGTACAAGCGGCGCCAGGCGCCGATCGGGATCCGCGTCACGCATCGCGCGTTCGGCCGCGACTGGCGCTACCCGATCACGTCGCGTTTTACCGAAAGCCTCGATTGAGCCGCGCGCGGCGTAGAATCGGGGCCACGTCTGTTCATCCAAACGAGCACTGAGGGACAACCATCATGAAACGCATCACCGCCATCATCAAGCCGTTCAAGCTGGACGAAGTCCGCGAAGCGCTCGCCGAAGTCGGCCTGACGGGCCTGACCGTGACCGAGGTGAAGGGCTTCGGCCGCCAGAAAGGGCACACCGAGCTGTATCGCGGCGCGGAGTACGTCGTCGATTTCCTGCCGAAGATGAAGATCGAGGTGGTCGTCGCGCAAGACCAGGTCGACCAGGTGATCGATGCGGTGATCGGCGCCGCGCGCACGGGCAAGATCGGCGACGGCAAGATCTTCGTGTCGGACGTCGAGCGCGTGATCCGCATCCGCACCGGCGAGGAGAACGAAGCGGCCGTCTGACGCCGCATGCCGGAACGGGCGCACCGGCGATGTCGGTGCGCACGAAGAAGCCAGGACCGGCCTTTCGCCAGCGCCGACGGCTCGGCTGCCGGCGGTCAATCCCTGTCGCCCGTCCCAAATAAAAAACGGTGCGATACCCTGTCGGGTACCGCACCGATACGCGCCTCTCGCAGCAGCGTGGAAAAACGTCTTGAATCGATTCCTTGAGGTGTGCCCGGATCAGAACAGGTGCTGGATGCCGGCGTAGACGCCGGTCTGGCTGCCGCCCTGGTGCGGGTTGCCGGTCGACACGTCGGTGCCTGCGCCGTTCGCGTTCAGGCCGAAGTTGGCCGTCTTGCTGTTGCGGACCGTCGCGACCTGGAAGTCGAGCAGCGTGCGCTTCGACAGGTTGTACGTGCCGCCGAGCGTGTAGATGTTCGCGTTGCCGCCGCCGTGGTTCGCGTTCACGTGGTAGACCGCCGCGATCAGCGCCGCCGCCGGCGTGGCCTGCCACGTCACGCCGCCCCACACTTGCTGCGTCGACGTGATGCCGTTGTTGATCGCCGGGCCACCGTCAGCGTGCGACGTCTGGTAGGCCGCCTGCAACTTGAACTGGCCGAGGAACACGTTCACGCCGGCGAAGTACTCGCGCGAGTAGTTGAACACGTCGTCGAGCTTGCCGTTGGCCGGGTCGCGCGCTTCGTCGTAAATGCCGCGCACCTGGAACAGCGACGTCGTGTAGGTCAGCTGACCACCGACGCTGCGGCCCTGGCTGGTCGTGCCGTTGCCGTTCCAGTTCGTCGCGTTCGACAGCGCGTACTGGCCGTAGAAGTCGAAGCCGTAGAGCTTCGGCGACTGGTACGAAATGTTGTTGCTCGTCTTGTTCCAGTTGCGGCCGCGCACCAGCGATGCGCTCGACCACGCCGTCTGACCGAGCGGGTCGAAGTCCCACACGCCGTTCGCGATCGCGAGTTCACGGCCGAGCAGCAGGGTACCGTACGTGTCGTTCGCAATGCCGACCGTCGCCCAGCGATTCCACAGGCTGCCGCCGCCCGGGCCTGCGCCGCTCATCGTGTCGAAGCTGCCTTCGAGCTGGAAGACCACCTTGTTGCCGGCGCCGATGTCTTCGGCACCTTTCAAGCCCCACAGGCTCGTGCCCCAGTCGCCGCTTTCCGCGCGCCAGCGGGCGCCGTTCTGCATCCCGTTCAAGTACTCGATGCCGGCGTCCAGGCGGCCGTACAGCGTGACGCTGCTTTGCGCGTGCGCGGCGACTCCAGCAGCCATCAGCGCTGCGGCGACCAAAGCTTTCTTCATCATCTCCTCCATACCCTGTCAAAAAGTCAACCCAGTACTGCACGAGATGTCCGGCGCCCGAGCGCCGGACAAAAGCGGGATAACCAGGGAGACCCTCGCGCGAAGCCGGTAGGCGCAGCACGCGGGCAAGCGGACGGGATTGCCGTTGAGCGGGCCCGCGAAGCCGGGTTGGCCAGCGGGGTCTCCTTGTTGTGTCATGAAGCCAAACTACATTTCATGAACTTCGTTTTGCTACTTTGGTTACTAATTTAGCAAAAATACAATTTTGTGGCGATGGAAATCGTTGTTTGACTAACACGTGTCGCCAAATTGCCATGCAACACGGCGCGCAACCACGCGCCGCGACCGGCCGGAATGCCGTCAAAGCCTTGACTGGCAAGGGAGACACGGTTTGCGGGAAGTTGCGTCAAGGATTGCCACTATTGACGCTGGAAACGACGTCGCGTAAGCGCAAAACGCTGGCGTTGGTAAGGATTTCGTAATAACGGGCGCGCGATGGGTTCGACGGGCGGCCGGCATGTCCGGGCGACGGCGCGCACGCGCGATGCAGCCGGCGCGCGTAAACGCAAACGGGCGCCGCACGGCGAACCGCGAGGCGCCCGGCGGCGCGACGGGGCGGGGGTGTCCCGCCGAGGCTGATTACTTGAGGCTGCCCGACAGGAACTGCCGCAGCCGTTCGCTCTTCGGATTCGCGAACACGTCGGCCGGCACGCCTTCTTCCTCGACGCGGCCCTGGTGCAGGAACATCACGTGGTTCGACACGTTGCGCGCAAACCCCATCTCGTGCGTGACGACGATCATCGTGCGGCCTTCCTCGGCGAGCTTCTGCATCACCTTCAGCACTTCGCCGACGAGCTCCGGGTCCAGCGCGGATGTCGGCTCGTCGAACAGCATCACGTCCGGGTGCATCGCGAGCGCGCGCGCGATCGCCACGCGCTGCTGCTGGCCGCCCGACAGGTGCGACGGGTACTGCTTCTCGACGCGCGGCGGCAGCCCGACCTTCTCCAGGTACTCGCGCGCACGCTCCTCGGCTTCGCGCTTGCCCAGCTTCAGCACGTTGACGGGTGCTTCGATCACGTTTTCGAGCACGTTCATGTGCGACCACAGATTGAAGTGCTGGAAGACCATCGAGAGCTTCGTGCGCACGCGCTGCAGCTGCTTCGGCTCGCTGGCGCGCAGCGCGCCCGTCTTGTCGGGGGTGGTGCGCACTTCCTCGCCGTCGACGACGATGCGGCCCGCGTTCGGCTGCTCGAGGAAGTTGATGCAGCGGAGCATCGTGCTCTTGCCGGAGCCGGACGAGCCGATCACGCTGATCACGTCGCCCGCGTTCGCCTTCAGCGACACGCCCTTGAGCACTTCATTGCTGCCGTAACGCTTGTGAAGATCGTCGACGAAAAGCTTTTGAGTCTGGGAGTTCATCAATAGTCCTGCGGAAACTTACTTGCCCTGCGGGCGCAGATACGCGAGCCAGCGGCGCTCGGCCTGGCGGAACAGCCACACGAGCGTGAACGAGATCATGAGATAGAGCAGCGCGGCGATGCCGAATGCGTGGAACGACATGTAGGTCGCCGAGTTGACGTCGCGGGCGATCTTCAGGATGTCCGGTACCGTCGCCGTGAACGCGACCGTCGTCGCGTGCAGCATCAGGATCACCTCGTTGCTGTACAGCGGCAGCGCGCGGCGCAGCGCCGACGGCAGGATCACGCGGCGGTACATCGTGAAGGTCGACATCCCGTACGCGCGCGCGGCCTCGATCTCGCCGTACGACGTCGCCTTGATCGCGCCCGCGAAGATCTCGGTCGTGTATGCGCAGGTGTTCAGCGTGAACGCGAGCAGCGTGCAGTTCATCCCTTCGCGGAAGAACGCGTCGAGCATCGGCGTGCCGCGCACGGCCTGCAGGCTGTAGAGACCCGTGTAGCACAGCAGCAGCTGCACGTAGAGCGGCGTGCCGCGGAACACGTACGTGTAGAGCCATACCGCGCTCGACAGCCATTTCTTCTTCGACACGCGCGCAACCGCGAGCGGCACGGACAGGCAGAAGCCGAGCCCGATCGACACGACGAGCAGCCACAGCGTGATCGCGACGCCGGTAGTGCGGTAGCCGTCGGTGAAGAGATAGTTGCGCCAGTATTCTTGGATGAGTTCGATCATAGGTCTGCCTTGCGGACGCCGGTCGAGTAGCGCTTTTCAAGCCACATCAGCACGAAGTTCGAGATCGTCGTGATGGCCAGGTAGATCGCCCCCGCGATCAGCGTAAAGAAGAAGAACCGCAGCGTGCCCTTGCCGGCGTCCTGCGACGCCTTCACGACATCCGCGAGGCCGATGATCGACACGAGCGCCGTGGACTTCACGAGCACCTGCCAGTTGTTGCCGATGCCCGGCAGCGCGAAGCGCATCATCTGCGGGAACATGATCCGGGCGAACACCTGCCAGTTCGACATCCCGTACGCGCTGCCGGCTTCGAGCTGGCCGCGCGGCACCGACAGGAACGCGCCGCGGAACGTCTCGGTGAAGTACGCGCCGTAGATGAAGCCGAGCACGAGCACGCCGGCGAGGAACGGATCGATGTCGATCTGGTCCCAGCCCGCGAGGTCGGTCAGCTGGTTCAGCCAGATCTGCAGGCTGTAGAACAGCAGCAGCATCAGCACGAGGTCCGGCACGCCGCGGATCAGCGTCGTGTAGACGGTGCCTGCGCCGTGCGTGAAGCGGTTGCGCGACAGCTTCGCGGCCGCGCCGAGGAGGCCCAGCAGGAACGACAGCGCGAGCGAAAGCACCGCCAGTTTGACGGTTTGCCAGGTGCCTGCGAGGATCAGCGGGCCGTAACCTTGAAGAAACATATGTGGTCCTTGACGGCGCACCGGGTGCGCCGCGAAAGACGCGCCCCGCATGCTGCGCGGAACGCCCCGTGCGTATCATGACCGTCCGCCCCGGCGAGGGCGCCGGGCCCGCCAGCCGCGGGGGCGGCGGGCGAGGGTGCGGGCGGCGCGTGGTTTGACTGCCTGTACTGCGCGGACGCGGGGCAAGCCCCGCGTCCGGATCTCAGCGGGCCGCTCAGTGGGCCGAATAGACGCTGAACGCGAAATACTTGTGCGACAGCCGGTCGTACGTGCCGTCCTTGTGCATGTCGGCCAGCGCCTTGTTGATCTTGAGCTTCAGGTCGGTATCTTCCTTGCGCAGGCCGATCGCGGTGCCGTCGCCGATCGTCTTCGGATCCTTCACTTCCGGCCCCGCGAACGCGAAGCCCTTGCCGCGCGGCGTGCGCAGGAAGCCGTAGTCGGCCTGCAGCTCGTCCTGCAGCGTCGCGTCGAGACGGCCCGAGCCGAGATCGGCGTAGACCTGGTCCTGGTTCTGGTACGGAATGACCGTCACGCCCTGCGGCTCCCAGTACGCCTTCGCGTAGGTCTCCTGCGTCGAACCCTGCTCGACGCCCACGTGCTTGCCCTTCAGCGACGCGACGGTAGGCAGCAGCGGCGAACCCGTCTTCGCGATCATTCGCGCCGGCGCGTCGTACACCTTGTCGGAGAAGTCGATCTGTTCGCGGCGCTTGTCCGTCACGGTCAGCGACGACACGATCACGTCGTATTTCTTCGCCTTCAGCGCCGGGATGATCCCGTCGAGATCCTGCGCCACCCACACGCATTTGACGTTGATCCGCTTGCAGATTTCCTTCGTGAGATCGACGTCGAAACCGACGATCTCGCCGCTCGGCGCGGTCAACTCGAACGGCGGGTAGCTGGCATCGACGCCGATCCGCACGGTCTTCCACTCCTTCGCGAAGGCGCTGCCCGCCACGAGGGCGAGGGCGGCGCACAGGGCGGCCTTCTTCATTTCCATCCTTCTGTTGCTGAATTGCCGGGGCGGCGTGCGCGGCCTCATGGGCCGGGCACCGCGCCGTATTCTAGATAGCCAAAAATCGTCGTTCGGCGTCCGGGCGGCGGCAACCGCCGGACAGGCGGGCGCCAAAAGCGCGGTATTTTACCCGAACGCGATCCCCGGACAGCGCAGAAGCGCGCGCACCGGCACATCCGTTGGTGCCGGACGACGCCGGCCGACCCGAATCGCTCGGGCTGTTGCGGCAATCGCTGTAGTCGCAACGAGTATTGCGCGAATTGGGCTCATGGGTGCAACGATTCGGTGCGTGTGCGCGGATTGTTGCGGCATCCGCGAATCCCTGCATTGGCGGCACTCGGGAAAACCCTCGCGGAGCGCCGCGTGTTCGAAATTAGCCGTGCGGCCGGTTGCGGCTACACCCATCGCGGCTGGCTCGAGTCGCATTACAGCTTCTCGTTCGGTGACTATCGTGATGACGCGCACCAGCAATTCGGGGCGGAAGAGAAGCGCGGCCGGTTGCGGCTCGTCGCATCGCCGGACGGGCGCGGCGGTTCGGTGTCGATGCGCGCGGCTGCGCGGATCTATGCGGGACGGATCGACGGCGGCGAAGCAGCGGCGGTCGGCGTGCCGGCCGGCGCCGGGCTTACGTCCATGTGGCGCGCGGCGCGGTGGACGTCAACGGCGAACCGCTCGAGGCCGGCGACGGCGCGCGGATCGGCGGGGGGAATCGGTCGCGTTCACGCGCGGCCGGGATGCGGAGGTGCTGATGTTCGATCTCGCCTGAACGGGCGAGGAGGAGGGGCGGACGCGGCCCGCTCGCAGGCGTCCGCCGGGCCGCCGCGCGGGCCGGGCGCGGCGACCGTCCGGATTACTGCGCCGGCGCCGACGCGGCCTTGCCGTCCTGACGGTGCTGTTCCCAGCGCTCCTTCATCTTCTCGTGGCGCTGCTCCATCCGCGCGTATTGCTGCTTGATCGCGGTGCTGACCGTCGTCTTCTGCTGGTCGTTCAGGCCGTTGTAGAACGCGAGCCACGCGGCCGACGTCTGCTCGCGCAGTTGCGCATTCTGTTGCTCGGCCTGCTGGCGCGCGGCGTTCATCGCGTTCAGGTCGAGGATCGGCTGGTTCTGCTGCGCCTTGAACTGCGCGCGCATCTGCTCATGGCTCTTGCGCATCGCTTCGTGGTTCTGCTTCATCGTGTTGACCGCGGTCTGCCACTGCTGCTCCTGCGCGGCGGTGAGCTTCAGCTGGTCGTGCAGGCGCATGATCGCGCCGAACGGGCCGCCTTCGTGCATGTGGTGCATGCCGGGGCCGCCCGGCGGCGGCGCGTCGGCCGGCGGGGCCGCATGCGCGGCGCCGAATGCGAGAGCGAGCACAGTGGCGGCCGCAATGGCCACTCGGGACGTCTTCTTATACATTTCAGAAACTCCTGTAACCAAAGGATCCGGCGATGCGACGGCGGGAAAGGGGGGCGCCCGTTGCCGCATCCGGTAAGACGCAGGTTAGCGACGCGCGTCCCGGCCGGTGTTACGCGGGCCGGCGGCGGAATTACCAGGCATTACAGTTCCCTTGCGCGGTAACCCGCAGTAACCCTTTCGTCCCTTTGTATCGTTTTTAGCAGCCGCCCTCGCGCGGTAAACTCCGAGCCATGACTACCCAGATCCTCATCGTCGACGACGACCAAGAACTCCGCGACCTGCTGCGCGACTACCTCGTGCGCCAAGGCATGGAGGTTTCCGTGCTGCACGACGCGGCGACGCTCGAGAAGCGCCTCGAGCGCGAGCGCCCCGACCTGATCGTGCTGGACCTGATGATGCCGGGCGTGGACGGCCTCACCGCGCTGCGCCAGCTGCGCGCGGCGGGCGACGACATCCCCGTGATCATGCTGACCGCGCGTGCCGACGACGTCGATCGCATCGTCGGGCTCGAGCTCGGCGCGGACGACTACCTCGGCAAGCCGTTCAACCCGCGCGAGCTGCTCGCGCGCGTGCAGGCCGTGCTGCGCCGCCGCCGCGCGACGCCGTCGGCCGCGGCGCCCGAGCAGCGCGAGCCTTACGCGTTCGGCCGCTTCGTGCTCGACTTCCAGGCGCGCACGCTGTCGGTGGACGGCAAGCCGGCGACGCTGTCGAGCAGCGAATTCGCGCTGCTGAAGATCTTCGTGAACAACGCGCTGCGCACGCTCACGCGCGAGCGGCTGCTCGAACTGCTGCACGGACCCGAATACGACGGCACCGACCGCGGCATCGACGTGCAGGTCTGGCGCCTGCGGCGCATCCTCGAAACGGATCCGTCGACGCCGCGCTTCATCCAGACGGTGCGCGGGCGCGGCTACGTGTTCGTGCCCGACGGCGAGGCCCATGCGCAAACCCATTGATTCGCTGTTCGGCCGGCTGTCGCTGCTCGTCGTCGGGGTCCTGCTGCTGTCGCATTTCGCGTGGTATTTCGCGATCCGGCTCGAGCGCAACCAGATGCAGACGCGCTATGCGGTCGAGGAAGCCGCGTTCCTCGTCGATGCGGTGCGCCAGCACGTCGCGCGTACGCCGGACCAGCCGCTGCCGTCGCGCGTGCGGCTCGTCCCGCCCGGCAGCGCCGACGTGCCGCCGCATGCCGGCGGCAGCCTGCCGGCGCCGCTGAAGCGGTTCCGCGATGACGTGAGCGAGCGGATGCCGCCCGGCACGCAGGTCGAGATCGGCGCGCCGGGCCATCCGCCGGTGCTGTGGGTCAAGGAGCCGGCCGACGCGAACTGGATCGTCGTGCCCGTGCAGCCGCTGCGGCCGCCGCGCTCGCTGGACCGGATGCTGCTCTGGCTGGGCACGATCTTCTCGGCCGGCGTGATCGCCGCGTTGTTCGCGGCCTGGCAACTGCAACAGCCGCTGCGTTCGCTGGCGCGCGCGGTCGCCCGCTTCGGCCGCGGCCAGCCGGTGCCGCCGCTGCGCGAGCGCGGGCCGCGCGAGCTGCGCCAGCTCACGCAGGGTTTCAACCAGATGGTGGAGCAGGTGTCGCGCGCGGAGAACGATCGCGCGGTGATGCTGGCGGGCGTCGCGCACGACCTGCGCACGCCGCTTGCGCGGATGCGCCTGCGCGCCGAGATGATGGACGATGCGCGGCTGCGGGACGGCGTCGTGCGCGACGTCGACTCGATGTCGCACATCGTCGACCAGTTCCTCGTGTTCGCGCACGGCGGCAGCGACCGCAGCGAGCCCGTGCCGGTCGACCAGGCCTGCGAGCGGATCGCGCGCACTTACCGCGCGGTCGCGCCGAACGCGCCGACCGTCGAGACCCGGCTCGCCGCGGATCCGGGCTTCCTGCTGCCGACCGCGACGCTCGACCGGATCCTGTCGAATCTGCTCGACAACGCGCACGCGTACGGCGCGCCGCCGGTGATCGTCGAAACCGAGCGCAGCGCGGCCGGCTACGTGCTGTCGGTCAGCGACCATGGCGGCGGCATCGCGCCGCGCGACCTCGCGGCCGCGACCCGGCCGTTCGTCCGCCTCGACCCTGCGCGCGGCGGCAACGGGCACAGCGGCCTCGGGCTTGCGATCGTCGAGCGGCTGGTGCTGCGGCTGGGCGGGACGTGCGAGATCGGCAACCGGCCGGAAGGGGGCCTGCGCGTCATGATGACGTTCCCGTTCGACGTGGTGCCGAAGCACGAGACGCACGCCCAGGCCGCGTGAGCGGCATGCATGGCGCCCGCGCGGCTGCGCGGCGCGCCATGCCGCGTCATTCGCCGAACAGCGTGCCGAGCGTCTCGGCCGCGTTGCTGTCGATCGTGTTGTAGGTCACGCTGGTGGCCTCGAAGATATAGACGGTCGTATATCGGCCGAGGCGCTCGAGGATCTCTTCCTGCAGCGACTCCGGCACGATGTTCATGTTCAGGTACCACGCCGTCGACGACAGCCGCGTCTGGAACGAACCGTATTCCTGCATCAGATCATAGAACGCATCGGCATCCTGATCGCGGCACACGATCACCAAGTTTCCCGCCATTCCCATTCCTCCCGCTCGTCGAACTCGTCGGACAATCCCCGTAGGGGCCAGGGTCTGTTTACCTATGGAACGTGCATGCGTTGCCACGAGAACGGCCGCTCGCGAGGCGCGCGACGCCGCGAATACTGGACGTATCGCCAAGGAGCGCAACGCGGCGAGCGGCCGTTCTCGTGGCAACCCCAAATTTAAAAAAACCATTCCACGGGAATGCCCGAAATCGCCCGCATGACGGCGTCGCTCGTCGCTTGTTTGGCTCGGCCAAACGGCGCTCCTCGCTCCTTGCCATGCGGGCGATTTCGGGCATTCGCATGCACGTTCCATAGGCAAACAGACCCTAGCCCTGATCATACCTGCTTCGCCGGGTCCGACTCCTGATGCCGCACACGGTTTCGCGCCGCGCGCTGCAGGCGGGTTCCCGACCGGGCCGGATCACGGCATAATTCGGGCCAGCGCGCCGGCCGGACGACTGCGAGCCGCGCCATCCTGCGCCGATCCGTCTGCCGCCCGCCCGTTCCGGGCCCGTTTTTCCGCGGCAGCGGCCGGAATCCACCGTTTCGCCCCGGAAGGTTGTGCCTGAAACAGAGGTTGTAGTAGTGTCGTGCCGTTTGCGGAACGACTCGGCCGGGATCCGCGCGCGGTGGTGCAGTGAGCACGTGCGGCGCGTTGCGTCCGCCTTGCATCGCGAGTCAAAACGAATTACCGCGCCCGTGCGCTTTGCCATGATTCAACATCGTCTGCCGGTCAATTACTTCGATTCGATCGGCCTTACCGGGGAGAGCGCCTGATGGATATCGGATTCGATCCGAACAGGATCGCCAATGCATCCGCATGGCGCGTCCTGCCGAACCGGTGGGACTTCATCGCCTTTCCGCTGATCATCTGCCTGATCGCGATGGCGGTCGTCGGCTTCCATGAAACGCTGGCGCCGATCGCGACCCTCAAGACGCAGAAGATCTCGCTCGATCCGTCGAACCTGCCCGAATACGCGCTGCGCACGACGCTGCGGATGCTCGCCGCGATGGTCGCGTCGCTCGTCTTCACGCTCGTGTACGGCACGCTCGCCGCGAAGAGCCGCCGGGCCGGCATGGTGCTCGTGCCGATCCTCGACATCCTGCAGTCGGTGCCGGTGCTCGGCTACATCTCGTTTACGGTCACGTTCTTCCTCGCGCTGTTCCCGAGCCGCGTGCTCGGCGCCGAACTGGCCGCGATCTTCGCGATCTTCACGAGCCAGGCGTGGAACATGACGTTCAGCTTCTACCAGTCGCTGCGCACAGTGCCGCGCGATCTGGACGAAGTGTCGCGCGGCTTCCACCTGACGGCGTGGCAGCGCTTCTGGAAGCTCGAAGTGCCGTTCTCGATGCCGGGCCTGATCTGGAACATGATGATGTCGATGTCGGGCGGCTGGTTCTTCGTCGTCGCGTCCGAGGCGATCACGGTCGGCAACAACACGATCACTCTGCCGGGGATCGGCGCGTATCTCGCGCAGGCGATCTCGGACAAGAACCTCGGCGCGATCGGCTGGGTGATCCTCGCGATGACGGTCGTGATCCTGGCTTACGACCAGCTGCTGTTCCGACCGCTCGTCGCGTGGGCCGACAAGTTCCGGATGGAAACCACGAGCTCCGGCAACGCGCCCGAGTCGTGGCTGCTCGACCTCGTGCGCCGCACGCGGCTGATCCACAAGCTGCTCGTGCCGGCCGGCTGGTTCTTCGCGAAGGCCGCGCGCATCCCGTTCCGCCTGCCGCTGTCCGGCAAGGTGCGCTTCTCGCTGCCGCGCGTCGAGAAGAAGGCGTCGCTCGCGACCGACATCGTCTGGGCGATCCTCGTGCTGCTCGGCACGGCCTACGTGGTCTGGCGCGTGATCAGCTTCGTGGCGACCGGCGTGACGATGGCCGAGGTCGGCCACGTGTTCGTGCTCGGGCTCATCACGCTGCTGCGCGTGATGCTGCTGATCGTGATCGCGTCGGTGATCTGGGTGCCGATCGGCGTGTGGATCGGGCTGCGGCCGTCGATCGCCGAAAAGGTGCAGCCGCTCGCGCAGTTCCTGGCCGCGTTCCCGGCGAACCTGCTGTTCCCGGTGTTCGTGATCGTGATCGCGCGCTTCCACCTGAACGCCGACATCTGGCTGTCGCCGCTGATCGTGCTCGGCACGCAGTGGTATATCCTGTTCAACGTGATTGCCGGCGCGACCTCCTATCCGAACGACTACCGCGAGGCGGCGACGAACTTCCGCATCCGCGGCTGGCAGTGGTGGCGCCAGGCGATCCTGCCGGGCATCTTCCCGTATTACGTGACGGGCGCGATCACCGCGTCGGGCGGCGCGTGGAACGCGAGCATCGTGTCGGAGTTCGTCCAGTGGGGCGACACCAAGATCGAGGCGCACGGCCTCGGCGCCTATATCGCCCAGACGACGGCCGCGGGCGATTTCCCGAAGATCATTCTGGGCATCGCGGTGATGTCCCTGTTCGTGACCTTGTTCAACCGCCTGCTGTGGCGCCCGCTGTATGCGTTCGCGGAAGCGAAGCTGCGGCTCGACTGAGACTGATTGAGAGCGAAACGCGATGCAAAATCCGAATGCTGTAAACGCCCCCGTCCAGACGCCGTCGATGCCACCGCGCCTCGGTGACGAGATCCTGCGCGTCGACGACGTCAGCCGCGGGTTCAACAAGAACCAGGGCGAGCTGCTCGTGCTCGACGGCGCGAACCTGTCGCTGCGCGAAGGCGAGATCGTCGGGCTGCTCGGCCGTTCCGGCTCCGGCAAGTCGACGCTGCTGCGGATCATCGCCGGCCTGATCGAACCGACGGGCGGCGAAGTCAGCTATCTCGGCAAGCCGCTGCGCGGCCCGGCCGAAGGCGTCGCGATGGTGTTCCAGACCTTCGCGCTGTTCCCGTGGCTCACCGTGCTGCAGAACGTGGAAGCGGGCCTCGAGGCGCTCGGCGTCGGCGCGCGCGAGCGGCGCGAACGCGCGCTCGCGGCGATCGACCTGATCGGTCTCGACGGCTTCGAGAACGCATATCCGCGCGAGCTGTCGGGTGGCATGCGCCAGCGCGTCGGCTTTGCGCGTGCGCTCGTCGTCGATCCGACGATCCTGCTGATGGACGAGCCGTTCTCGGCGCTCGACGTGCTGACCGCCGAGACGCTGCGTACCGACCTGCTCGACCTGTGGACGCAGGGCCGCATGCCGATCAAGTCGGTGCTGATCGTCACGCACAACATCGAGGAAGCGGTGTTCATGTGCGACCGGATCCTCGTGCTGTCGTCGAACCCGGGCCGCGTGATCGCCGAGATCAAGGTGCCGTTCAAGCATCCGCGCAACCGTCTCGACCCGGCGTTCCGCCGGCTCGTCGACGACATCTACGCGAAGATGACGGCGCGCCAGATCGGCGAGGCGACGAAGAAGGGGCTCGAACTCGGCAGCTGGCTGCCGCAGGTGTCGACCAACCTGATGGCCGGCCTGATCGAAACGCTGGCCGCACCGCCGTACCATGGCCGCGCGGACATGCCGGAAATCGCGCGCACGCTGCATCTCGAGGTCGACGACCTGTTCCCGATCGCCGAAGTGCTGCAGTACCTCGGCTTCGCCGACGTGCGGGAAGGGGACGTGTTCCTGACGCCGCCGGGGCGGGTGTTTGCCGAGTTCGGCACGCAGGAGCGCAAGCTGATGTTCGCGGACCACCTGCTGAAGCACGTGCCGCTCGCGGCGCGGATCAAGAAAGTGCTGAACGAACGGCCGGGCCATCGCGCGCCGCGCGTGCGTTTCGAGCAGGAGCTGGAGGATTCGCTGTCCGACGGCGCCGCCGAGGAGACGCTCGACGCGGTGATCGACTGGGGCCGTTACGGCGAGATCTTCTCGTACAACGACCAGACCGAGATCTTCAGTCTCGAGGACGTCGAGTCCTGATCGGCATGCCGGGCCGCCCGCCCGGCAGCGGCGAGCGCCGCGCCTGCCGGACGCTACCGGGCGTATTGGGCGCGGCGTGCCTGCGGCATCACTGCAGGTTGCCCCAGCGGTCGACGGCCGGTTCGGCCGCGGCCCACTTCCAGTGCATCCCTTGCTGGCACGCGCTCGCGAAATACCAGTCGGCCTTTGCGCCATCCTTCACCGAAAACGCGAATTCCTTGCACAGTGCGAGCGGCGTCGAATACGCGCGCGTGACGCGCACTTCGCCTTCGCCGTTGTCGAGCGGAATCGTGTTCTTCACCGTCCACGGCTTCGCTTCGCCGACCGCGAGGCCGCCGACCGCCTGCGCGATCGCATCCTGCTGGTTCTGATGGAGCTGCTTCATCGAGCGGTTCACGGCCTCGTCGGTCGCGGCCTGCACGGCGATGCCGACCCCGATGCCGACGGCCGGGTTCGCGGTCACGAGGCCCGTCGCCGCGCCCGCGAGTGCGCCGCTCGCCGCGCCGACCGAGCCGCAGCCGGAAAGCGTGGCGCCGGCCGCGCACAGCGCGCCGAGCCACGCGAAACGGAACGCTACGCTCATTGCAGCGCGCCCCAGCGCTCGGTCGCCGGCTCGGCCGACGCCCATTTCCACACCGGGCCGTCGCGGCAGATGGTGGCGACGTAGAACGCCGATTGCGCGGCGGCATCGGGTTTCGCCGGCGTGTCGACGGAAAACACGATTTCCTTGCAGTCGAGCGGGCCGACGCTGATCATCCGGCTGACCGTCACGCGGCCGCGCTCGTCGTCCTCGATCGGAAACGAATGGTTGGTCGACCATGGCGCGACGCCGCCGATGTCGAGCGGTCCGGCCGCGCTGGCGATCTGCTGCTGCGAGTAGCGGTGCGCGACGCGCTGCGTGTACTGGACACCCGCGCGTGCGCCGGCGACCGCGCCGAGGCCGATGCCCGTCGCGACGGCCGCATTGTTGGTGACCTTGGACGCGATCGCGGCGCCCGCGATGCCGGCGCCGGCCGTCGCGCCTTCGCTGTACAGCGAGTTGCAGCCGGACAGCAGCGCGGCCGTGGCGGCCACCGCCAGCGCGATGCGCGCCGGCATGGCCCGGCGCGGCGATTCGAAACGAATGTTCATCCCTGAGTGCGAGTCCTGTCTGGGTGAGCGGCGATGCATGCGCGCGCCCACGTGCCGTGCCATTGTTTCGCAATTGTCATAGGAAAACTGCAAAGCTTTGACAAATCGCCGGCCGGCGGGGCTCGCGCGCGCGCGGCGCTATTGTCTGGCAGATGGCTGACGAGGGGTCGAAACGTTACAAATTGAAGGTAATTGTTACTTTGACGCACCATGAACGCGCCTAGACTGGTTTGTTATGGAATGTTTCTACGACGGCCACGCGCCGCTCCCAGCATGAGACACCCAGCCATGCGCCGTTCGAAACGGCCAGCGCATCAGCCGCCCGACGCGGGCGCCGGCCGTCCGCGGCCGCGCACGGATGCGCCATCCGCACCGCCAGCCGGCGCGCCCGACGCGGCGCCGTCCGATGGCGATCACAACCAGGGCGGGGCCCGCCCGGAAGGACTCGAGTATCAACGCGACCTCGGCCTGGAGCAGGACGCGTGACGTCGTCTTCGTGACATTTCGTCGTCGCTTTTCATCGCCGCATTTGGCCATCACATTGCGCCATTGCGCTTCGCAAGATTTCTCACGCGTGAACCGCTGCGCGGCGGCCCCGAAGCTGCCGCGCCCGTCAAGGCGTGCGCCGCGCGCCGGCCATTCGAATCGAGGAGGGGAAGCCGCATGAGCAGATTGATCGTGGTATCGAACCGTGTCGGCCTCGGCGAGGACACGCGCCCGAGCGCTGGCGGCCTCGCGGTAGGCGTGATGGACGCGCTGAGGGAAACCGGCGGCATGTGGTTCGGCTGGAGCGGCGAGATCGTCGGCGCGCCGGACGAGCCCGCGATCCGGTGCGACGGCAACGTCACCTATGCGACGGTCGGCCTGACGCGGCGCGACTACGATCAGTACTACCGCGGTTTCTCGAACGCGACGCTGTGGCCGGTGTTCCACTATCGCGGCGATCTCGCACGCTTCGACCGCCAGGAATATGCGGGCTATCTGCGCGTGAATGGCGCGCTCGCGAAACAGCTCGCCGCGCTGCTGCGTCCCGACGACCTGATCTGGGTTCACGACTATCACCTGCTGCCGTTCGCGCCTTGCCTGCGCGAGCTCGGCGTGAAGAACCCGATCGGCTTCTTCCTGCACATTCCGTTTCCGTCGCCCGACATGCTGCGCATCGTGCCGCCGCACGAAGAGCTCGTGAAGTTCATGTGCGCGTATGACGTCGCGGGCTTCCAGACCGAAGCCGACAAGCAGGCGTTCGTCGACACCATCGAGCGGCGCGGGGTCGGCACGTCGAGCGAAGACGGGATGCTGCATGCGCACGGGCGCGTCGTGAAGGTCGCCGCGTATCCGATCGGCGTGCATCCGGATGCGATCGCGCAGGCCGCCGTGCAATACGGCGCGCGCAAGCCGGTGAAGATGCTGCGCGACGCGCTCGACGGCCGCAAGCTCGTGATGAGCGTCGACCGGCTCGACTACTCGAAGGGCCTCGTCGAGCGCTTCCAGGCGTTCGAGCGGATGCTCGCGAACGCACCGGGCTGGCAGGGGCGCGTGTCGCTCGTGCAGATCGCGCCGCCGACGCGCGCGGACGTGCAGACCTACCAGCACATCCGCGAGACGCTCGAAGGCGAGGCGGGGCGCATCAACGGCCGTTTCGCGCAGCTCGACTGGACGCCGATCCAGTACCTGAACCGCAAGTACGAGCGCAACCTGCTGATGGCGTTCTTCCGGATGGCGCAGGTCGGCTACGTGACGCCGCTGCGCGACGGGATGAACCTCGTCGCGAAGGAGTACGTCGCGTCGCAGGACCCGGCCGATCCGGGCGTGCTCGTGCTGTCCGAGTTTGCGGGCGCCGCGGCCGAGCTGACGGGCGCGTTGCGCGTCAATCCGTACGACCTGTCGCAAATGGCCGAGGCGCTCGAGCGTGCGCTGTCGATGCCCCTTGCCGAGCGGCAGGCGCGCCACGAGGCGAACCTCGCGCGGCTGCGCGCGAACGACCTGTCGGCGTGGCGCGAGACATTCCTCGCGGATCTGCGCAGCGTCGCGACGGCCGCGTCGGTGACGCGGCGCGCGGGCCGGCGGGCCGCCCATGTCTGAGCGCGCCGCGGCGCGCAGTCTCGGCGCGGACAATGGGGCGCACGACAGGGCGGACGAAGCCATCCGGCGCTTCGTCGTCCTGACGGGCGGGCCCGGCTCGGGCAAGAGCACGCTGATCGATGCGCTTGAACGCGCCGGCTTCGCGCGCTCGCAGGAGGCCGGGCGCGGGGTGATTCAGGACCAGATGGCAGTCGACGGCCCGGCGCTGCCGTGGCGTGACCCGGCGGCATTCGCGGAGCTGATGCTGAGCTGGGAGATGCGTTCGCACCATCTTGCGCGACAGGCGCGCGGGCCGGTCTTTTTCGACCGCGGCGTGCCCGACGTGATCGGCTACCTGCGGCTGTCGGGGCTCGCGGTGCCTGCGCGCGGGGGCCGCCGCGCGGCATTTCCGCTATCACCGGCGCGTGTTCATCGCGCCGCCGTGGCCCGACATCTACACGCAGGATGCCGAGCGGCGGCAGGATTTCGCGGAAGCGGTGCGCACCTACGACGCGATGGTCGAATGCTACGCGTCGTATGGCTATCGGCTGATCCAACTGCCGCGCGCGAGCGTGAAGGCGCGCGTGCGCTTCGTGCTGGACGCGCTCGACGCGGCATGACGCGATGTGACGCGACACGACCTGACGTGACGCGCGCCGGATGCGGCGGGCTCAGGCCGACGCGTTCGGCTGCGGGGCCGCGAGCCGCAGCGTGCTGACGACGGCCGCGGCCGCCGCGAACGCGGCCGCCACGTAGAGCGCGATGGTCGGCCCGTGCGCCGGCGCGACACCGAAGATCAGCGCGACGAGCGCGGCGCCGAGCGTCTGCCCGGTCAGCCGCGCGGTGCTGAGCATGCCGCCCGCACCGCCGCTGCGCTCGCGCGGCGCCGACGACAGCATCGCACGGTTGTTCGGCGACTGGAACAGCCCGAAGCCCGCGCCGCACAGCGCCATGCGCCACACGATGTCGACCGTGTCCGGATGCGCGCCGATCGTCGCGAGCGACAGCAGCCCGGCCGAGAACAGCGCGAGCCCGATGCCGCCGAGCACGCCGGCCGAGTAGCGGTCCGACAGCACGCCGGCGAGCGGCGCGGCGACGACGATCACGAGCGGCCAAGGCGTCATGTAGAGGCCCGTCTCCACCTGCGAGAAGCCGAGCGAATTCTGCAGCCAGAACGGCAGCGCGACGAACGCGAGCATCTGCGACGTGAACGACGCGACCGACGTGCAGATCGACAGCGCGAACACCGGAATGCGCATCAGGTCGACGGGCAGCAGCGGCGCCGGCTGCGACAGCTGCCGCTTCACGAAGAAGTAGCCGACGACGAACGCCACCGCGAACTCCGCGGCGACGAGCGCGCCGCGCTCGCCATGGCCGAGCCCGTCGACGGCCATGATCATCAGCCCGAACACGCACGCGTTCATCAGCGCGCTCAGGATATCGTACGGCGCGTGGTGCAGCGGATTGGCGGGCAGCGCGCGCACGCTGCCGAGCACCGCGGCGATGCCGATCGGCACGTTGATCGCGAAGAGCCACGGCCACGGCGCGACCGACAGCACCGCGGATGCGACCGTCGGCCCGACCGCCGACGACAGCGCGACCACCATTGCGTTGATCGACAGGCCGCGGCCGAGCATCGACGACGGATAGATCATCCGCACGAGCGCCGCGTTGACGCTCATGATGCCCGACGCGCCGAAACCCTGGATCACGCGCAGCACCGCGAGCATCGGCAGCGATGTCGCGAGCGCGCAGCCGAGCGACGCGACGGTGAAGAGCGCGAGGCCGGCGATGTAGACGCGCCGGTAGCCGACGCGCTCGCCGAGCGACGCGAGCGGCAGCAGCGTGATCGTGACGGCGAGCTGGTACGCGTTGACGATCCAGATCGATGAAGCGTCGGACGCATGCAGGTCGCGTGCGATGGTCGGCAACGCGACGTTGGCGATCGCGCCGTCGAGCACGGCGAGCGTGATGCCCAGTGCGACGCAGACGATCGCCCAGTAGCGTTGCGGAAGCGGCAGGCCGGTATCGGCATTCATGACGGGAACGCGTCAGTCAGGAGCCGGAACGCGGCCATGGAGCCTCCTTGCGGTGATGGGCGGCAGGTTGAAGCGGGGAATTGTGCGAATGACGCTCGTTCATGCAGGCGGGCAGAGCAGGCGGGCGCAAACCGGCCGAGTGTAGCACCGGGCCGCGCGACGCGTCGTCGACGTGGATCGGCACGCTGGCCGTCCGCGCGGTCACCCCTCGAAGTCGAGTCCGCCCAGCCGCACGAGCGGGTCGCCCTGCGTGCGCGATACGAGATCGATGTCGCGCGCGCTCTGCCACGCGGTCAGCTTCCTCGGCAGTGCGGCAAGGTAATGCTCGAAGCGCTCCGTGCCGTCCGGTTCCATCAGCCGTTCGATTTCGTCGGTATCCCAGGTCAGCTCGAGGTTCAGCGGATGCGCGAAGCCGCTCACGTGTTCGTGCGGCGTGCTGTGGATCCGTACTCGCGTCGGGTGGCCGTGACCGCCGTACGGGACGACGTCGGCGTCGACGTGATCGGCGAAGAATGCGGCGATCGCGCGCGCGATGCGCGGCGCGAATTCGGTATCGAAACGTCGGGCGGTTTCGGGCTGCATGCGGGCGTCTCCTTTGTCCCGAAAATGCTAGCACGGCGGGTTGCGCGCCGGGGCCCGCCGGTTCGCCGTAATTGCGCGTTACCACTTGCTGCATCTATTACGGCTGCTTGTCGCCACAATGCATCGCATCCCGTACCACTTCGCGTGGGAGTGCATCATGAAAAAGCTCGCAGCAGTGTGTGTTCTCGCCGGTTCGCTTGCCGTCGCCGGGCCGGCCTCCGCGCATGGCCGCGACGGTGGCGCCGTGATCGGCGCGCTGATCGGCGGCGCGGTGCTGGGCGCGATCGTGACGTCCGCGCTGAATCCGCCGGTCGTGTATCAGGCGCCCGCCTATCAGGCACCGGCCTATCAGCCGCCGACCTACTACCAGGCGCCGGCCTACCAGCCGCCCGCGTATCCGCCGAGCTATCAGCAGGCGCAGTATCAGGACGACGATGGCGACGGCGGCCAGCCCCGCTATTGCTATGACCGCTATCAGCGCGCGTACGTGTGCGGCGCGCCGGCGCAGGGCGGTTACGGCTATGCGCAGCCGGGCGGGTGGTAAGCGCGGTGGCGCGCGGCCAATCGACTGATCGGTTGCCGCGCTGCGCCGGTACCGTGATCGCACGCCGGGCCGCACGCGTGCGGCACACGGCAGTGCGCCGCGGCGCGTGCCGGTGAATGCGGAATGGAAACGAAAAGGCCCTCGCATCGTGCGAGGGCCTTTTCGTTGGAGCGTGTTAGCGCAGATGCCGCAGAGTCGCGAAATGGATGCATGCGCAACGTCGCTCGAGCCGGTGCGCGTCACCCGCGCCGGATACAAACGGTTGCAATTACGTCAGTGCCAGAGGCCGTGTCCGCGGTCGTCGTTGGCCTGGCCGCCGCGCGAGTCCCGGCTGCCGCCGTTCGCGCGATTGCCTTCGCTCGGGCGGTTGCCGCCGTTGCCGCGATTCCAGCCGTTGCCGTTGCCGTTGGCATTGCCGTTGCCGTGATTCCAGCCGTTGCCATTCGCATTGCCGTTGCCGTGATTCCAGCCATTGCCATTGCCGTTGCCGCGATCGCCCCAATTGCGGTCGCCCGGGCCGCGGTCGTGGTGCCAGTCGCGGTCGCCGCGGCGGTCATCGCGGCGATCCCAATCGCCGCCGCCGCCCCAGATGTTGACGGTGCCGTATGCGGGGCCATAGGCGGGGCCGTACGCGTAGCCGGGATCCGAGTAGTAGGGCTGGCCGTAGCCGTAGCCGTAGCCGGCGTCCGGGCCGACGACGCAACCCGTCAGCAGCGTGGCGACGGCGGCGGTGGCGGTAAGGGTGATGAGCTTGATCATGGCGTTCTCCGTTGGGTCGAATCATATGTGGCGGAGTGCCGCAGATCCGTCAGCAATTGTGTCTCTAAATTACGGCGCCGTAAGGTCTTCCGGCGAAAGTGTTAGCATCCGGAGCCATTCGTCATACAGGAGCACATCGATGAAATTTGCGATCCGGGCCGCACTGGCCGCCGTTTGCGTGATGACCGCCGCCGCTGCATGCGCGGCGGGGCCGGCGTCCGAGCCGGTCGTTCCGGCCGAATCGATCAAGATGTTCCCGCAGCCCGCTGCCGGCCAGCAGCGCGTCGCGATCGCGCTGCCCGCGCTGGCCGACGAAGCCGACGCGCGCGTCGAGCTGATGATCGGCAAGACCCTGCAGACCGACTGCAACCAGCAGTGGTTCGGCGGCGAACTGACGGCCGAGACCGTGCAGGGCTGGGGCTATTCGTATTACCGGCTATCCGACGTGAAGGGCCCGGCGTCGACGATGATGGCCTGTCCGGGACAGGCGCCGCGCGAACGGTTCGTGCAGGTGCGCGGCGACGATCAGCTGCTGCGCTACAACAGCCGGCTGCCGATCGTCGTGTATGTGCCGAACGGTTTCGAAGTGCGGTATCGCGTGTGGCATGCGTCGAAGGACGTGAAGCACGCGGTCGAGCAGTGACGCGCTGACTGGTTGTGCCGTGCCGGCATCGCGATGCCGGCGCGGTGAGCCGCGACCAGATGAGGTCTATCCGTGGCGGACTGCGGTGGTGAGCGCCAATGCAGGGTCGCGGCGTTCGACGCGGTTGCCGTGTCGTGCATGCGCGCTGCGCGATGAGTGCGGAATGGGGGAATCGACGGGCGTGGCCGGTGTCGGCGGCGTGTGCAGAGACATCGCTGGTCCCCCCGACAGGAATCGAACCTGTATCTAGCGCTTAGGAGGCGCTTGTTCTATCCATTGAACTACGGGGAGCCTGCGGATCCGGCGTCGCGCGCGGCGCGGACCGGACAGCGGTGTGGACAGCGCGCAGAGTATAGCAAACGCGCGTTCGCCTCGACAGACGGAATACGGGCCGATACGAGCGCGCCGCGCGCTCAGGCCATCAGAAATCGACGACGACGAAGTCTTCCTTGCTCACGTCACACAACGGGCAGCGCCAGTCTGCAGGAATGTCGGCGAACCGGGTGCCGGGCGCGATGCCCTCGTCGGGCAGCCCTTCCGCTTCGTTGTAGACCCACCCGCAAATCAGGCAGACCCAGCTCTGGTATTCGGTCACTTCGCTCATGTCGCGCTCAGGATGATGAAATCAGGGAATTGCCGTCCGCGGCCTGGCCGGCGGACGAAAGGCGCAATGGTACCGTAATTTCGCCGAACTTGGCCGCAACGTCGTTTTAAACGTGCGCATCGCGAACAGCGCGGCCGAAACACGCGCGCCTTGTGTGCGGTGTATGCTTCCCGGGCTGTCCAATCATAAGGAGAAAACGATGCTCAACAGAAAGTGGATCGCGGGTGCGGTGTGCGTGGCCGCGATGGCCGTGTCGGTGGCGGCGCGGGCCGAGTCGCGCGTGTACTTCGTCGAGCCGCAGGACGGCGCGACCGTGTCGAACCCCGTGCACGCGAAGTTCGGTCTCGAGGGCGACATCGCGCTGCGACCGGCCGGCGACATGACGCCGCATACCGGTCACCACCACTTGCTGATCGACGGCGGGCCGATTCCGAAGGGTGAGGTGATTCCGGCTTCCGAGCGTTCGCTGCACTTTGGCAAGGCCCAGACCGAAACCGACATCAAGCTGCCGCCGGGCCAGCATACGCTGACGCTGCAGTTCGGCGATGGCGCGCACCGGTCGTATGGTCCCGAGCTGAGCCGGACCATCACCGTCAACGTCAAGTAAGCGGGCGCACCTGTACGGGCGGCTCGGCCGTCGCTGCGAGGCGCGCGCACCCGCCATCCGCAACCAGTCGTCCCGAACCGCCGCCCGCCGGCCCGCGCGCGCCGGCCCGCAACCGGCCTGCACGGCCGGTCTTGCGGCATCATCCGTTCGGCCATGCCGGCGGCGGCCCCGCCACCGGTACAATGAGCGCTTCCGATTTCTCTTCGCCGTCTTCCCCATGTCGCTTTATTCCATTACCGGCGCGCAGCTCGCGTTCGGTCACGTCGCGTTGCTCGATCACGCGGATTTCTCGCTCGAGGCCGGCGAGCGCGTCGGCCTGATCGGCCGCAACGGCGCGGGCAAGTCGTCGCTGCTGAAGATCGTCGCCGATCTCGCGCGGCCCGATGACGGCCTCGTCACGCGCCAGCAGGAGCTCGTGACCGTCTACGTGCCGCAGGAACCCGAATTCGAGCCCGGCGCGACCGTATTCGACGCGGTTGCGTCGGGCCTCACGCATGCGCGCGCGCTGCACGACGAATACGACGCGATCGCGCACCGCCTCGCGGAGACGCCCGAAGGCGCCGAGCACGACGCGCTGCTCGCGCGAATGAACGCGCTGCAGTCGTCGCTCGACGCGACCGACGCATGGAACTGGCGCACGCGCGTGTCGATGACGCTCGCGCAGATCGGCCTGGCCGACGTCGATGCGCCCGTCGACGCGCTGTCGGGCGGGATGCAGAAGCGCGTCGCGCTCGCCCGCGCGCTCGTCGTGCAGCCCGACGTGCTGCTGCTCGACGAGCCGACCAACCACCTCGACTTCGACGGCATCCGCTGGCTCGAGGAGCTGCTCGTCACGCAGCGCGCAGGGCTTTTCTTCATCACGCACGATCGCGCGTTCCTCGACCGCGTCGCGACGCGCATCGTCGAACTCGATCGCGGCCGCCTGCTGTCGTATCCGGGCAATTTCTCCGCGTACCAGACGCGCAAGGCGCAGCAGCTCGAAGTCGAGCGCGTCGAGAACGAGAAATTCGACAAGCTGCTCGCGCAGGAAGAAGTGTGGATCCGCAAAGGCGTCGAGGCGCGCCGCACGCGCAGCGTCGGCCGCATCGCGCGCCTCGAGCAGATGCGCCGCGAACGCTCGGAGCGCCGCAACGCGCAGGGCAACGTGAAGCTCGATGTCGCGCAGGGCGACAAGTCCGGCAAGATCGTCGCGGAACTGACCGACGTGACGAAACGCTATGGCGGCCGCACGATCGTCGACCGCTTCTCGACGACCGTGATGCGCGGCGACAAGATCGGTTTCGTCGGCCCGAACGGCGCGGGCAAGACCACGCTGCTCAAGCTGATCCTCGGCGAGCTGAAGCCGGACGAAGGCACGGTGCGCACCGGCACGAACCTGCAGGTCGCGTACTTCGACCAGATGCGCGCGCAGCTCGATCAGGAGATGAGTCTCGCGGACACGATCAGCCCCGGCAGCGAATGGGTCGAGATCGCCGGCAACCGCAAGCACGTGATGAGCTATCTCGGCGACTTCCTGTTCGCGCCGGAACGCGCGCGCTCGCCGGTGAAATCGCTGTCGGGCGGCGAGCGCAACCGCCTGCTGCTCGCGCGCCTGTTCGCGCGGCCGGCCAACGTGCTGGTGCTCGACGAACCGACCAACGACCTCGACATCCCGACGCTCGAGCTGCTCGAGGAACTGCTGACCGACTATGACGGCACCGTGCTGCTCGTCAGCCACGACCGCGCGTTCCTCGACAACGTCGCGACGTCGGTGATCGCGTCCGAAGGCGACGGCAAGTGGCGCGAATACGTCGGCGGCTTCACCGACTGGCAGATCCAGAGCGAGCGCGCGCAGCAGCTCGCGCAGCAGGACGCCGCGAAGCGCGCGACGAAGGAAGCCGCGCCCGTCAAGGAAGAGCCGGCCAAGAGCGCGGCGGGCCGCAACGCGCAGCGCACCGTGAAGCTGTCGTTCAACGAACAGCGCGAGCTCGATGCGTTGCCGGACCGGATCGCGACGCTCGAGGAAGAGCAGAAGACGATCGGCGCACAGCTCGAGGACGGCTCGATCTTCGCGAAGGACCCGCAGGAAGGCACACGCCTGACCGAGCGCTTCGCGGCGATCGACGACGAGCTGCTCGCCGCGCTCGAACGGTGGGAGACGCTCGAAGCGAAGCGCAAGCCGTGAAGCGCGGTGGGGCGGTCATTCGCCGGGTGGCGATCCGCGGGGTGGCCATCCATGTGGTGGTCACACGTGCGGCGGCCCTTCGCGGCGATCCCCGTGCCGGTGCCGCAGCGCGTCGCGCGTCGGCACCGGGCCGACCCGCTATTCGCCGGACGGCGCGTCGCGCGGAACCAGTAGAATACGGCCCGTTTCGGGCTGCGCGGCGCACGCTGCGCGCCCGCTTTCGGAGCAGTCCAAGCACACCGTTGTTTCGATTCGCTTTTTTACGGAACTCAACGTTTTGTCCACGACGTTGTCCACACGAGATGTGGACAACGTCCCGATGAATGACGAACATCAGCGCCTATGTCAACGAAGAAGCCCAGCGCGGCCTATAGCGAAGCATCGATCAAGGTGCTCAAGGGTCTCGAGCCGGTCAAGCAGCGGCCCGGCATGTACACCCGTACCGAGAATCCGCTGCACATCATCCAGGAAGTCATCGACAACGCGTCGGACGAGGCGCTCGGCGGCTACGGCAAGCAGATCACCGTGACGCTGCACGCGGATCACTCCGTGTCCGTCGAGGACGACGGTCGCGGCATTCCGTTCGGCCTGCATCCCGAGGAAGGCGTACCGGTCGTCGAGATCGTGTTCACGCGCCTGCACGCGGGCGGCAAGTTCGACAAGGCCGCGGGCGGCGCCTATACGTTCTCGGGCGGCCTGCACGGCGTCGGCGTGTCGGTGACGAACGCGCTCGCGACGCGTCTCGACGTCACCGTCTGGCGTGACGGCAGGATCGCCGAGCTGGGCTTTGCGGACGGCGACGTCGTGAAGCCGCTCGCGACGCAAGGCGCGGGCCGCGGCGAAAAGAAATCCGGCACGCGCGTGCAGGTGTGGCCGAATCCGAAATATTTCGATTCGCCGAACCTGCCGACGGGCGAATTGCAGCGCCTGCTGCGCTCGAAGGCCGTGCTGCTGCCGGGCGTCGAAGTCGTGCTCGTCAACGAGAAGACCGGCGAGCGCCAGAGCTGGAAATACGAGGACGGCCTGCGCGGCTACCTGCTCGACGAGATGAACGGCAGCGAGCTGCTGATCCCGCTGTTCGAGGGCGAGCGCTTTGCCGATTCGCGCTCGGGCGACGACACGTTCGCCGAAGGCGAGGGCGCGTCGTGGGTTGTCGCATGGAGCGAGGAAGGCTCGCTCGTGCGCGAGTCGTACGTGAACCTGATCCCGACGCCGGCCGGCGGCACGCACGAATCGGGGCTGCGCGACGGCCTCTACCAGGCGGTGAAGAGCTTCGTCGAGCTGCACAACCTGCAGCCGAAGGGCGTGAAGCTGCTCGCGGAAGACGTGTTCGCGCGCGTGTCGTTCGTGCTGTCCGCGAAGGTGCTCGATCCGCAGTTCCAAGGCCAGATCAAGGAACGCCTGAACAGCCGCGATGCGGTGAAGCTCGTGTCGTCGTTCTCGCGCCCGGCGCTCGAACTGTGGCTGAACCAGCACGTCGAGCACGGCAAGAAGCTCGCGGAGCTCGTGATCAAGCAGGCGCAGGCGCGCACCCGCGCCGGCCAGAAGGTCGAGAAGCGCAAGAGCTCGGGCGTCGCGGTGCTGCCCGGCAAGCTGACGGACTGCGAGACCGAGGACATCGTGCGCAACGAGCTGTTCCTCGTCGAGGGCGACTCGGCGGGCGGCTCCGCGAAGATGGGCCGCGACAAGGAATACCAGGCGATCCTGCCGCTGCGCGGCAAGGTGCTGAATACGTGGGAAACCGAGCGCGACCGCCTGTTCGCGAACAATGAAGTGCACGACATTTCGGTCGCGATCGGCGTCGATCCGCACAGCCCGGACGACGGCGTCGACCTGTCGAACCTGCGCTACGGCAAGATCTGCATCCTGTCGGACGCGGACGTCGACGGCTCGCACATCCAGGTGCTGCTGCTCACGCTGTTCTTCAAGCACTTCCCGCAGCTGATCGAGCGCGGCCATGTGTTCGTCGCGCGGCCGCCGCTGTTCCGCGTCGATGCGCCCGCGCGCGGCAAGAAGCCCGCGCAGAAGCTCTACGCGCTCGACGACGGCGAGCTCGAAGCGATCCTCGACAAGCTGCGCAAGGACGGCGTGCGCGACACGCAGTGGAGCATCAGCCGCTTCAAGGGGCTCGGCGAAATGAGCGCCGAGCAGCTGTGGGACACGACGATGAACCCCGACACCCGCCGCCTGATGCCGGTGAAGCTCGGCGAACTCGACTACGAGGCCACCGTCGCGCGGATGACGATGCTGATGGGCAAGGGCGAGGCGGCCGCACGGCGCGGCTGGCTCGAGGAAAAGGGCAACGACGTCGAAGCCGACATTTAAAGCGCCCCGGAACGGGGCAGGAAGATGCGGGGCAACCCGGCGTCTTCCTGCGGAGCACGGCCCGGCGTGACGCCCGGCCCTGTCTCGCGCCACCTACGAACACGGAAAACAGATGGACGACAACACTCCCGATCTCTTTGCCGGCTCCGACGCGCCCGGGAGCGACGCGCTGACGCTCGGCAACTACGCGGAGCAGGCGTATCTCAGCTATGCGGTCAGCGTCGTGAAGAGCCGCGCGCTGCCGGACGTCTGCGACGGCCAGAAGCCGGTGCAGCGCCGGATCCTGTACGCGATGAACGAAATGGGCCTCGGCCCCGACGCGAAGCCGGTGAAGTCGGCGCGCGTGGTCGGCGACGTGCTCGGCAAATACCACCCGCACGGCGACCAGTCCGCGTACGACGCGCTCGTGCGTCTCGCGCAGGATTTCTCGCTGCGCTACCCGCTGATCGACGGGCAGGGCAACTTCGGCTCGCGCGACGGCGACGGCGCGGCGGCGATGCGCTACACCGAAGCGCGCCTCACGCCGATCTCGAAGCTGCTGCTCGACGAGATCGACCAGGGCACGGTCGATTTCATGCCGAACTACGACGGCTCGTTCGAAGAGCCGAAGACGCTGCCGAGCCGCATGCCGTTCGCGCTGCTGAACGGCGCATCGGGCATCGCGGTCGGCCTCGCGACGGAAATCCCGTCGCACAACCTGCGCGAAGTCGCTGCGGCGGCGGTTGCGCTGATCCGTCATCCCAAGCTCACGCATGCGGAGCTGATGACGCACATCCCCGGCCCGGACTTCCCGGGCGGCGGCCAGATCATCTCGAGCGACGCGGAAATCTCGGCGGCCTACGAGTCGGGCCGCGGCAGCCTGAAGGTGCGCGCGCGCTGGAAGATCGAGGACCTCGCGCGCGGCCAGTGGCAGCTCGTCGTCACCGAGCTGCCGCCGAACACGTCGGGCCAGAAGGTG
This sequence comes from Burkholderia sp. MR1-5-21, assembly GCF_053427715.1. Taxonomy (NCBI): domain Bacteria; kingdom Pseudomonadati; phylum Pseudomonadota; class Betaproteobacteria; order Burkholderiales; family Burkholderiaceae; genus Burkholderia; species Burkholderia sp. MR1-5-21. The sequence goes on from NZ_JBSAXD010000008.1 coordinate 112,754, forward strand.
CTCGAGGAAATCGAGGAGCTGACGAACCCGAAGCTCAAGCTCGGCAAGAAGACGCTGACGCCCGAGCAGCTCAACACGAAGAAGGCGATGCTCGACCTGCTCGACGCGGTGCGCGACGAGTCGGGCAAGGAAGCGGCCGTGCGGCTCGTGTTCGAGCCGAAGTCGCGCACGATCGACCAGACCGAGTTCGTGAACACGCTGCTCGCATACACGAGCCTCGAATCGAACGCGGCGCTGAACCTCGTGATGATCGGCGCCGACGGCCGGCCGGGCCAGAAGGGGTTGCTGACGATCCTCGACGAGTGGGTGAAGTTCCGCCAGCTCACGATGACGCGCCGTTGCCGCCACCGTCTCGCGAAGGTCGACGACCGGATCCACATCCTCGAAGGGCGGATGATCGTCTTCCTGAACATCGACGAGGTGATCCGCATCATCCGCGAGTCGGACGAGCCGAAGGCCGCGCTGATGAGCGCGTTCGGCCTCACCGAGCGCCAGGCCGACGACATCCTCGAAATCCGCCTGCGTCAGCTCGCGCGGCTCGAGAAGATCAAGATCGAGAAGGAGCTCGAGGCACTGCACGACGAGAAGGCAAAGCTCGAGGAGCTGCTCGCCAACGAAAACGCGATGAAGCGGCTGATGATCAAGGAGATCGAGGCCGACGCGAAGCAGTACGGTGACGAACGTCGCACGCTGATCCAGCAGGAAAAGCGCGCGACGTTCGAGGCGAAGGTCGTCGACGAGCCGGTGACGGTCGTCGTGTCGCAGAAGGGCTGGGTGCGCGCGCTGAAGGGCCACGGTCTCGATCCGGCGAGCTTCTCGTTCAAGGCCGGCGACACGCTGTACGCGGCGTTCCAGTGCCGCACGCCCGACAAGCTGATCGCATGGGGCAGCAGCGGCCGCGTGTATTCGGTCGACGTGTCGGTGCTGCCGGGCGGCCGCGGCGACGGCGTGCCCGTCACGTCGCTGATCGAGCTCGAATCGGGCTCGCACCTGATGCATTACTACGCGGCGCCGGCGGAACAGCAACTGCTGCTCGCATCGAGCAACGGCTTCGGCTTCCTCGCGAAGGTCGGCGATATGGTGAGCCGCGTGAAGGCCGGCAAGTCGTTCATGACGATCGATGCCGGCGCGACGCCGCTTGCGCCGATGCCGGTGCTGCCGAACGCCACGCAGGTCGCGTGCCTGTCGAGCGGCGGGCGGCTCCTCGTGTTCGGCATGGACGAGATGAAGACCCTGTCGGGCGGCGGCCGCGGCGTGATCCTGATGGCGCTCGACGACAAGGAGACCCTCGTGCAGGCGCTCGCGATCGATCCGGCCGGCGTCGTGCTGATCGGCACCGGCCGTGGCGGCAAGATCATGGACGAGACGCTGTCGTACGCGGGGCTCGCGCCGCACGTCGGCAAGCGCGCGCGCAAGGGCCGCGCGCCGGACACGAAGCTCAAGGTCGTCAACGAGCTGCGTCCGCTGCTCGGCTGAGCGCACGTACCGGCGGCATCCCGGGGCCGCACGGCTGCTTCGGCTGCCGTGCGGCCTTTTTCATCGGCGATGCGCGGCGCCGTCACGCAGCACTTGCAAAATAGTGTGAAATTTCGGCGAGGGCCTGAACCGCATCGCAGCGCGTCTGTCGAACGTCGCTTGATGCCGCGCGCATCGACCTGCCGGCCGGTGCGCGTCGCTTGCATGGCCTCGCCGGGCCGTCGGATGCGCGGGCGGTTCGCCGCATTCAACCCAGAACAGGATTGTCACCATGTCCCACGCCATCGCCGTCGCGTTGTTTCTCCATCTGCTGGCCGTCGCCGTGTGGGTGGGCGGGATGGTGTTCGCCAACTTCTGCCTGCGTCCGGCGCTGTCGGACCTGTCGCCGCAGTTGCGGCTGCCGCTGATCGAGGGTGTGTTCGGCCGCTTCTTCAACTGGGTGGCCGCCGCGGTGATCGTGATCCTGCTGTCCGGCGGCTTCCTGCTGATGCAGTTCGGCGGCGCGCACGCGACCTGGTCACTGCATGCGATGGCCGGCCTCGGCGTCGTGATGATGCTGATCTTCGGTCACATCCGCTTCGCGCTGTTCCCGCGCATCCGCCGCGCGGTGCAGGCGCAGAACTGGCCTGACGGTGCGCGTGCGGTGAACGCGGTGCGGCTGCTCGTCGTCGTCAACCTCGTGCTCGGGGTCGTGACGATCGGCGCGGCCGTGCTGTCGCGCGGCTTCTGACGCGCGGTTTCTGATGCACGGTCTTTGACGCGCTTCTCGCGCGATGTGCGGGCTGGTGTGCGAGCGGTGTATGGGCGGTGTATGGGCGGCTTGCGCGCGTGCCGCACGGTTCGGCCGCGGGCGTCCACCGATGTCCGCCGCACCGCTCACGCAGCCAGCATCGCGTCGAGCAGCCAAGCGCCGGCGGGGCCGAGCGGCCGGCTGCGCGACCACACCGCATCGACCCGCACCCGGCGCGGCCAGCCGCGCGCGCGCAGTTCGCAGAGTCGGTCGCGCGCGAAATGCTCGACCATCCAGCGGGGCAGTTCTGCCCACCCGAATCCCAGCACCGCCATCTCCAGCAGCATCAGGTAGCTCGGCGCCGACCAGCGGTGCGTGCCGGCGACGATCAGGCCGTCCGCGTCGCGGCCGTCCGGGCTCGCGTACGTATTGAGGCGCAGCTCGCGCGCATCGCGCAGCGCCGCGTGCGGCACCGCGGCGTCGCCGCAGGCGGCGAGCGGGTGCGTGCGTCCGACGAAGAGCCCGATTTCCGATTCCTCCGCGATCGTCGCCGCGCCGATGTCGGCCGGGTACGCCGCGCGCGCGGCCATCAGCCCGAGCTGCGCGCGGCCCTGCTGGATCAGGTCCAGCACGTCCTCGTGCTCCGCGATCTGGCATTCGAGTTCGAGCGCCGGAAAGCGCTGCTCGAGCGCGGTCAGCGTCTCCTCGTAGCGTTTCGACTGATAGGTGTCGGACACGACCAGCGTCAGGCGCGCCTCTTCGCCGCGGGCGAGCCGTGCGGCGGTGCGGTCGATCGCCGCGCCGGCCTCGAGCGCGCGCTGCACATGCGGCAGCAGCGCGCGCCCGCCGTCGGTCAGCGTCGGCGTGCGCGTCGAGCGGTCGAACAGCTGCACGCCGAGATCGATTTCAAGGTTCGCGATCGCTTCCGACACTGTCGACTGGCGCTTGCCGAGCTTGCGCGCGGCGGCGGTGAACGAGCCGAGCAGCGCGGCTTCGGCGAACGCGAGCAAGGCTTCGGGGGCGTGGCGCATATGGGGCTCCTTGCAACGTCTTATCGGAAAAACCGATGATAACCAATTGGATTCATCTGCTCCGGCCGATCAGAATGGCAGCCATGGATCACATTCCGGATCGGAGGTTTGCAATGAAACATCCCAATAAAACGGTGACGGAACGACTCGTGCATGCGCTGACGTTCGAACTGGTCGCGATCGCGCTGTGCGCGCCGATCGGCGCGTGGCTGCTCGACATGCCGATGTCGCATGTGGGCGCGTTGACGGTGATGGTGTCGCTGATCGCGATGGCGTGGAACATGACGTTCAACACGCTGTTCGACCGGCTCGAGCGCCGTTTCGGGCTCGTGCGCAATCTCGGCATGCGGATCGTGCATGCGGTCGTGTTCGAACTGGGGCTCGTCGCGATGGTGGTGCCGCTTGCCGCGTGGTGGCTCGGAATCGGCCTCGTCGAGGCGCTGCTGCTCGACCTCGGCATCGTGCTGTTCTTCCTGCCTTACACGTTCTGCTTCAACCTCGCGTACGACCAGCTGCGCGCACGCTGGATCGCACGGCGCGTCGCGGCATGATGCCCGTGATGCCCGTGAGTCCCGGGCGGTCGCCGCTCAGTGCGCGGCCGCCCACAGCCACGCGCCGCACGCGATCGCGACCGCGCCGTACACGACGAACACGGGCACCCTGAAGCGCGCGAAGCACAGCGTCGCGAACGCGCCCGTGATCCAGTAGATCGGATCGGCGGGCTCGCGGTGCAGGATCTTCACGACCGCGACGACGAGAAAGCCGGTCGTCGCTGCGCGCAGCAGGCGCATCCCGTGCTCGAAGCGCGAATGGCGCTTCAGCCGGAAAAGGTGATGCTGCGCGAACACGACGAGGCAGCCGGACGGGATGAAGAGGGCGGCAGTCGCGAGGAGCGCGCCGCGCCAGCCGTCGGTCAGGTAGCCGAGGAACGGCACGACGTTCAGCAGCGGCCCCGGCGACACCGGCGACAGCGCGAAGGCGAGCGTGAAGTCGTGGTCGGAGATCCCCGTCTCGGGCGTGACGAACAGCGCCTTCAGCACCGGCAGCGCGGAGAAGCCCCCGCCGAACAGCGTCATGCCTGCGCCCGCGAGCCGCGGCCACAGCAGCGTCGACTGGTAGTCGCCGGGAATCGGCAGCGCGAACAGCGCGACGAACACCGCGAGCAGCACGAGCAGCTTGCGGTCGCGTCTCGACAGCCGGAGGTCGACCGTCTTGTCCTGCGACGGACCGGTCAGCCAACCCGCTGCAAACGCCGAGAAAAGAATCACGACGAACGTGGCCGGACTATGCGCGAATGCGAGCAGAATCGTCGACAGCGCGGCGATCGCCTGTTCGAGCGGCGCGCGCACGAGCGTGCGCAACTGCTTGACCCACGTGACGCCGATCAGCGCCGCCAGCACCATGCTGAAGTGGTTGAGCATCACCGGCGCGGCCAGCGAGCGCACGAGCGGCGTGCGATAGAAGATCGCGAACAGCGTCATCATCACGAAGAACGGCAGCACGCTCGCGAAGCCGGCGACCCACGCGCCGATGCGGCCGTGCAGCGTCTGGCCGACCTGCACCGCCACGTTGCAGCCGACGGGGCCCGGTACGAGCCACGCGAGCGCGACGAGGTCGCCGAACACATGGGGTTCGATGCGCTGCATCCGGTGCACGTAATACCGCTCGAGCTGCGCCATCATCGCAAGCCCGCCCCAGGACATCGCGGAAATGCCCGCAACGACCTTGAACAGGCTCCAAAGGGAACCCTGCTCGACGCGTTCTGCGGCTTCGGCTTCGACGCTCGTCATGGATGGGTAGCAGTGCGGGTTCATGCGATTCCGGATGGGCCTTCGCAAACCGGCATGCGGACCTCGGACGTACTAGTCCGTATTATTTTCCGATGTGCGGCGCAACGCAGCCATGCGCAAAAACGCTAGTAAACGAACTAAACAATCAGGTCGGGGAACGAAACAATCCGGCCATCCTGCGATGGCGGGGCGCTCAGGTGCCCGTATGGCCCGTTGCGCGGTGCGGGACGAGGTGCGGATGCTCGCCGCGCACGCCGAAGCGCGCCAGCAGCGACGGGATCGCGTCCGCGCGCACGGGGCGCGAGAACAGGAAGCCTTGCGCCTCGATCTCCCCGAGCGCGGACAGCCACGCGACCTGCTCTTCGGTCTCGGTGCCTTCGACGACCACCGTCAGCCCGAGCGAACGGGCGAGGTGCACGATTGACGCCACCATCACGCACACGCTTCGGTCGTTCGGGATCGCCTGCACGAACGAGCGGTCGACCTTCAGCGTATCGACGGAGAAGCGGTGCAGGTACGACAGCGACGAGTAGCCGGTGCCGAAATCGTCGAGTGCGATGCGGATGCCGAGCTTCTTGAGCGCGACGATCTTCTCGGATACGAGCTCCGGATATTCCATCATCGCGGTCTCGGTAATCTCGAGTTCGAGGCGGCCCGCGTCGATGCCGGTTTCCAGCAGCGTGCGCGAGATCGTCTCGATCAGGTCGCCGCGCCAGAACTGCACGGGCGAGATGTTGACGGCGAGCGTCAGCGTGCTGTGCCCGTCGTCGCGCCAGCGCGCGATCTGCTCGCACGCGGTGCGGATCACGAAATCGCCGATCGGCACGATGAGGCCCGTTGATTCGGCGATCGAAATGAATTCGTTCGCGGAAATGATCCCGTGCTCCGGATGGTCCCAGCGCGCGAGCGCCTCGAAGCCCGTGATGTAGCGATGCGTGAGGTCGATCTTCGGCTGGTACGCGAGGAACAGCTGTCCCTCGGCGAGCGCGACACGCAGCTGCTGTTCCCAGCGCATCAGGTGGTCGGCGCGATGCGACAGGTGCGGCGCGTAGAACTGGTAGCAATTCTTGCCGGCGTCCTTGGCGCTGTACATCGCGAGGTCGGCCTTCTTCAGCAGGTCGATTTCGCTCTCGTTCGCGACCGTGTGCAGCGCGATGCCGATGCTCGCATGCAGTACGAACGAGCTGCCGCGCACGTCGAACGGCTCGCCGAACATCCGGATGATCGCCTCGGCGAGGCGCACCGCGCGCCGCTCGACATCGTCGCCCTTCATCACGACGACGAACTCGTCGCCGCCGATCCGCGCGAGCGCGCCTTCGTCGCCGACAGCATCCGACAGGCGCGACGCGGTCATCTGCAGCACGATGTCGCCGGCGTTGTGGCCGAGCGTGTCGTTGACGGTCTTGAAGTTGTCGAGGTCGATGAACAGCAGGCCGAGCCGCGACAGGCTGGCCGGCATCGACACGTCGTTGCGCAGCCCGCGCAGCGTCGCGTAGCGGTTCGCGAGGCCCGTGAGCAGGTCGTACTCCGCGAGCTGGGTCATTTCGCGCTCGCGGCCGAGCAGCTTGCCGATGAGCCCCGTCGCGACACCGAAGAACGCAAGCATCGCGAGCGTGATGAAGCTCGTCATCAGCAGGTAGACGTTGCGCGTGTGGCTGTAGTCGGAGAATTCCTCGGTCTGCGACAGGCCGACGATCACCGCGAGCGGATAGCCGTCGAGATGGCGGTACGACACGATGCGCGTGACGCCGTCGATCGGGTCGAGGATCGTGCCCGACGTCCGTTCGGCGACCGGATAGACGCCCGACGCCGAGAACGCGCCCGGTGCGTTGTTCACCGACCCCGTGCGCCGCGCGAGCACGGCGCCGGTATCGGACACCACCGCGATCACGCCTTCCTTGCCGATCGCCGCGTTGTTGTAGAAGTCGTTCGTGAAGTAGCTCGGATCCTCGGACACGACCACGACGCCCGCGAAGCTGCCGTCCGGGTTGTTCAGGCGCCGCGTCATCTGCAGCGTCCAGTGGCCCGACACGCGGCCGAGCACGGGCTTGCTGATGTAGAGCTGGTTGTCGTTGTGCTTCAGGTGCACCTTGAAGTGCTCGCGGTCGGACAGGTCGATCGGCTTCGGATTGCGCTCGGCCGTGTTCGCGAACAGGATCCCCTTCGCGTTGACGAGCGACACCTGGATCAGCGTATCGCTCGGCACGACGCCTTTTTCGACGGCGCTCGCGAGGTTGAAGCGCGCGGGCGCCTTCTCGAACTCGAACTTGACGAAGCGGGTGATCTGGTCGACCTGGTGGATCGCCTTCACCGTGTGCTGCTCGAGCGCGGACGACAGGATCGCTGCGGACGCGGCCGCCTCCTTGTACGCGCTGTCCTTCTCGACCGACAGCCGCGCGATGATCACGGCCCACAGCAGCGCGAGCGCGATCATCCCGAGCAGCGGGATCGCGAATAGCGCCCGGCGGCGCGATTTGCGCGGGGCGCGCAGCGGTCGCGTCGACGGCGAATGGGATGACCGGGCGGAACTCATCGAAGGGTACGGCGTCCTGGCGCGCGTGTGCCGTCCACTCGGGATGGCTGGATATGGGGTCGCGTCAGTCTGTTCGTCTGCGGAATACGCATCTGTGGACAGACCCCCGTGCGACGGATTAGGCCCGATATTACTGGTTGGAGGATTTTTGCGATAGTTCGGCTAAGGATAGCGCCGGCGGGCGCGGCGCGCATGGCGCGCCGCGAAAAATCAGAGGGAAGTGCGGACGGCCGCCCCGCGGATGGCCGCTCCGCGGATGGCCGCCCCACGGATGGCCGCCCCACGGAAGGTGCCGTCGACGATCGTGACGACATGGCCGCCGATCCAGGTCGCGCCGGCATCGTCGTCGTAGGTGACGGCGATCCGGCCGTCGCGGCCGACCGCCGTGCCCTGGCGGGCCGTGTACGACGGGCCGGGGCGGCGCTGCTGGCGGGTCAGCAGCCCGGCCAGCGCGGCGTTCGCGCTGCCGGTGACGGGATCCTCGCCCATGCCGAAACCGCCGCCCGTCATCAGGCAGCGGATCTCGAACGTTGCCGGGCCGCCCGGCGGGTGCGGCGCGTAGACCGCCAGCCCGTGCGTGCCGTAGCGATGCGTGAGCGCTTCGAGCGCCGCCGGGTCCGGCGCGAGGCCGATGCACGCGGCGGCCGACTTCAGCCGCACGACGAGCCACGGCGCGCCGTTGTCGACCGCGCACGGTTCGGCATCCAGGTCCACGTCGGCGGAGCGCAGCGCCGCCTCGAGCACCGGGTAGTCGGCGCGCGCGAGCGGCGTGACCCGCGCGGGCGGCGCCGCGAACGCCCAGCCGTCCGCCTGCTCGCGCAGCACGACCTGGCCGACCCCGCACTGCTGGATCAGCCGGCCCGGCGTGCGCGGCACGCCGCCGGCTTCGAGAAACGCGTGCGCGGTGCCGAGCGTCGGGTGGCCCGCGAACGGCAGCTCGCCACCCGGCGTGAAGATCCGCACGCGGTAATCGGCGTCCGGGTCGGTCGGGGCGCAGAGGAACGTTGTCTCCGACAGGTTCGTCCAGCGGGCGATCTCGCGCATCGCGTCGTCGCCGAGCGCGTCGGCATCGAACACCACGGCGAGCGGATTGCCCTTGAACGGCACCGACGTGAACACGTCGACCTGCTTGAAGCGGGCGAGGCGGCCGGACATCGTGACGCCGGCGTTACGCGACTTCGGCGATCATTTCGATCTCGACGCACGCGCCGAGCGGGATCTGCGCGACGCCGAACGCCGAGCGCGCATGCTTGCCCGCGTCGCCGAACACGTCGGCGATCAGCTCGGACGCGCCGTTGGTCACGAGGTGCTGCTCGGTGAAGTCGAGCGTCGAGTTCACGAGGCTCATCAGCTTGACGATGCGCGTGACCTTGTTCAGGTCGCCCGTGTGCGCGTGCAGCGTCGCGAGCAGGTCGATCGCGATCGCGCGCGCGGCGGCCTTGCCGTCTTCGGTCGTGAGGTCGGCGCCGAGCTTGCCGGCCCAGACCTTGCCGTCCTTCTTCGCGATGTGGCCGGACAGGTACACGGTGTTGCCGCTCTGCGCGCTCATCACGTATGCGGCAGCCGGTGCGCCGGCGGTCGGGAGCTCGATGCCGAGCGACTTCAGTTTGTCGTAGACGTTTGCCATCTGTTCGATTCCTCGTTGTGAGTCGTGAAAGGACAGGGGGATCAGAGACGCTCGCGCAGCAGCTTGCCGAGCCGCGCGACGCCTTCTTCGATCTTCTCGGGCGGTACCGTCACGAACGACAGGCGCAGCGTGTCCTGCTGCGCGTCGTTCGCGAAGAACGGCGCGCCCGGCACGAATGCGACGTGGTTCGCGATTGCCGCCTCGAGCAGCTTCATGCTGTCGATCTGCTGCGGCAGCTTCACCCAGATGAACATCCCGCCTTCCGGGCGGTTCCACGTGACGCCTTCGGGCATGTGGCGCGCGAGCGCGCCGAGCATCGCCTCGCATTGCGCGCCGTACAGCTGGCGGATCGTCGGGATGTGCTCGTCGAGGAAGCCGTCCTTGATCACTTCGTGCGCGATGCGCTGCGTGAGCGTCGGCGTGTGCAGGTCGGTCGCCTGCTTCGCCTGCACGAGCTTGTAGTGCAGTTCCTCGGGCGCGATGATGTAGCCGATTCGCAGGCCCGGCGCGAGCACCTTCGAGAACGTGCCGAGGTGCACGACGTGGTCGGGCGCCATCGACAGCATCGTCGGCAGCGGCTCGCCCTGGTAGTTGAGCGCGCCGTACGGGTCGTCCTCCAGCACCGGGAACGGGCTCGTCTGCGCGAACGCGGCGAGCGCGCGACGGCGCTCGACGGGCAGGCGGCGGCCGGTCGGGTTCTGGAAGTTCGGCTGCGCGTACAGCAGGCGCGCGCCTTGCGTCAGGTCGGGGGTGAGGCCTTCGGGCAGCAGGCCCTGCTCGTCGGTCGGCACCTGCACGTAGCGCGGCTCGTACAGCGAGAACGACTGCAGTGCGCCGAGGTAGGTCGGGGTTTCGACGAGGATCGGGCTGCCGGGGTCGACGAGCGCCTTGCCGAGCAGGTCGAGCGCTTGCTGCGAGCCGGTCGTGATCAGCACCTGCGACACGCGCACGCTGTAGCGCTCGGCGATCCACTCGCGCAGCGGCAGGTAGCCTTCGGTCGCGCTGTACTGCAGCGCGGCGGCCGGCGCATCGCGCAGCACGCGGTCGGCGGCCGCGCGCATGCGCTCGGCCGGGAAGGTGGCGGGAGCGGGCAGGCCGCCGGCGAACGAGATGACTTCCGGACGCTCGGTGACTTTCAGGATCTCGCGGATCGCAGAGCTCGTAAGCTTGCGGGCGCGTTCGGAAAGCTGCCAGTGCGGGGGATGCAGATCGCTCGGATTCATATGTCTCCTCGTTCGGATATCAGGGTCAGTCATGATGGTCGGCCGGGCCGGTCGCTTCGACGAAGCCGGGTAGGCTGGGTCGATGGCGATCGGTCAGGCGCGGCCGGGTGGGCAAAACCGGTCAGGCAAAACGGTCATTATGGCTCACCAATTCAGCCAGCGCGAGCGGGCTGGGGTGCCGTGACCACCGCGGCGCGGCGGCCGAGCATCACGGTGGCGATCACGGCGGCGGCGAACAGCCACGTCGACGGCGTCACGGTCTCGCCGAACAGCAGCGCCGAAAACGCGATCGTGAAGAAGATCTGCAGCAGCTGCACCTGGCCCACGCGCGCGGTGCCGCCCATCGCGAGCCCCGCGTACCACGCGAAGAAGCCGATGAACTGCGAGAACAGCGTCACGTAGCCGAACGCGAGCCACGTGCGCAGCGCGAGCGGGCCCGGGTGTGCCGCGTGCTGCATCCATGCGAGCCAGCCGACCGGCAGCACGAGGAACGGCGCGGACACGACGAGCGCCCAGCAGATCACCTGCCAGCCGCCGATCTGGCGCGCAAGGCGCGCCCCCTCCGCATAGCCGAGCGCGCCGATGCCGACCGCGGCGAGCATCAGCAGGTCGCCCGCCTGCAGCGTGCCGCCGCCGTCGCGCAGCGCGAACGCGATCACGAGCGTGCTGCCCGTCAACGCGCTGACCCAGAACGCCTTCGACGGCCGTTCATGCGACAGCCATGCCGCGTACAGCGCGACGAGCAGCGACTGCAGCCCGTTCACGACCGCGCCGTGCGACGCGGGCACCGTCTTCATCGCCCACGCGGAGAACACCGGATACCCGATGATCACGCCGGCCGATATGACGGCGAGGCTTTTCAGCTGCGCGCGCGTCGGCAGCGGCTCGCGCCGCCACCACAGCAGCAGCCCGGCCGGCACCGCGGCCGCGAGCGCGCGGCCGAGCCCGTTGAGGAGCGGATGCAGTTCGACGACGACGATGCGCGTCATCGGCAGTGTCAGGCTGAAGATCATCACGCCGATGAGGCCGAGCAGCATGCCCCGGGTTTCGCGCGAATTCATGACGAGGGTGTCTCCGTATCGGGTATCGGGTATCGGCGGGGCCGGTCAGCGCAGCGTGCGTGCGCCGTGCGGCGTGTCGAACTCGGCGACGAGCGACGGCGCGCCGTCGCCGGCTTCGAGGTCGAGCAGGCGGGTGGCGCCGAGCCAGTCGAGCTGCTCGCGCATCGCGTCGGCGCGCGGATGCACGCCGTGAAGCACCTTCAGCGCGACGCCGCCATTCGGCAGTGCGTCGGACGGGTGGCGCGGGCTGTCCCACTGGATCAGCGACGGCAAGAGGCCGTCGCCCGCGCCCTGCCACGCGGGGAATGCACCGTCGTCGGGCACCGTGAGGCCCCAGCTCAGGTCGCCGCGGCGCATCGCGACGACGGGCGGGATGCGAGCCGGGTACTGGCGCTGCCACGGCGTGAGCTGGCGCGGCCGGTCGACCCGCGCGACCCAGTGCGCGAGGAACGGGCCCTGAGCGAGCCGCGCCTGCATCGCCGGATCGTCGAGCGCGAACAGGCGGGCGCGCGGCGGCGTGTCGCCGGCCGGCGCGTCCGGATCGATCGCGATCACTTCCAGATAGAGCCCGCCCCAGACGCCGAACAGCGCATTGTGGGTGCGCATCAGCGGATGCCGGCCGCCGCCGGCCGGTTCGATGCCGAGCGCGCCGGCGACGTGGCGCACGCCGTCGTCGAGCGTGCGGGCGGCGATCACGAGATGGTCGAGTGTCAGGGAATGGGCTGCCATGAACGTCGGAAAGCGAAACTGAAGCGTAACTGTAACGGTGGCGGGCAGCGCTGCCGGAGCGCGGCGGCCCGGGCGGTGCGCCTGCCCGGGCCGGCCTGCGCGCCTGGTCCCGCGCGCGAAAACGGCGGAGCCGGCCGCCGCGCGGCCCCCGGTTCGACCAACTGTAATCGTGCGCACCGGCACAGTAACGGTACAATCGGCGCGATACCCTTCGGTACAGTTGGAGCCCCACGATGTCCACCGTTCCGCTCGACCAGATTCCCGTTCCGCACGACACGACCACGCTCACGCTCGTCGACCAGCTGGTCCAGTGGGCGCGGCGGCGCATCGACGAGCGCGTGTTCCGCCCCGGGATGCGGATGCCGTCGATCCGCAAGCTCGCGCTCGACAAGAGCGTGTCGCGCTTCACCGTCGTCGAGGCGTACGAGCGTCTCGTCGCGCAGGGCTACCTCGATTCGCGGCGCGGCTCGGGCTTCTTCGTGCGCGAGCGGGCCGGCGCCCCGCAGCCGGTCGACCTGTCGGCGCGTGGCGCCGAGGCGGCGCCCGTGCACAACACGATCGACGTCGTCTGGCTGCTGCGCAACATGCTGCACACCGTCAGCCCGGAAAAGGGGCCGGGTCTGGGCTACCTGCCCGGCCGCTGGCTCGACGGCGAGCTGATCACCGGCGCGCTGCGCGCGCTCGGGCGGCAGTCCGGCGCGCAGATGCTCGGCTTCGGCACCGCGCAGGGCTTCCTGCCGCTGCGCCAGCAACTGCAGACGAGGCTCGCGGAGGTCGAGATCGGCGCAACGCCCGACCAGCTCGTGCTGGTGTCGGGCATCACGCAGGGCATCGACCTGATTTCGCGGATCTACGTGCGGCCGGGCGACGCGGTGATCGTCGGCGATCCGGCGTGGTTCCAGATGTTCGGCCGCTTCGCGGCGCAGGGTGCGCAGCTCGTCGGCATGCCGTACACGCCGGACGGCCCCGACCTCGATGCGCTCGAGACGCTCGTGCAGATGTGGCGGCCGAAGATGCTCGTGATCAACTCGGTGCTGCAGAACCCGACCGGCACATCGCTGACGGCCGCGCAGGCGTTCCGGATCCTGAAGCTCGCCGAGGCGTACGACTTCCTCGTGGTCGAGGACGACGTGTACGGCGACCTGTGCCCGCCGAGCTACCCGGCGACGCGGCTTGCGAGCCTCGACCAGCTCAAGCGCGTGATCTACCTCGGCAGCTATTCGAAGACGCTCGCGGCGAACCTGCGGGTCGGCTACGTCGCGTGCGCGCCGGAGATCGCGAAGGCGATCACCGACCAGAAGATGCTGGTCGGGATGACGACGCCCGAGCTGAACGAACGCGTGCTGTACAAGATCCTGACCGAAGGGCATTACCGGCGCCACGTCGAGCGGCTGCGCGCGCGGCTGGACGGCGTGCGCGACAAGACCGCGCGGATGCTCGAGCGCACGGGCCTGCGCCTGTTCACGATGCCGGCCGCGGGGATGTTCCTGTGGGCCGACACGGGCGTCGATTCGGATGCGCTCGCGGCCGCCGCGCACGAGGAAGGTTTCCTGCTGACGCCGGGGAGCCTGTTCTCGCCGCAGCAGTCGCCGTCGACGTGGACGCGCTTCAACGTCGCGAACTGCGGCGATCCGGCGCTGCCGGCGTTCCTGTCGCGGTATATGGAGTCGGTGGCGCGGCGGGCGTCGTGACGTCGCGCCGCGTGCCTGCAGCCCTTGAAATCGCGCGTGACGTCCCCAAATAGGGGCGCTATACCCGCCCGGCATCGCGCGCCGGACGTCGGGGCCACACCATTCAAGTTCAAGTAAGAGGAAACACGATCCATGGCACACGAAACGATGAGCTTTCAGGCAGAGGTCAAGCAACTCCTCCACCTGATGATTCATTCGCTTTACAGCAACAAGGAAATCTTCCTGCGCGAACTGGTGTCGAACGCGTCCGACGCGGCCGACAAGCTGCGCTTCGAGGCGCTCGCGAACAATGCGCTGTACGAAAACGATCCGAGCCTGCGCATCCGCATCGGCTACGACAAGGCCGCGCGCACGATCACGATCGACGACAACGGCATCGGCATGAGTCGCGACGAGGCGATCGCGAACCTCGGCACGATCGCGCGCTCGGGCACCAAGGAATTCTTCTCGAAGCTGTCCGGCGACCAGCAGAAGGACGCGGCGCTGATCGGCCAGTTCGGCGTCGGCTTCTACTCGGGCTTCATCGTCGCTGACAGGATCACCGTCGAGACCCGCCGCGCAGGCCTGCCGGCAAGCGAAGGCGTGCGCTGGGAAAGCGCGGGCGAAGGCGACTTCACGGTCGACGCGATCGAGCGCGCGCAGCGCGGCACGACGATCACGCTGCACCTGCGCGAAGGCGAGGACGAACTGCTGTCGTCGTATCGCCTGAAGTCGATCGTCCAGAAGTACTCGGACCACATCGCGCTGCCGATCCTGATGCAGAAGGAAGAGTGGGATCAGGAAAAGGGCGAGATGGTCCTGAAGGACGAGGACGAGACCGTCAACCAGGCGAGCGCGCTGTGGACCCGTTCGAAGAGCGAGGTCTCCGACGAGCAGTACAAGCAGTTCTACCAGCACGTCGCGCACGATCACCAGGATCCGCTCACGTGGACGCACAACCGCGTCGAAGGCCGCAGCGAATACACGCAGCTGCTGTTCGTGCCGTCGCATGCGCCGTTCGACCTGTGGAACCGCGACTACCGCGGCGGCCTGAAGCTGTACGTGAAGCGCGTGTTCATCATGGACGACGCCGAGCAGCTGCTGCCGCAATACCTGCGTTTCGTGAAGGGCGTCGTCGATTCGGCGGACCTGCCGCTCAACGTGTCGCGTGAAATCCTGCAGGAAAGCCGCGACGTGAAGGCGATCCGCGAGGGCGTGACGAAACGCGTGCTGTCGATGCTCGAGGAGCTCGCGAACGCGGAAGACGATGCCGGCAAGGAGAAGTTCACGACGTTCTGGCGCGCGTTCGGCCCGGTACTGAAGGAAGGCCTCGGCGAGGATCACGCGAACCGCGAGCGCATCGCGAAGCTGCTGCGTTTCGCGTCGACGCACGGCGACACCGATGAGCAGAACGTGTCGCTCGCCGACTACGTCGCGCGGATGAAGCCGGACCAGAGCAAGATCTACTACGTGACCGCCGACACGTGGCTGGCCGCGAAGAACAGCCCGCATCTCGAGGTGTTCCGCAAGAAGGGCGTCGAGGTGCTGCTGCTGACCGACCGCGTCGACGAATGGATGCTGTCGTTCCTGAATGAATTCGACGGCAAGCCGCTCGCGAGCGTCGCGCGCGGCGACCTCGATCTCGGCGAGCTGAACGACGACGAGAAGAAGGCGCAGGAAGAGGCGGGCGAAGCGATCAAGCCGGTCGTCGACAAGATGAAGGAAGCGCTCGGCGACAAGGTGAAGGACGTGCGCGTCACGTTCCGCCTGACCGATTCGCCGTCGTGCCTCGTCGCGGACGACAACGACATGAGCGGGTACCTGCAGCGGATGCTGAAGGCGGCCGGCCAGTCGGCGCCGTCGTTCCAGCCGATCCTCGAGATCAACCCGGAGCATGCGCTCGTCAAGCAGCTGAAGGCAGACAGCGCCGATTTCGGCGACTGGTGCCACCTGCTGTTCGACCAGGCGCTGCTGGCCGAAGGCGGGATGCTCGACGATCCGGCGAGCTTCGTGAAGCGGACCAACGCGCTGCTGCTGTCGCGCGCCGCGTGAACGCGCGGATGCGGTTCGATGGCGGACAGGCGGGCTGGCGCGAGACGCCGCGGCCCGGCTGCACGCCCGACCAGCACGACTGGCTGACGCGCGGCGGCTCGCTGACCGCGCATCTCGCGCGGCTCGGCCGCGTGAGCGTGCGCGTGACGCGCGAGGCGGTCGACGGCCCGTGGTTCGACGAGCACACGGCGGTCGCCGGTGCGCCGCGCGCGCCGATGTGGGTGCGCGAGGTGATCCTGTCGGTGGACGGCGCGCCGTACGTCGCCGCGCACAGCATCGCGCCGCTCGCCGCGAGCAAGGGCATCTGGCAGGCGATGCGGCGGCTGCGCACGCGGCCGCTCGCGGAACTGCTCTACAGCGATCCGCAGGTCGAGCGCTCGGCGCTCGTCAGCCGGCGCGTGATCGCCGGCCATCCGCTGTATGCGCTCGCGTGCCACGCGCTCGGCGGCGAGCGCGCACCGCACGCGTTCGCCGCGCGGCGCTCGGTGTTCCAGCGGCACGGCAAACCGTTGATGGTCACCGAGTGCATGCTGCCCGCGCTGTGGCGGCATCTCGACGCGCACGGCGACGGGCCGCGATCGGGCGGGCCGGGCGGGGGCGCGTGATGCTGCGGGGGTTTCCGCCGGTCGTCGCGCCGAATACGCACACGATGATCCTCGGCAGCTTTCCGGGCGAGGCGTCGCTCGATGCCGCGCAGTACTATGCGCATCCGCGCAATCAGTTCTGGCGCTTGCTCGGTTCCGTGCTGGGCGAGCCGCAACTGCACGAGCTCGGTTACGACGCACGTCTCGAACGGGTGCTGAAGCACGGCATCGGCATCTGGGACGTGCTTGCTGCTTGCCATCGCGATGGGAGTCTCGATTCGGCGATCCGCCATGCCAAGCCCAATGATTTCGATTCGTTGCGCGAGCATGCGCCGTTGCTGAAGCGGGTGTGCTTCAACGGCAAGACGGCGGGGCGGTTTGCGGAAGTGATCGGGGCCGCCGGTTACGAGACGCTGGTGCTGCCTTCGTCGAGCCCGGCCAATGCGACGCTGTCGTTCGAGCAGAAGCTGCAGGTTTGGCGCCGGATTGAGATTTGACCGGCAGATCGCCTCCCACTTGAGACTCGGCCGCCGCCGATCCGTGGTGGCGGAACAGGGCGTAACCGTCAGGCAGCGAATACGACTTCGATATGTCCTTCTGCTTCCGAATGACGGTCCGGTCCCACGATGATCTGCACATTGCGTCCGAGCTTCGCAAGACATTCCAACATCTTCGCTTCGCTCACACCGCGAAACTGCCCGCGTAGCATGTTCGACAACTTCGGCTGCGTCATGCCGAGCAACCGGGCCGCGTGCTGCTGCGTCCATTCCCGCGCTTTGATGATCTCCCCGATCTTGGCGGCGAGTTGAGCCTTCACTTGCATTTCTTCGGCATCGCGCATGCCCAGGTCGGCGTATACATTCGCACTGCCCGGTTCGATTTCGATCATCACTTTTCTCCTGTTGCGTGTGCTTCGGCTGCTTTCAGACGCTCGCGAACCAGGTCGATGTCAGGCCTTGGTGTGGCGATGCCGTGGGACGATTTCTTCTGGAAACAGTGCAGCACATACACGGCACGACTCAGCTTCACCGTGTATACCGCACGGTATGTGCCGTTGTCTTCTGACTCCACGACCTCAAGCACGCCGGCCGATCCAAATCCCCTCAACGGCTTGGCCTGATCGTGCTTTCGTCCCGTCTGGGCAAGATATAGCGCATAGCCGAACGTGTCCTGCACAGCCTCGGGCATCGCTTTCAAGTCCTTGCGTGCTGAGCCGAGCCAGTAGAGAGGTTTGGTGTACGGATCCATCGATGAATTTATACCTATTTGGATATATTCTCAAGGCGACGCACGAAAGGGCGATGCGGCCATGCGAATTGGGCAGTGGTCATGCCGTGCGCCGGATAGTTCGGCGCGGCAGTAATGTGCAGGGGGCGAGGAGGCTGGCGAGCGAGGCCGGTACTATTCCGCTTCTCGCTGGTGTCAAGCGGCGCGGAGCGCATGCGATATCTCGGTACATCGCATGCGCTCCGCATTTTTGCCTTCGCTCGGGCTCGGGACAAGTCGGCTGTTCGATAGATAGCAACGTCAGTGCGAATTGACGGCGGAGACGGCGGGGCGGTTTGCGGAAGTGATCGGGGCCGCCGGTTACGAGACGCTGGTGCTGCCTTCGTCGAGCCCGGCCAATGCGACGCTGTCGTTCGAGCAGAAGCTGTCGCACTGGCGCGCGATTCGTGCCTGAATCCGCATTTTCGATCCGCCGTCTCGAAGCCGCGCAGAGAGGAGGGGCATTCGCGACCCGATTCGGCTAGTCAAGCTGCAGCGCCCACCGTCTGCAGGTCGGTCATCCAGACAGCCTAGGGTTTTCCCTAATCAAGGCAATTCGACGCGAAGCCGTTATTGACCTTCATATCAACGATGCCCGGCATTGGTTCGGATACGCGCAGGCAAACGTTTGTCCGTATTCGGTTGCTGTCGTGACTTCCGGGCCCGATCCGGTTGACCGTGATGCCCCGGGGAGCAACGCGTGAATTGCGCGCTGGTTCGAGGCTCCGCGGCCGAAACTGCCAATGTGGCATTCGCAGCGTTCGCGAATCACTGCAGGAGATCAACATGAACGTGGTGAAGACCGAGATCGAGCAACTCGAGAAAGCGCTGAACGTGCTGGTTCGTCTCCCGCAACTGGTCCTCCGCGACTATTGGGTGTCGCAGATCGAGGGGCTGCTGGAACAGACCGGCCTCTCCTCGCAAGACGTGCGGCGCCTGCACACCCTGCGCGAATTGTTCGGCTTCCCGGCGGACGATTGCGCCGCCGGGAAGCCGTAGCATCGTCCCGGCAAGCCGAGCCGGTATTGAAGTCATGCGCGGCTGACGCGCTCGCGCTACGGCGCCATCAGGTGTTGCCGGAAAAACGCTTCGGTGCGCGCGATCGTGTCGTCGGCGGCCGCCGGGTCACGGCCGACTTCGTGACCGACAAACCCCCACCGGCGCAAATCGGCCATTCGACATAACCACCGGCCATGCCGCATTCGCCGTCGCCGCCCGCCGCGAATGCTATCCTCTCGTCCGCAATTCCAAGCCTCACCCCAGCGAGATTCATCCATGACCCGACTGATCAAGCGCGCATCCGCCGAGGCGCGCGCATTCAACAGCGACAAGCCGTCCGCATACAACGGCTCGTCGAAACTCCATCCGCCGCGCGTGAAGCGCCGCACGGACATCGACGAGCACGACGACGTGCCCGTCCTCGAAGCGCCGCGCAAGCCGCGCTTCGCGCCGGTGACGTTCTCCGAGGAGCGCGGCGTGCGCTACCTGCACTTCGGCACCGAGTGGGTGCAAGGCGCGATGCGGATCTCGAAGCCGCACACGATCGAGCTCGAATACGCGCAGCAGATGATGGCCTGGCTGCTGTTCCTCGAAACGCCCGGGCGGATCGTGCAGCTCGGGCTCGGCACGGGCGCGCTGACCAAGTTCTCGCACCGCTTCCTGCCGAACGCGAAGGTCGAGGCCGTCGAGCTGAACCCGGCCGTGATCGTCGCCGCGCGCACGATGTTCGCGCTGCCGCCCGACGATGCGCGTCTCGCGGTCCACGAAGCGGACGCGTGGGACTTCGTCAACGACCCGGCCAATCGCGGCACGACGGGCGCGATCCAGATCGACCTGTACGACGCGACCGCGCGCGGCCCCGTGCTCGACAGCGTCGCGTTCTACCGCGCGGTGCGCGGCTGCCTCGCGAACGCGGGCATCGCGACGATCAACCTGTTCGGCGACCATCCGAGCTTCGTGCGCAACATGAAGCACCTGAACGCGGCATTCGAGAATCGCGTGGTCGCGCTGCCGGAAGTGCACGACGGCAACCGGATCGCGCTCGCGTTCTCGGGCCCGGCGCTCGACGTGCCGTTCGCGCAGCTCGATGCGCGCGCGAAGCTGGTCGAGGATGCGCTGAAGCTGCCCGCGCGCAAGTGGGTGAAAGCCTTGAAAGAATCGGTCGCGCCGGGCGCGACGTCGTTCGCCATCTGACGCTACATGCACCGGCAGCATGCCGGTGCAACCTCACCGCGGGGACGGATCACCTCGGGTTCGTCCCTGCTTGACCGCCCGCATGCGGCACCTATACTGGCGCGAAGCCAGGGGAGCCGCAGCTTACCCGTTTCGCCGCTCCTCTTGCCGCCGTACCCGTTCAAGAACACCGATAACCGGGAATGATGAGGAGACGTCATGGCTCACGATGCCGACGCCAACCGGGCCGCCAAGCGCTGGCTCTGGCTGCTGGTGCTGCCGCTGATCGCGATGGTCTGGGTGCCGTCGTACAACAAGGTCGATCCGCAATGGCTCGGCTTTCCGTTCTTCTACTGGTACCAGCTCCTGTGGGTCTTCATTAGCGCGGTGATCACCGCGTTCGTCTACTTCAAGACCCGAGACGCGTGGAAGGCGGGCAGCACGCAAGGAGACCGTCGATGAACCTTGGCGCTACCTTCGTCTTCGTCCTGCTCTTCATCGGCGTCACGATCATCGGCTTCCTTGCCGCGAACTGGCGGCGCGGCGATCTCGCGCACCTCGACGAGTGGGGCCTCGGCGGCCGCCGCTTCGGCACGATCGTCACGTGGTTCCTGCTCGGCGGCGACCTCTACACCGCGTACACGTTCGTCGCGGTGCCGGCACTCGTGTTCGGCGCGGGCGCGATGGGCTTCTTCGCGCTGCCGTACACGATCCTCATCTATCCGTTCGCGTTCGTCGTGTTCCCGAAACTGTGGAGCATCGCGAAGCGGCACGGTTACGTGACCTCGGCCGACTTCGTCAACGCGCGCTACGGCAGCCGGATGCTCGCGCTCGCGATCGCGGTGACGGGCATCGTCGCGACGATGCCGTACATCGCGCTGCAGCTCGTCGGCATCGAGGTCGTGATCGGCGCGCTCGGATTCGACACGACCGGCTTCGTCGGCGACCTGCCGCTGATCATCGCGTTCGCGATCCTCGCCGCGTACACGTACACGTCCGGCCTGCGCGCGCCCGCGATGATCGCGATCGTGAAGGACGTGCTGATCTACATCACGATCGCGGCGGCGATCATCGTGATTCCGGCGAAGCTCGGCGGCTTCGGACAGATCTTCGGCCACGTGCCGCCCGCGAAGCTGCTGCTGAAGGCGCCGGACGCAGCGAGCCTGAACGGCTACAGCGCGTACGTGACGCTCGCGATCGGCTCCGCGCTCGCGCTGTTCCTGTATCCACACTCGGTCACGGCGATCCTGTCGTCGTCGTCGGGCAACTCGATCCGGCGCAACATGGCGATGCTGCCCGCGTACTCGTTCGTGCTCGGCCTGCTCGCGCTGCTCGGCTACATGGCGCTTGCGTCGGGCGTGAAGGACATGCCGCAGTACGCGCCGTACTTCAAGGCGTTCGGCCCGAACTTCGCGGTGCCCGCGCTGTTCCTCGAGTATTTCCCGTCGTGGTTCGTCGGCGTCGCGTTCGCGGCGATCGGCATCGGCGCGCTGGTGCCCGCGGCGATCATGTCGATCGCCGCCGCGAACCTGTACACGCGCAACATCCACCGCGAGTTCGTGAACCGCAACATGACGCACGACCAGGAGACGCACGTCGCGAAGCTGACTTCGCTGATCGTGAAGGTCGGCGCGGTCGCGTTCATCCTCGGGCTGCCGCTGACCTACGCGATCCAGCTGCAGCTGCTCGGCGGGATCTGGATCATCCAGACGCTGCCGGCGATCGTGCTCGGCCTCTATACGCGGATGCTCGACTATCGCGGCCTGCTGCTCGGCTGGGCGGCAGGCATCGTGTGCGGCACGTGGATGGCGATTTCGCTGAAGCTCGCGGGCTCGATCTTTACGATCCACCTGTTCGGCTATGCGATTCCCGGTTACGCGGCGGTGTGGTCGCTGGTCGTGAACCTCGTCGTCGCGATCGTGGTGAGCGTGCTCGTGCGGGTGGCGGGGTTGGCGCATGCGGAAGACCGCACGCGGCCGGAGGATTATCTCGACGTCGTCGAAAGCTGACGCGCGTCGTGCGCGTAAAAGCAAAAACGCCCGCCACCTTCCGGTGGCGGGCGTTTTTTCGCGTCAGCCCTTTGCGCGTTCCGCGAGGTCGTCGCGCTGCGACAGATCCTCGACGTTGATCATCCAATGGATGCCGAAGCGGTCCTTCAGCATCCCGAAGCCGAGCGCCCAGAAGGTCTTCTGGAAGGGCATCGTCACTTCGCCGCCGTCGGCGAGCGCATCGAACAGCTTCTTGCCTTCGTCGACGCTCGCGGGGTTCAGCGACAGCGCGTAGCCGCTGTGCGTACCGCTCGGCTGGCGGCAGTCGCCGTCGGAGCACATCATCATCGAATCGCCGATCGTGAAGCTCGCATGCATGACCTTGTCCGCCATCTCGGGCGTGACCGGCTGCTCGGGGTTCGGCGGCGCGTCCTTGAAATGCATCTTGAACAGCGTCTTCGCACCGAGCGCTTTTTCGTAGAACTGAAGGGCAGCTTCGGCCTGGCCGTAGAAGGTCAGGTACGGTTGAACTTGCATCGTCGTCTCCTGTTGATCGGTTCTGGCGCGCGTGCGCCAGCACCGGTTCCATGCAACGTTGACTGGGTAGGACACATCGGGAGCGGCCGATGCGCCCGTGTCGTGGATTGTAGTGCGCGAGCTTGACCGTCGGATGAAAAAATAAAACGGCCGCGAACTTCACGTTCGCGGCCGCATGCTGCGGTGCTGCTGTCATCTGCTGCCGGCTATTGCCGGCTCCTGACGTTCAGCGCAGCGCGTCGATCATCTTGTCGAGCTTGACCGCGTCGGCGGAGAAGAGGCGAATGCCTTCCGCGAGTTTTTCGGTCGCCATCGCTTCGTCGTTCAGCTGGAAGCGGAACGATGCCTCGTCGATCGCGACGCGCGCGGCGGGCACATCCGTGAGCGCTTCCGGCGACAGCTTGCGCGTGACGGTCTCGTTGCTGTCCTGCAGCTTCTGCAGCAAATCGGGACTGATGGTCAGCAGGTCGCAGCCTGCGAGCTCGACGATCTGGCTCGTCGTGCGGAAGCTCGCGCCCATCACCTCGGTGCGGTAGTCGAACGTCTTGTAGTACGTGTAGATGCGGCGCACCGACTGCACGCCCGGATCGTTCGCGCCGCCGTTCTTCACGTCATCCCATTCGGCGCCGGCCTGCTTCTTGTACCAGTCGTAGATGCGGCCGACGAACGGCGAGATCAGCTGCGCGCCGGCTTCCGCGCACGCGGCGGCCTGCACGAGCGAGAAAAGCAGGGTCATGTTGCACTTGATCCCTTCCTTCTGCAGCACTTCGGCCGCGCGGATGCCTTCCCACGTCGACGCGAGCTTGATCAGGATGCGCTCGCGGCCGATGCCGGCGGCTTCGTAGAGCCGGATCAGTTCGTGCGCCTTGTCGATGGAGCGCTGCGTGTCGAACGACAGGCGCGCGTCGACTTCGGTCGACACGCGGCCCGGGATCAGCTTCAGGATCTCGGTGCCGAACGCGATCAGCAGGCGGTCGATGATGAAACCGGTGCTTTCGTTGCGGTGATCGCGGACGGTTTTTTCGAGGATCGGCTTGTACGCGTCCTTCTGCACCGCTTTCAGGATCAGCGACGGGTTCGTGGTTGCGTCTTGCGGCTTGTATTGCGCGAGCTGCTGGAAATCACCCGTGTCGGCGACGACGGTGGTGTACTGCTTCAGCTGGTCGAGTGCGGTAGTCATGGCGATTCGAGAAGAGGGCGCGATGCGCCGGGGTTCTCAGGGGCCGCGCGGGACGCGGCGGCGAAGCGAAGCGGCGCGCGCAGCGCTGCTTCCGATCCGCTATTCTAGGCCCGAATCGCGTCGCGCATGTTTCGCAGGGCCGAAGATCGCGCCGGCGCCGTTCGGGCGGCCGGCGTGAACGGGGGCGGCAACGCGGGTTCGGCGGTCCGTCACGCGCGTGAATCGACCCTAGGCCGGGCGGCGCGCGTTGAGGATCACCTGCGTGACGATCCCGGCGACGAGTCCCCAGAACGCCGAGCCGATCGACAGCAGCGTGAGGCCCGACGCGGTGACCATGAACGTGACGAGCGCCGCTTCGCGCTGCTTCACGTCCTGCATCGCGTTCGCGAGGCCGCTCATGATCGAGCCGAACAGCGCGAGCGCGGCGACCGACACGACGAGCGCCTTCGGCAGCGCGGCGAACAGCGCCGCGATCGTCGCGCCGAAGATCCCGGCGATCAGGTAGAACGTTCCGCACCACACGGCGGCCGTGTAGCGCTTCGCGCGGTCCTCGTGCGCCTCGGGGCCCGTGCAGATCGCCGCGGTGATTGCGGCGAGGTTCACGCCGTGCGAGCCGAACGGCGCGAGCACGAGCGACGCGAGGCCCGTCGTCGCGATCAGCGGCGACGACGGCGTCTGGTAGCCGTCCGCGCGCAGCACCGCGATGCCCGGCACGTTCTGCGACGCCATCGCGACGACGAACAGCGGAATGCCGATGCTGACGATCGACGGGACCGAGAACGCGGGCATCGTGAACACCGGCTTCGCGAGCGCGACATGGAACCGGCTGAAGTCGAGCAGGCCGAGCGCGCCCGCCACCACGGTGCCGGCGACGAGCGTCGTCACGATCGCATAGCGCGGCGCGAGCCGCTTGACGATCAGGTACGTGAAGAACATCGCGATCACGAGCGCGGTCTGGTATTGCGCGGCGCGGAAGATCTCGATGCCGATCTCGAACAGGATGCCCGCGAGCAGCGCGGCCGCGATGCCGGCCGGAATCCGCCGCATCAGCGTGTCGAACAGGCCGCTCACGCCGACCGCCGTTAGCAGCAGCGCGCAGATGATGAACGCGCCGATCGCCTCGGGGTAGGGCACGCCGGGCAGCGACGCGATCAACAGCGCGGCGCCGGGCGTCGACCACGCGACGACGACCGGCGCGCGAAAGCGCAGCGACAGGCCGATCGTCGTCACCGCCATGCCGATCGACAGCGCCCAGATCCACGACGAGATCTGCGCGTCGGTCAGGTGCGCGGCGCGGCCGGCCTGGAACATCAGCACGAGCGAGCTCGTATAGCCCGTCATCATCGCGACGAAGCCGGCGACGAGCGCCGACACCGACGTGTCCGAGAAAAAACGGCCGCTCGCGCGGCCCGCGCGCGCGGTGGGCGACTGGGTCATGCTATCTCCGGGGAGGGCCGCTCGAGCGCGGCCTTCGAGTTTGCTGGGTGACTATTTGCTGAGTGCGCGCATCGCGGTTTCGAGCCCCGCGAGCGTGAGGGGATACATGCGCTGGCCGAGCAGGTCGCGGATCACCGAAACCGACTGCCGGTATTCCCATAGCCGCTCGGGCTCGGGGTTCAGCCACGCATGATGGGGGAACTGGTCGGCGAGCCGCCGCAGCCATACCGCGCCGGCTTCGGGGTTGTTGTATTCGACCGAGCCGCCGGGCTGCAGCACCTCGTACGGGCTCATCGTCGCGTCGCCGACGAAGATCAGCTTGTAGTCGGGCGTGAACTTGTGCAGCACGTCGAAGGTCGCCGTGCGTTCCGAGTGGCGGCGCCGGTTGTTCTTCCACAGGTGGTCGTACACGCAGTTGTGGAAGTAGAAGAACTCGAGATGCTTGAACTCGGCCTTCGCGGCGGAGAACAGCTCTTCGGTGCGCTTGATGTGATCGTCCATCGAGCCGCCGACGTCGAGCAGCATCAGCACCTTCACGTTGTTGTGGCGCTCGGGCACCATCCGCAGGTCGAGCCAGCCCGCGTTCGCCGCGGTGCTGCGGATCGTGCCGGGCAGGTCGAGCTCCTCGGCCGCGCCTTCGCGCGCGAAGCGGCGCAGCCGCCGCAGCGCGACCTTGATGTTGCGCGTGCCGATCTCGACCGAATCGTCGTAGTCGCGGTACGCGCGCGCTTCCCAGACCTTGACCGCGGTGCGGTTGCCGTTCGACGGCCCGCCGATGCGGATGCCTTCCGGGTTGTAGCCGCCGTGCCCGAACGGCGACGTGCCGCCGGTGCCGATCCACTTGTTGCCGCCTTCGTGCCGCTCCTTCTGCTCGTCGAGCAGTTGCTTCAACCGCTCCATCAGCTTGTCGAGCCCGCCCATCGCTTCGATCTGCGCCTTCTCCTCGTCGCTCAGCTCGCGCTCGAGCCGCTTCTCGAGCCAGTCGAGCGGGATGTCGAACGCGTCGGACGGCAACGCGGACACGCCGTGGAAGTACGCGCCGAAGGCCTGGTCGAACTTGTCGAAGTACTGCTCGTCCTTCACGAGCGTCATGCGCGCAAGGTAGTAGAACGCGTCGATCGACGGCGCGATGAGCCCGGCCTTCAGCGACTCGAGCAGCGTCAGGTATTCCTTCACCGAGACGGGCAGCTTCGCTGCGCGCAGCGCGTAGAAGAAATTGAGCAACATGGCCGGGCCTTCGCAGGTGGTTACCGGTTGTGCCGGTTCATGTAGACGAGCCGCTCGAACAGGCTCAGGTCCTGTTCGTTCTTCAGCAGCGCGCCCGCGAGCGGCGGCACGATCTGCTTGCGGTCCGGGCCGCGCAGCGCGTCCGGCGGGATGTTCTCGGCGAGCAGCAGCTTCAGCCAGTCGAGCAGTTCGGACGTCGACGGCTTCTTCTTCAGGCCCGACACGCCGCGCAGCTCGAAAAAGCTCTCGAGCGCAGCCTGCAGCAGCTCCTCGCGGATGTTCGGGTAGTGGACCGCGACGATCTTCTGCATCGTCGACGGATCCGGAAACTGGATGTAGTGGAAGAAGCAGCGGCGCAGGAACGCGTCGGGCAGCTCCTTCTCGTTGTTCGACGTGATGATCACGAGCGGGCGGTGCTTCGCGCGCACGGTTTCGCGCGTCTCGTACACGTGGAATTCCATCCGGTCGAGCTCGCGCAGCAGGTCGTTCGGGAATTCGATGTCGGCCTTGTCGATCTCGTCGATCAGCAGCACGCTCGGGTGCTCGGCGTCGAACGCCTGCCACAGCACGCCCTTCACGATGTAGTTCGCGATGTCCTTCACGCGCGCGTCGCCGAGCTGCGAATCGCGCAGCCGCGACACGGCATCGTATTCGTACAGCCCCTGCTGCGCCTTCGTCGTCGACTTGATGTGCCACTGCAGCAGCGGCATGTCGAGGGCCGCCGCGACTTCCTCGGCGAGCATGGTCTTGCCGGTGCCCGGCTCGCCCTTGATGAGGAGCGGGCGTTGCAGCGTCAGCGCGGCGTTGACCGCGAGCTTCAGATCGTCGGTGGCGACGTAGTGCGAGGACCCTTCGAAACGCATGGCGGCGCTCTTCTCTATCGCGAAAAAATCCCAGTATAAGTCAGAAGGGCTGTCGGGTTCGGCCGCGGCCGCGTATCGTTGCGGGACCGCGGCGGGGCGGGCCGGGACGCCGTATGGACGCGTTCCCCGCCGACGCGGTACAATCTGGCCGTTTTTTTGGCCTGCGTGGCGACCCGATAAGCAAAACGGCACGGGCCGTTGCCGCTTTGGCGCCAGTTTCCCCTCAAGCTAGGTTACAAGAGCTATGAACAAATTCGTCGGCAAACACGTCGTTGTCGCAGCGCTCGTGGCGCTCGCGGGCAGCGCGCAGGCGGCCGGTGTGGTCGGCAACCCGAAGGTCGGGGCGAGCAAGGCCGCCATGTGCATCGGCTGCCACGGCATCGACGGCTACCGCGCGGCTTACCCGGAGGTCTACCGGGTGCCGGTCCTTGGCGGCCAGAACGAGCAGTACCTCGCGAATGCGCTGCAAGCCTACCGCAAGAAGGATCGTCACTTCCCGTCGATGAACGCGGTCGCCGGTTCGCTGACGGACCAGGACATCGCCGATCTGGCGGCCTACTACGCCGCGCAGAAAGCCGACTCGAAGGACAATCCCTACAAGTAAGCGCCGCGCTAGGAGCATTCATGAACAACGCATTCAAGACGGCGTCGGCGATCGCGTTCGCGGCCGGCCTCGCGATCGGCACCGCGCACGCGGCCGACCTGTCGAAGGGCAAGGACCTGGTCGAATCGCACAACTGCGCGGCCTGCCACGGCGCGAAGCTGAACCAGCCGATCAACGCCGAGTATCCGCGCCTTGCGGGCCAGCACGCCGACTACCTCGTCTGGTCGATGCGCCAGTACCAGATGGGCCTCGCGAACCCGCTGCTCGGCCGCAACAACGCGATCATGCAGGCGCAGGTGCAGAGCCTGTCGGTCAGCGACATGAAGGACATCGCGGCCTACATCGAGTCGCTGCCGGGCGACCTCGTGTTCAAGAAGTAAGCGCGCGGGGGCCGTACGGCCTTTGCAGCAAGAATACCCCGCCGCGGCGGGGTATTTTTTTGCCTGTGTCTTTTGCCGGTGGGCGGGGTCGGTGCGTTCAGTCGCGCGTTGCGCGGCGCAGGATGCGCTGCAGGTACGCGTCCGTGTCGGGCGGCGTGTTCGTGCGCTGCGCTTCCCAGATCGTCTCGCCGAGACATTCCATGATCGCGTGCTGCGCGTCGTGCGTCGAATCGAGCTTCGCCGCGAGCTTGTCGTGCGCGGCGCGGATGCCGGGCGGCTGGTCGATCGACAGCTGCTCGCTGATCGCGAGGTGCATCGACAGGTGCAGGAACGGGTTCGTGCGACCTTCCTCGGGCGTGTAGTTGCGCGTCGCGGCGCCGTCGGCGTCCTCGAGGTCGGCGTGGTATTCGGGATGTTCGACGATCCAGTCGGCCGCGATCGCTTCCAGCGGCGTCAGGATTTCGCCGGCGCGTTGCTTGCGCCAGGTGTCGATGAAAAAGCGACGCACGTCGTCGCGGCTCGGATTGAACATGGTGGGGAACGTCGTCATTCGCGCGGCATCATGCCGCGTCGCGCATTGTACGCCGCCTCGCGGTTCGCCGCTGGCGGCGCGGCCGGACAAGTGCGGCCGAATGGGCTTGGCCGAATGTGCGCGGCCGAATAAGTGCAGCCGAATAAGCGCGGCCGGGAAAGCGCGGCCGGGAAAGCGCGGACTAGGCCGCGCGCCGCGCCGCCGATACACTCTGATGATTTCCGGGCGACCGTCCCGCGTGCCTGTCCATCGTTCAGCCATGTCCGCCTCCGCCCGTCCGCCGTCCGCCGCCCTGCAGGGCGCGCTCTATGTTGCTTTGTCCGCCACCGCGTTCGGCGCGATGGCGATCTTCGGCCGCTATGCGTATGCGGGCGGCGTCGACGTGCTCGGGCTGCTGATCGTGCGCTTCGCGATCGGTGGCGCCGTGCTCACTGCGATCGCCCGGCATCGCGGCGTCGCATGGCCGCGCGGCCGCGCGCTCGCGCCGCTCGTCGCGATGGGCGCGCTTGGCTACGTCGGCCAGTCGTTCTGCTATTTCAGTGCGCTCCAGCATGCGCAGGCGAGCCTCGTCGCGCTGCTGCTGTACCTGTATCCGGCGTTCGTCACGCTGCTCGCCGCGTGGTGGCTCGGCGAGCGGCTCACGCGCACCAAGGCGGTCGCGCTCGTGCTGTGTGTCGCGGGCTCGGCGCTGATGGTCGGCGGCGGCCACGGCGAGCCGCTCGGCATCGCGCTTGCACTGGCCGCCGCGGTGATCTATTCGCTGTACATCGTCGCCGGGACGAGGGCGACGCGTGGCGTCGACCCGCTTGCGACGACCGCGGTGATCTGCGTATCGGCGACGGTCATGCTCGTGCTGATCGCCGTCGTGCGCGGCACGGCGTTCGGCGCGCCGCCGCGCTGGCCGGCGACGGCCGGCGGCTGGGCCGCGATGCTGGCGATCGCGCTCGTATCGACGGTCGCCGCGATGATCGCGTTCTTCGCAGGGCTCGAGCGGCTTGGTGCGGCGCGCACGTCGATGTTGTCGACGCTCGAACCCGTCGTGACCGTCGCGCTGGCGGCGTTGCTGTTCGGCGAGGCGCTGTCGCCGATGCAGTGGGCGGGCGGAGCCGCGATCCTCGCGGCGGTGCTGGCGCTCGTGCGCGCGGGCGGCGCGGCCGCGGACGACGCGACCGCGACGTCCAACGCGTAGGGGCGGGGTGGGTAAACGCGCCGTCGCTGCGCGCGACGTGTCACTCGACGGGCGGCGGGGTCTTCGGCTTGTATTCGCACAGCGGCTCGATCGCGCAATGCCAGCATTCGGGCTTGCGCGCCTTGCACACATAGCGGCCGTGCAGGATCAGCCAGTGATGCGCGTCCTGCAGGAATTCCTTCGGCGTGAACTTCTCCAGCGCGGCCTCGACAGCCCGCACGTCCTTGCCCGGTGCAAGGCCCGTGCGGTTCGCGACGCGAAAGATGTGCGTGTCGACCGCGATCGTCGGATGGCCGAACGCGGTGTTGAGCACGACGTTGGCGGTCTTGCGGCCGACGCCCGGCAGGCTCTCGAGCGCCTCGCGATCGGCCGGCACTTCGCCGTCGTAGCGCTCGAGCAGGATCCGGCACGCGGCGACCACGTTCTTCGCCTTGGTCCGGTAGAGCCCGATCGTCTTGATGTACTCGACGACGCCTTCCTCGCCGAGCGCGACAATTTGCCGCGGCGTATTCGCGACCGGGAACATCTTGCGCATCGCCTTGTTGACCGACACGTCAGTCGCTTGCGCCGACAGCATCACCGCGATCAGCAGCTCGAACGGCGTCGAGTATTCGAGCTCGGTGGTCGGCGTCGGATTGAGGCTCTGCAGCGTTTCGAAGATCGCGCGTCGTTTGCTGGCGTTCATTGTGGTTTCTTGTCGGGCGGCGTGGCGGAACCGTCGTCGGATTCGGGCGCGGACGCTCCGGCCTGCTGCGCCTGCTGTTCGGCGAGCCGCTTGCGGCGCGCTTCGGCCGCATCGATCTGCGCCTGGACGGCGGGGCTCACGTGTTCGATGTTCTTCGGCGCGCCGCCCTGCGCGGCCAGCTCGTCCTTCTTCTTGCGCGCGCGCTCGAGTGCGGCGGCGATGATCGCGCGTTTCTTCGCGTCGGCATCCGCGGCCGCGTCGGCCGGCGGTGCGGACTGCGCAGCGGATGGCGCGGCAGCCGGCTGTGCTGCGCTCGCGGTCGCGGCGCTCGCCGCACGGCGAGCGGCCGCTCGCGCTTCGGCGGCTTCGCGCTCGCGGCGCTCGCGTGCGAGCCGGCGGTCGTGGCGCGTGCGTGCGGCATCGGCCTGTTCCTGGGTCCACGCGTCCCAGCCGGTGTGCTCGCCCGTCACGGGCACCATCGAGATGCAGTCGACCGGGCAGGGTGGCACGCACAGGTCGCAGCCGGTGCAGAGCGACGCGATCACCGTATGCATCTGCTTGGGCGCACCGGCGATCGCGTCGACCGGGCATGCCTGCATGCACAGCGTGCAGCCGATGCACAGGCTCTCGTCGATCACCGCGACCGGGCGAGCGCGTTCGTCGCCGTTGACGGGGTTCAGCGGGATCACGGGCTTGCCGAGCAGGCGCGCGACGCGCGCGACGCCTTCGGCGCCGCCCGGCGGGCACTGGTTGTAGCTCGCGTCGCCGGCGGCGATCGCCTCGGCATACGGGCGGCAGCCTTGATAGCCGCACTTCGTGCATTGCGTCTGGGGAAGCAGATCTTCGATGCGATCCGCGAGTGTCTTGGAGTCGGTCACGGTGACAACGGGCGCCGATGCGCCGAATGTCTCGCAGCCGCGCGCCGGGCGCGGCCGGATAGGTTTGTCAAAACGAAATTATCGCCGATTTCCCGCATTGCGCTTGACGCCGTCTGTGCGCATAATCGAAGCGCTTTTTTGCAGGGGCGCAGCAGGAGGGCGGCCGCACGCGGTGCGCCCGTTCCAGGGTCGCCGGCGCCGACGCGGTGGGGCGACCGGTCCGGATCACGCGGCTCACATAGCAAAACGCCACCATGAATCAGCCAAAAATCAAAAGAGATCCTGAAGGCACCCGCCGCCGCATCCTGATGGCGGCGGCCGAAGAATTCGCGAGTGGGGGCCTGTTCGGCGCACGTGTCGACCAGATTGCGCGGCGGGCGGAAACCAACGAGCGCATGCTCTATTACTACTTCGGCAGCAAGGAGCAGCTGTTCACCGCCGTGCTCGAGCACGCGTTCTCCGCGCTGACCGAGGCCGAACGGGTGCTCGACCTGGACGGCGTCGCGCCTGTCGAGGCCGTCACGCGGCTCGCGCATTTCGTGTGGGACTACTACCGCGACCATCCCGAGCTGCTGCGGCTCATCAACAACGAGAACCTGCACGAGGCGCGCTACCTGCACAAGTCCACGCGGATCCGCGAGATGATGTCGCCGATCGTCGCGATGCTCGCGAACGTGCTCACGCGCGGCCAGAAGGCCGGGCTGTTCCGCACCGACGTCGATCCGCTGCGCTTCTACGTGACGCTGTCGGGGCTCGGCTATTACATCGTGTCGAACCGCTTCACGCTCGCCGCGACGCTCGGGCGCGACTTCACGGTGCCCGAGGAGCGCGCGGAAATGGTCAGGATGAACACCGAGGTGCTGCTCGCGTTTCTGCTGCGGCGCTGATGACGGGTTGAGGGCCGAATGACGGTCGATTGATCGCAGATTGACGGCCGCCGGATGAACGAACGCCGCCGTGCTTGCGCACGGCGGCGTTTCAATTGGTGCTGGCGCGCGAGCGCGTTATGCGGCTTTGCGCGTGCGGGCCGGCTTTGCGCGCGTGCCGGCGCGTTTCGCGGCGGCCGTTTTCGTGGCGGCGGCTTTCACTGGGGCGGGCGCGACGTCGGACGACTTCGCGCGGACGCGCTTCGCGGAGGCTGCCTTGGCCGGTTCGGACGGCTGGCTCGGAGCCGGCACGGCGGCGAGCGCCGTCGCTGCGGGGGCGTCCGGATGATCTTTCGCGTCGCCGCGCTTCGGCTCCGGCGCGTGCTCGCGGATGAAGTCGCGCAGTTGCGGGTAGATGATCGTGCGCCAGCGGCGGCCGGAGAAGATCCCGTAGTGGCCGCACTTTTCCGCGGTCAGGCTGCGGCGGTGTTCCTGCGGGACGCCCGTGCACAGCTCGTGCGCGACGTGCGTCTGGCCGCTGCCGGAAATGTCGTCGAGCTCGCCTTCGATCGTCATCAGCGCGGTGCGCCGGATGTCCTGCGGTCGCACGAATTCGCCGCCGATCTCCCACGTGCCTTCGGCCAGCCGGAATTCCTGGAACACGATGCGGATCGTCTCGAGGTAATACTCGGCGGCCATGTCGAGCACCGCGTTGTATTCGTCGTAGAAGTTGCGGTGCGCTTCCGCGTCGTCCTCGTCGCCGCGCAGCAGGCTTTGATAGAAGTCCCAGTGCGATTGCGCATGCCGCTCCGGATTCATCGCGACGAAGCCCGTGTGCTGCAGGAAGCCCGGATACACCTGGCGGCCCTCGCCCGGGTAGTTCGCCGGCACCGTGTGGATCACGTTGTTCTCGAACCACGAGATCGAATGCTGGGTCGCGAGCGAGTTCACCGACGTCGGGCTGCGGCGCGCGTCGATCGGGCCGCCCATCATCGTCATCGTGAGCGGCGTGTCCTCGCCGCGGCTCGCCATCAGCGAGATCGCCGCGAGCACGGGCACCGTCGGCTGGCATACCGAGATCACGTGCAGGTTGCGCGCGCCGATGTGACGGATGAATTCCTGGATGTACGCGACGTAGTCGTGCAGATGGAACGGGCCGACCTCGACCGGCACCATCCGTGCGTCGATCCAGTCGGTGATGTAGACCTTGTGGTCCTGCAGCAGCGTGCGCACGGTGTCGCGCAGCAGCGTCGAGTGGTGGCCCGACAGCGGCGCGCAGACCAGCACGACCGGTTCGTCCTTCAGCTGGGTGACCGCGTCGGCGTCGTCCGAGTAGCGCTTGAAGCGCAGCAGCCGGCAGAACGGCTTCTCGACGATCGTCTGCTCGACGATCGGGATGTTGTGGCCGTCCTTGACGATCTGGTGGATGTTGAACTCGGGCTTCTCGTAATCCTTGCCGAGCCGGTACAGCAGTTCGTACGCGGCGGCCATCCGCGTGGCGCCCGGAACCAGCGAGAACGGGCTCGACGGGTTCGCGAACGACTTCGAGGCGGCCTGGGCCCAGGCCGTGAGCGGGCTCAGCATCGCCCGCTGGAATTCGTGCAGTTGGTAAAGCATGCAGACTACTCCCGCTGGGGGTTGATGCGCGAGGGCGGCGTGGGGGCGTCGCGGCGTGCCGTGTGGGTCAGCGATCGGCGATGTTGCATTGCAGCCGGCCGATCGCCGAAATCATATCGGACAACGATGCGTGGTGCAATGCAACATTTCCCGGATTTTTCATCAAACTGTTGCGATTTGACGTTCTATGAAGAAGCCGCCGCCCGTTTTCAACGCCCGGTGGCGACGGCCGGCACCGGCTGGCCGACCGCGCGCGCCATCGCCTCCTCGTGGTGCATCAGGTTCATCGCGGTGTGCACGAGCGCGACGTGCGAGAACGCCTGCGGGAAGTTCCCGACGAGGCGTCTTTCGACCGGGTCGTACTCCTCGGCGAGCAGCCCGAGATCGTTCGACAGCGACAGCAGCCGGCAGAACAGCCGGTGCGCCTCGTCGATCCGGCCGAGCAGCGCGTAGCTGTCGACCAGCCAGAAGCTGCACGCAAGGAACGTGCCTTCGCCGGGCGGCAACCCGTCGTCGTATTCGCTCGTGCGGTAGCGCAGCACGAGGCCGTCGTGCAGCAATTCGCGCTCGACCGCGGCGACCGTGCCGGCGACGCGCGGATCGTCGGGCGGCAGGAAGCCGAGCAGCGGCATCAGCAGGACGCTCGCGTCGAGCTCGTCGCTGCCGTAGCTTTGCGTGAACGCCTGCTTGTCCTCATTCCACGCGTTCGCGCAGACGTCCGCATGGATCTTTTCGCGCAGCCCGCGCCAGCGCTCGAGCGCGCCGGGCAGGCGGAACATTTCCGCAGACTTGATCGCGCGGTCGAACGCGACCCACGCCATCACCTTCGAGAACGTGAAATGGCGGCGGCCGCCGCGCGTTTCCCAGATTCCTTCGTCGGGCTCCTGCCAGATCTTCTCGAGATGGTCGAGCAGCGTGCACTGCACCGACCACACCGTGTCGTCGGCCTGCAGGCCGCCCACCCGCGCGAGGTGCAGCGCCGCCATCACTTCGCCGAACACGTCGAGCTGCAGCTGGTTCGCGGCGCCGTTGCCGATCCGCACCGGCTTCGAATCCTGATACCCGGGCAGCCAGTCGAGCTCCATTTCCGGCAGCCGGCGCTCGCCCGCGATGCCGTACATGATCTGGATCTGCTCGGGCGAGCCGGCCATCACGCGGCCGAGCCACGTGCGCCATGCGCGCGCCTCGTCGTAGTGGCCGCCGCGCATCAGCGCGAGCAGCGTGATCGTTGCGTCGCGCAGCCAGCAGTAGCGGTAGTCCCAGTTGCGGTTGCCGCCGATCTTCTCTGGCAGCGAGGTGGTCGGCGCCGCG
Organism: Burkholderia sp. MR1-5-21; assembly: GCF_053427715.1. Lineage (NCBI taxonomy): Bacteria > Pseudomonadati > Pseudomonadota > Betaproteobacteria > Burkholderiales > Burkholderiaceae > Burkholderia > Burkholderia sp. MR1-5-21. The sequence goes on from NZ_JBSAXD010000008.1 coordinate 147,992, forward strand.
ACGATGCCGCCCGTCGGCTCGTACGCGAGCGCCTTCAGCGTGATCAGCGAGCGGCGCACCGCAGCCTCGTAGCGGCCCTGCACCTGGCAGCGTCCCGACCATTCGAGCCAGTAGTTCTCGGTGCGCGCGAGCATCGACAGCGGGTCGCGCGCGGGCGGCAGCCGCAGGTGCGACGGTGCATAGCCGAGCGAGAACGGCACGCGTTCGTCGGCGCTCACCGTGAATTCGGCGAGCGTGTGCAGATTCTTGCCGGTGAGCGGCACGGGCGTGCGCAGCACGACGGTGTCGGGCCCCGCGATCGCCTTCATCCCTTCCTCGCGCGACAGCTGCGTGACCCACGGAATCGAGAAACCGTAGTCGAAGCGCAACACCAGCTCCATGCGCATCTTCATGGTGCCGTGCCGGCCGACGACGATCCGCACGAGTTCGGACCAGCCGTTGCCGGGTGGCATGAAGTCGACCACGGTGACGGCGCCGTCGGCGCTCTCGTAATCGGTTTCGAGTATCAGCGTGTCGCCGCGATAGCGGCGCGTCGTGTGCGTGATCGCGGCGTCGGCGGCCGGCGCGACCAGCCAGCGACCGTGCTCGGGCGTGCCGAGGAGCGCCGCGAAGCAGGCGCCCGAATCGAAGCGGGGCCAGCACAGCCAGTCGACGGAGCCGTCTTTTGCGATCAGCGCGGCCGTGTGGCCGTCGCCGACGAGGGCATAGTCTTCGATCAGGGCGGGCATGGGCGGCAATCCTGGTTGCGAGTTCACATGGCGGACGGCGGCGCCCCGGGCTTCACGCCCGGGCACGGCGGCCCGTATACTCGGCCGGCGGCGGAACGCGCAAACGGCCGGCGTTTCGTCACATATCAACACTTGAAGCGGCTCGATGCAAGGAGGATTCAATGCCCAACCGTTTACGCTCACGTGACGGCGCACGTGACGCGCGCGCTTCGACCCGAGGGTTTCCGCTTAGGCTCGCTCACTGGATGAAAGGTTTCGCGATCGTGCTCTCGTTATCCGCGACGCATGCGTTTGCGCAACAGTCTGCGCAGGCCCCGGCCGATGGCATCTACAACCTGCTCGTCGGCACCTATACCGACGGCGGCAGCGACGGGATCTACGTATACCGCTTCGATACGAAGACGGGCAGCGTCGCGCCCGTCTCGTCGACGAAGACCGTCAATCCGTCATACCTGTTGCCGAGCCGCGACGGCCGCACCGTGTATGCGGTCAACGAGTTGCCCGGCGACAACGGTCCGGCGGAGCAGCGCGGCGGCGTCAGCGCATTCCGGTTCGACGCGAAGACGGGGACGCTGACGTTCCTCGACCGCGTGTCGTCGGAAGGGAACGATCCTTGCTATCTGAGCCTGTCGCCGGACGGCAAGTATCTGGTGACCGCGAACTACTCGGTCGCGTCGAATCCCGGCGGCAGCTTCGCGGTGTTTCCGCTGGGCGCCGGCGGCGAAGTCGGCAACGCCGCGCTGACCGTGCACCACGAAGGCACCGGGCCCGTGAAGGGCCGCCAGGACGGCGCGCACGTGCATTCGACGGTGTTCTCGCCGGACGGCCGCTACCTGTTTGTGCAGGATCTCGGCGCGGACAAGATCTTCGGCTATCGCTATACGGTCGACGGCAGCCGCGGCCTGATCAGCCCGACCGACACGCGCTACACGCCGGTGAAGGCCGGTTCGGGCCCGCGCCACATGGTGTTCAGCGCGAACGGGCGCTATGCGTACGTGACGAGCGAGCTGAATGCGTCGGTCGAAGTGTTCGGCTACCACGACGGCAAGCTGACGCCGGTCGAGACGGTGCCGATGGCCGCGCCGGGCTTCAAGGGCAAGGTCGGCGGCGCGGCGATCCACCTGTCGCCGGACGGCCGGTTCCTCTATGCGAGCAATCGCGGCGACGCGAACGAGATCGTGATCTATGCGGTGAACCAGGCCGACGGCCGCCTGAAGACCATCGGCCGGCAGTCGAGCCTCGGCAAGACGCCGCGCGAGTTCCTGATCGATCCGACCGGCAAGTGGCTGATCGTCGGCAACCAGGACAGCGATACGTTCTACGTGTTCCGGCGCGACGTCGAGACCGGCAAGCTCGACGCGAACCCGCAGAAGGTCGCGCTCGGCAAGCCAGTCGATTTCAAGCTGGTTCCGGCGCTGTAATCGGGCGGGTTCCGATGCGGTAAACGTGCGAAGGCGCTGCCGAGGCAGCGCCCTTCGTGTTTGTGCGGGGCGGCGGTGGATGGCCGGTTGCGCCCCGAATGGCGGTGCTCAGTCGGCGGCGGGCGGCACCAGCACCTCGCGGCTGCCGTTGATGCCCATCGGTGACACGAGCCCGGCCGCCTCCATCTGCTCGACGAGGCGCGCCGCGCGGTTGTAGCCGATGCGCAACTGCCGCTGCACCGACGAGATCGACGCGCGCCGCGTGCGCACGACGAATGCGACCGCTTCGTCGTACAGCGGATCCGCCTCGGCGTCCGGCGCGTCGCCGAACAGGTCCTGCGATGCGCCTTCCGATGCCGGGCCGTCGAGAATCCCTTCCTCGTACTGCGGCTCGCCGAACTGCTTCAGGTATTCGACGATCCGGTGCACTTCCTCGTCGGCGACGAACGCGCCGTGCACGCGCTGCGGATAGCCGGTGCCCGGCGGCAGGAACAGCATGTCGCCCTGGCCGAGCAGCGACTCCGCGCCCATCTGGTCGAGGATCGTGCGCGAATCGATCTTCGACGACACCTGGAATGCGACCCGTGTCGGGATGTTCGCCTTGATGAGGCCCGTGATCACGTCGACCGACGGACGCTGCGTCGCGAGGATCAGGTGGATGCCGGCCGCGCGCGCCTTCTGCGCGAGACGGGCGATCAGTTCCTCGATCTTCTTGCCGGCGACCATCATCAGGTCGGCGAGCTCGTCGATCACGACGACGATCAGCGGCAGCGTCGACAGCGGTTCGGGATCCTCCGGCGTCAGCGAGAACGGGTTGCCGATCTTCTTTTCCTTCGCCTCGGCGTCCCGGATCTTCTGGTTGAAGCCCGCGAGATTGCGCACGCCGACGGCCGACATCAGCCGGTAGCGCTTTTCCATCTCGCCGACGCACCAGTTGAGTGCGTTCGCGGCGAGCTTCATGTCGGTGACGACCGGTGCGAGCAGGTGTGGAATGCCTTCGTAGACCGACAGCTCGAGCATCTTCGGGTCGATCATGATGAGCCGCACGTCCTCCGGTGTCGCCTTGTACAGCAGCGACAGGATCATCGCGTTGATCGCGACCGACTTGCCCGAGCCGGTCGTGCCGGCGACGAGCATGTGCGGCGCCTTCGCGAGATCGGTGACGATCGGGTGGCCGGTGATGTCCTTGCCCATCGCTATCGTCAGCTGCGAGGCGGAGTGCTGGTACTGGCGTGACTCGAGGATTTCCGACAGGCGGATCATCTGGCGCTTCGCGTTCGGCAGCTCGAGCCCCATGCAGGTCTTGCCGGGAATCGTCTCGACGACGCGGATCGACGTGAGGCCGAGGCCGCGCGACAGGTCCTTCATCAGGCCGACGATCTGGCTGCCGCGCACGCCGAGCGCGGGCTCGATCTCGAAGCGCGTGATCACGGGGCCGGCCGACGCGCCGACGACCGTCACGGGCACCTTGAATTCCTGCAGGCGCTGCTCGATCACCTGGCCGGTCTGCGCGAGAAGCTCGTCGCCGATCGTCTCGATGTCGCCGGACGCCGGTTCGAGCAGGTCGAGCGTCGGCAGCTCGATGCTGAACGCCGCGGGCGCGTGGAATTCGAACGCGTTCGGCCGCGGCTGGCGAGCCGGGACATCCGCGGGGGCGTCGGGCGCGGCAGGGGCCGGCATCGTCTGGGCGGTCGCGCCGGGGAGCGCCGCCGCGGGGAGCGCCGGCACGGCCGGAGTCGCCGCGGTAGAGGCCGGTGCGGGCGGTGCCGTCACGTCCGGAATGGCGGTCACGGACGGTGCGACCGGCAACGCCGTGCCGGGAATCGCGGCAGGCATGACAGCGGTCGTCGCGACGGGGACTGCCGGCGTCGGCGTCGCGGGCTCTGCTTGAGCGGCGACTGCGGGGGGCAGCACCGCAGGGGCCGTCACACCCGCTGCTCCGATCGTCGGCGGGGCGGGGACGGCGGGAGCAGCGGTTGCTCCGGTCGTCGCGGCAGGTGTCGTCACCGGGGAAGCCGCCGTGATCGGCGTCGCAGGAACCGAGATGGCGGCGGGCGTCGGGGCAGGCGTTGTTGCGCCAGCGGCTGGTGTAACCGGTGTCGAGAAATATGCGGGGGCCGCTGTCGCAGCTGCCGATGTGACAGGTGTTGTCGTCGCGGAAGGCGTCGCGATGACTGGCGCGACGGCAGGCGAGGGCGAGGCGGTCGCCGTTCGAGCCGGCGTCTGCGTGAGCCCGGCTGCGGGCGTCGGTGCGTTCGTGACAATCGTGCCAAGTGGTTGCGCCGGCGCATCTGCGGCAGGAACCTGTGGGGCTGCGCCCGGTGCCGCGAACTTGAATTCGACGGGCGTAGACGTCGCGGTTGCGACGGTCGGTGACGGCGCGGACGCGGGCTGCTGCGCAAATTGCGGCGCTGGCGGCACCGTATGCGTAGCGCCGGCTGCGTTTGCTGTCAGCGGCCGCGGTGCGACAGGTGTCGACGTCGTCGAAGCGGCGCCGGCAATGGGCGCAACTGCCGCCGCACCGGCGGCTGGCATCTGTACGGTCTTGACGACTGATGCGATACCGTCTTCGCTTGCAGTCGGCGCAGTTGGCGCCGTTGCTGCAAATGGTGCGGTCGGTGCAGCGGCGGCGGGCAGCGTCTTTTCGCTGGTCGCATTCGCCGTCGAAGCGAGGGCAACAGCAGGGCCGCCCGCGATTGCTTCGGTGCTTGCCGCGGCAGCGCTCGCAGCGGCCGGCGTTGCACCGGATGCGGCCGGATCGACGCTCGAGGTTGCGAGCGACGGTGCGCGAATGACCGCGTTTTCCGGGTTGACATCGGTCTCCACCGGGGCAGCCGGCTTCGTTTCGACCGGAGTCGACGCGACTGTGCGCAGGCTGTCGGTCGCGCCGGCCAATACCGGATTGTCGGCACCGGAGACAATCGTCGACGGTAGCGCTTCGGGGTCGCGCGTCGACGAAGCGCTTTCGGACGTGGTGCCGAAGTGATCCGGGCTGACCGACTCGCTTGCCTTCAGGGTCGCGGGTTCGCTCGATGCTGCGCCGAACGGCGATGCGCCGGTTTCCGCGGCAGTCGACGGAGCGGTGCCTGCGTACGGAACGGCCGACGACGTGCCGGCGGCCTTTGCGTCAAGCGCGGCAGCCGCCGTGCCGGCGATGTCTTCCCAAGGGGCGAGATCCACTGGCGTGTCGGCATGCGAGGCGAACGGCGAATCGAGCGCCGCACGTGCCGCACGCGCGTCGACGTCCTGATCGTGTTCCACCGCGGCCAAGGGTGTCACGCCGGCGTCATGCGCAACGGCCTCGTGCGTATTGTGCGTATCGTCGACAGCCGTGGTCGAAGCCACAGCTTCCGTCCCGGCGCCAGCTTGAGCGCCAAGCCAGTCGTCCTTGAGCAGAGGGCCGTCATCGACCGGTGCGAACGCGGGCAAGGAGATCGGCGCGTCGTCTTGCGCGGGTGCCGTGTCGTCATGGGCGGCGATGCCGGCGTCGCGCGCATCAGTGCGCGGCGGAACCGAAACCGCCCAGGCCGATGCAGCAGGTTTCATCGAAGTTGCCGTACCAGCCGGAACGGCAGCCGCGCCGGCGAACGGCACGGCGGCGTGCGCGGCTTCGGCGGCGGCAGCGGTACCGGCGGCCGCAGCGCTACCGGCGAGCGTCGTCCATTGCGCGGTGCTGGCCTCGATCGAGCGCAGCGTTTCGTGAACGCTCGGTGCCGGCGCGATCGGGGCGGCAGGCTTCTCCGCCCACGCATAGAGCGGCGCGCGCGCGGGCGTGGCGGCCGGCCGGCGCCGCGGATCCGCGGGCGGCGGCGAGGCCGGCGCCGTCCCGGCGGCCGGACGCGTCACCGGCCGTGCCGGTGCCTGGCTGGCCGAGCGGGGCGCGACAGTCGCGCGCGGTACGGCCGGTTGCTTGAGCGCTGCCATCGCCGGACGCGCCGGCGTCGCCGGTTGCGGCCGTGCGCGAGCCGGTTCGAACACGACCGGGGCCGGATCGGGGCGCGGGGGCGCCAGGCTTGCCGCGGCGCGCGCCGCTTCGGCTGCGGCGTTGGCGGCCGCCACCGCGCTCGTGCTGCCCGCGGTGGGTACGGGCCGGTTCGCCGCGTTCGGCTTCAGCCAGCCTGCGGGCGCGACCGGTTCGGCGAGCGGCCGGGGCGCGGCCTGCGCGCGCGTTTTCACGGGCGCCTGCGGATCGGGTTTCCACAGCGTCGGGCGTGCAAACCGACCGTTCTGGCGGGGCGCCATCGAATTGACGGTGTGTGCGGTGGTCGGCTGCACATCGCCCGCGCGGCGCACGCGGCGCTCGTCGTCGCGATGCAGCGCGTTGCGCGGCAGGTCGGCGACGCTGCGGGTGTCGTCATCGTCGCCGCGCGCAAGGCTGAGCCCGAACGACGTGTCGAGCCACGCGGCGACGCGCTGCCAGCCGATGCCGGTCAGCCACGGCAGGCCCGCAAAGAACAGCACGACCATCGCGAGCGGCGTGCCGATGTGGCCGAGCACGCGTTCGAAGCCGGCCGCGAACGCATGGCCGAGCAGATTGGTGTCGGGGCCGGACAGCGCGCTCGTCAGCGTGCAGCTCGCGACGAACACGCTCGCGAACCCGAGCCAGAGCCGGATCGAGCCGCGGCCGGCGAGCCCGCCGCCGCCAGGCAGCAGCGCTTGCGCGAGGCGCCAGATCAGAAGGATGAACCAGACGGCGGAGACGCCGAACCAGCCGAGAACAACCGTGTGCATGCTTGAAACAGGAATGGGGCGGGGAGCGCGATGCGCGACCCGCCGAGTTTAACCGGCCGACGAAGAAGACTCTAAGGCATTGCGCAGCAGAGCAGGCGCGCCCGCGGGCAACGTGCGGCGGGATGCGGTCGGCGCACCGTCCCGCGCGCGCATCGTCCGCGCGCGAACCGTGTTAAGGGCCGCGGCGCGTGAACGTCAGCGTCGCGCCGTCGGCGGTGACGATCTGCAGCTGCTGCGGCGCGCGCATCTGCACGCCGGCCTTCGCGATGTGCGCGAGCGCGTCGAGATACGCATGCTCGAGCTGGCCGCCGGGCGTGCCGGTGCAGGCCATCCGCGTGCCGGCGAGCGGGCCGAAGCTCAGCACGCCGTTCTTGATGTCGTAGGTGCCCATGTAGCGGTTGCAGCCGGAGTACCCGGACGCGTGGCGCATGCCCGATTCGGTGGACAGCGCAAGCTTGATCGGTTCGCCGTTGTCACCGTGCGGGATCGCGCGCGGCGTGCCGTCGGCGTTCTGCCAGCCGGTGAGTTCCCAGCTCGTGTCGTCGAGCAGCTGGACCGCGGCGGGGTTGAACGGATCGGGGGCGGGAGCGGCGGCGTCGGGATGAGTCGGCATCGAGCACGCGGCGAGAAGCGTGGCGAGCGTCAATGCGCCGAGCGGCGCGCGCAGCGGGCGAAACAGGCGAGTGCGCGTGCGTGCGACTGCGGTCGGGTGGGGCATGAGCCTCGTTCCTCATCATGTTCTGAACAAGGCGTAAGAGTAACGCACTCGCCGCGCGTCAGGCGAGGCGACCATCCGCGCGAGAATTCGTTCGCAGCCCGCCGGCGCGACGCGCGAGCGCGACGCGAAACCGGCACGAGATCGACGCGCGATCGACGCGCGATCGACACGAAAGCACGACCCAAAAGCAGCCGGACCGGCGCCGATGCGCGTGTTAACATCGCAGTCGTTTTCGACCTCCAACCTGAAGCGGGAAATCATCACATGCAGATCGGTCAGCGGCTCGGTACGCCGCTTTCGCCCTCGGCCACGCGCGTCATGCTGCTCGGCGCCGGCGAACTCGGCAAGGAAGTCATCATCGCGTTGCAGCGCCTCGGCGTCGAGGTGATCGCGGTCGACCGCTATCCGGACGCGCCGGGGCATCAGGTCGCGCATCGCGCGCACGTGATCGACATGACGGATGCCGCCGCGCTGCGCGCGCTCGTCGAGACCGAGCGTCCGCACCTGATCGTCCCCGAGATCGAAGCGATCGCGACCGACGCGCTCGCGGCGATCGAGGCGGCGGGCGTTTCCGAGGTAATCCCGACCGCACGCGCGACCCAGCTCACGATGAACCGCGAGGGCATCCGCCGGCTCGCCGCCGAGGAGCTCGGCCTGCCGACTTCGCCTTACGCGTTCGCGGAATCGTTCGACGCGTTTCGCGCGGCCGTCGCGAAGATCGGCATGCCGTGCGTCGTGAAGCCGGTGATGTCGTCGTCGGGCAAGGGGCAGTCGGTCGTGCGCAGCGACGCCGACATCGAGCCTGCGTGGCAGTATGCGATGGCGGGCGGACGCGTGAATCACGGCCGCGTGATCGTCGAGGGGTTCGTCGATTTCGACTACGAGATCACGCAGCTCACGGTCCGCGCGATCGACCCGGCGACGGGCGACACGCGCACCTATTTCTGCGAGCCGGTCGGCCACGTGCAGGTCGCGGGCGACTACGTCGAGTCGTGGCAGCCGCAGCCGATGTCCGCGACGGCGCTTGCGCGCTCGCGCGAGATCGCGCACAAGGTGACCGAGGCGCTCGGCGGCCGCGGGCTGTTCGGCGTCGAGCTGTTCGTGCGCGGCGACGAGGTCTGGTTTTCCGAAGTGAGCCCCCGGCCGCACGATACGGGCCTCGTCACGCTCGCGTCGCAGCGCCAGTCGGAATTCGAGCTGCATGCGCGCGCGATTCTCGGCCTGCCGGTCGACCCGACGCTCGGTTCGCCCGCCGCGTCGGCGGTGATCTACGGCGGGCTCGACGAGCGCGGCATCGCGTTCGAAGGCGTGCGCGACGCGCTGGCGGTGCCGGGCGCCGACCTGCGCCTGTTCGGCAAGCCGGAAAGCTTCGCGAAGCGGCGCATGGGCGTCGCGCTCGCGACCGGTGCCGACGTCGACGAGGCCCGCGCACGCGCGAAGCGCGCGGCCGCGGCGGTCAAGCCCGTATCGGCCCGCTGACGGCAGGAGGAGCATGCGATGCCGACAACCTGTTTACTGCGACGCATCGCGCGCCTCGGCGCTGCGTTGACGCTCGCCACGAGCGTCGCGGGCTGCGGCCTGGCCGCCGCGCCGTGCCGGATCGCGTCGGCCGGGCTCAAGATCGTGCCGGTCGTCGGCCACATCGCCGCCGCGCCGACCGACGCCTGCGCGGACGTCGTCGATCCCTGACCGCCCCTGACAACCCCATACGACGATAACCGGCGCGCCCGGGCGGGCGCGCTTTCACACTACGTCTCGTGAGAGGACCTGCATGATTCGTCAAACCCTCGCCGCGCTTGCGCTGGCCGGCCTGTCCGTATCCGTCGCGCATGCCGCGCAGCTGACCGTCGAGGAAATCGACGCGGACGCGCGCCAGACGGCCGTCTACCAGTGCGCGAACCAGACGCAGCCGGTGCGCGTGTCGTACTGGCTCGCGGGCAACGGCCAGAGCTTTGCGCTCGTGCCGGTCAACGGCCAGCGCCTGCTGTTCGTCGACACCGTGTCGGCGTCCGGCGTGCGCTACCAGGCCGGCCGCTACACGTGGTGGACGAAGGGCAAGGAAGCGACGCTGCGCGACGAAATCGCCGACCAGAAGGCGCCGCCGCTGTTGTCCGACTGCGTGCAGGTCGAGAAGAAAAAGAAGAAGGGCTGAGCGCCGGCCGGCATCCCCGAATTCATGTGCCGGCGCGGCGCGCCGGCGCCGGTGCGCCACGCGTTGGCGCCGGCCACCGGACTGGCTTCGCGCCGTCTGCCGGAACCGGTCGGCGGTGTCGGCGCGTCGCGTCAGCGAGGCTGTCACGGACAGATAGCTGCGCAGTGCTACAATACGGCCCTTTCCGCCGGCATTCGCGCCGAACGGAGTCCGCACGGCCTGGGGCCCGGCGTTCGAATGAACCGGTCCCAAGCGCCAGAGCGGCGCCGCGCGGCGCGCCGCGGCTCCGTCTACTTCCGAAATGTGATTCGCGCAGGCCCGCCGGGCCGGCCTGACGCGTGATGTCCCCGCCGCGCCTTTTGAGCGAAACGCCACCATGTCCGATTCTGTCGCCAAGCCAGTCGACGCAACCTTCGATCAATTCGGCCTTGCCGCCGACATCCTGAAAGCCATCTCGGAGCAGGGCTACACGACGCCAACGCCGATCCAGGCGCAGGCGATTCCGGTCGTGCTCGCCGGCCGCGACGTCATGGGCGCCGCGCAAACCGGCACCGGCAAGACCGCGAGTTTCTCGCTGCCGATTCTCCAGCGCCTGCTGCCGCAGGCCAACACGAGCGCGTCGCCCGCCCGCCATCCGGTGCGCGCGCTGATTCTGACGCCGACCCGCGAACTCGCCGACCAGGTCGCCGCGAACGTGCATGCGTACGGGAAGCACACGCCGCTGCGCAGCGCGGTCGTGTTCGGCGGCGTCGACATGAATCCGCAGATGGCCGAACTGCGCCGCGGTGTCGAGATCCTGATCGCGACGCCGGGCCGCCTGCTCGACCACGTGCAGCAGAAGACCGCGAACCTCGGGCAGGTGCAGATGCTCGTGCTCGACGAGGCCGACCGGATGCTCGACATGGGCTTCCTGCCGGACCTGCAGCGGATCCTGAACCTGCTGCCGAAGGAGCGCCAGACGCTGCTGTTCTCGGCGACGTTCTCGCCGGAAATCAAGAAGCTCGCGTCGACCTACCTGCGCAATCCGCAGACGATCGAGGTCGCGCGCAGCAATTCGACGAACGCGAACGTCACGCAGATCGTCTACGACGTCGCCGAGGGCGACAAGCAGGCGGCTGTCGTGCAGCTGATCCGCGACCGCGGGCTCAAGCAGGTGATCGTGTTCTGCAACAGCAAGATCGGCGCGAGCCGGCTTGCGCGCCAGCTCGAGCGCGACGGCGTGGTCGCGTCGGCGATCCACGGCGACAAGTCGCAGCTCGAGCGGATGCAGGCGCTTGACGCGTTCAAGCGCGGCGAAGTCGAGGCGCTCGTCGCGACCGACGTGGCCGCGCGCGGCCTCGACATCGCCGAGCTGCCGGCCGTGATCAACTTCGACCTGCCGTTCAACGCCGAAGACTACGTGCACCGGATCGGCCGCACGGGTCGCGCGGGTGCGACCGGTGATGCGCTGTCGCTGTGCAGCCCGAACGAGCGCAAGCAGCTCGCCGACATCGAGAAGCTGATCAAGCGTCCGCTCGAGATGCAGACGCTCGCGCTCGACAAGCCGGCGCGGCATCGCCACGACGAGCGCAGTGGCGAACGGGGCGGCGAGCGCGGTGGCGAGCGAGGCGGCCGCCGCGAACGCGACGAGCATCGCGGCGGGTCGGGTCGCCGCCCGGCAGGCGCGGAGCGCGGCGGGTACCACCACCGCCGCCACGAGGCGCCGATCGACGACTTCTTCCTGAAGCCGTACGAGCCGTCGGCGCCGGCGAAGCAGCCGGAAGAAGTGAAGTCTGCGCAGCCGGAGAAGAAAGGGCCGAAACGGCAGGTCGCCGCGCTGCTCGGCGGGTTCGGGATGCCGCGCAAGCCGTCGGCATAAGCGGTCGGCGCGAGACGCGCGCGTATTGAGGAAACGGGTGCATGCGGTGAGCATGTGCCCGTTTTTTATTGGCGAAGAGGAGCTGGGAGAGGCGGCACGTTCACGGCGTCTGGCCGGGCGACATTGGCGTTGCGATGCGATCCGGCGGGCGGGCGGCAAAGGGCGAGCGGCGAGCGGCGAGCGGCGAGCGGCGAAGGGCGAACGGGCGAAGGGCGAAGGGCGAAGGGCGAAGGGCGAAGGGCGAAGGGCGAAGGGCGAAGGGCGAAGGGCGAAGGGCGAAGGGCGAAGGGCGAACGGGCGGAATGCCGCAGCGGCCCATATTGCGCGTAGCCGTCATCATCGGCGCGGCTCCGCGTCGACGGTCGGACGCGGCACCCGATCGCCTCTAACCGGCCTGCGGCCCGAAGCGCCGCGCCCACGCGGCCGTCGCGGCCCCGTAGAACGACGCCAGTGTCGTACCGGTCAGCTCGCCGTCCGGTGCAAGCCCCAGATGCGCGGCCGCGGCCTTCAGCGCCGGCAGCGGATCGTCGCGCTCGAGCGCGATCGCGCCGGTCTGCTTGCTGAGCTTTTCGCCGTTCGCGTCGACGACGACGGGCACGTGCAGATACGACGGTGTCGGCACGCCGAGGCAGCGCTGCAGGTAGATCTGGCGCGCGGTCGAATCGAGCAGGTCGGCGCCGCGCACGACGTGCGTGATGCCTGCATCGGCGTCGTCGACGACGACTGCGAGCTGGTACGCCCACAGGCCGTCGGCGCGCTTCAGCACGAAGTCGCCGACCTCGGTCGCGAGATTCTGCGATTGCGTGTGCTGCCAGCGATCGTCGAACGTGACGATCGCCGCATCGCCGTCCGGCACCCGCAGCCGCCACGCGCGCGCGGGCTTGCCATGCAGGCCCGACCGGCAGGTGCCCGGGTACGCGAGCGTCGTGTGGCGTTCGTGCGCGGCGCGCAGCGAATCGGCGATTTCCTTGCGCGTGCAGCCGCACGGATAGACGCGCCCCGTCGCCATCAGCCGTTCGAGCGCGGCCGCATAGGCCGCTTCGCGTGCGCTCTGCCACACGGGCGGCTCGTCCGGCGTCATGCCGAAGTGCGCGAGCGTCGCAAGGATGTCGTCGGCCGCGCCGGGCACCGTGCGCGGCCCGTCGATGTCCTCGACGCGCACGAGCCAGGCGCCGCCGTGCGCACGCGCATCGAGCCAGCTCGCGAGCGCGCCGACGAGCGAGCCGAAGTGCAGCGGGCCGGTCGGCGACGGCGCGAAGCGGCCGCGATAGCCGTTCATCGGAATCCGCGGCGCTCGCTCAGGCCGTGCCAGCAGCGGTCGCGCAGGCCGGGCAGGACTGGCCGGGCACGTAGCTCGGCGATTGCTGCGCTTCGGGCGTCACGACCGCACGGCACGCGAAGCAGGTGACGTTCTCGGTGGGCTCGAGCTGCGGGTTCAGCGCGGTGCGGTAGTCGAACACGAAGCAGTCGCCGTGATAATGCGCGCCGCCGACTTCCTCGAAATACTTGAGGATCCCGCCCTCGAGCTGGTACACGTTGTCGATGCCGATGTCCTTCATGTGGATCGCGGCCTTTTCGCAGCGGATCCCGCCCGTGCAGAACGACACGACTGTCTTGCCTTCGAGGTCCGCGCGGTTCGCGTCGATGACTTCCGGGAATTCGCTGAACTTGTCGATCCGGTAGTCGAGCGCATTGTCGAACGTGCCGACGTCGACCTCGAACGCATTGCGCGTGTCGAGCATCACGACCGGACGGCCCGCGTCGTCGTGGCCGCGGTCGAGCCATGCCTTCAGCGTGTGCGCGTCGACGGACGGCGCGCGGCCGAGTTCCGGCTTGATCGCCGGCTTCTTCATCGTGATGATCTCGCGCTTCAGGCGCACGAGCATGCGGCGGAACGGCTGCGAGTCGGACAGGCTTTCCTTGAACTGCAGCGTCGCGAACTTGCCTTCGAACAGCGGATCGTGGCGGAGGTAGTCGATGAATGCGTCGGCCGCATCGCGCGGGCCGGCGATGAACAGGTTGATGCCTTCCGGCGCGAGCAGGATCGTGCCGCGCAGGCCGAGTTCGTTGCAGCGGGCGGTGACGAGGGGGCGCCATTGTTCGGTCGCGTCGAGCGATACGAAGTGATAGGCAGCGAGATTGACGATACTCATGATGGTCGGACGAGAAAGCGGCCGCGCGGTGATCGCACGGAGGCTCGCGAAATAGGGGTGCGAGCCGGGCGAATTGGCGGGCGGATAAGTCGAAAACCCGTATTATCCCGCAAACCGGGCGCGATCCGGCAGCAGGCCGTCCGGCCAATGGCGCGGCGCGTGGTCGCGCACCCTGGCCGAACGGCCAGCGCGGGGATTTTTTGGGCAGCCTGCGCGGCGACGCGGCTACAATAGCGCCCATGTCAGATCCCCGCTTCGTCCATCTTCGCGTTCACTCCGAATTCTCGATTGCCGACGGCATCGTGCGTCTCGACGACATCGTCAAGGCGGCGGCCGCGGACGGTCAGGGCGCGCTCGCCCTCACCGATCTCGGCAACGCGTTCGGCCTCGTCCGTTTCTATTCTGAAGCCCGCGGCAAAGGCATCAAGCCGATCGCCGGCTGCGACGTCTGGATCGCCAATCCGGACGACCGCGACAAGCCGTCGCGGCTGCTGCTGCTCGTCAAGGACAAGCGCGGCTACCTGAATCTCTGCGAGCTGCTGTCGAAAGCGTGGCTCACGAACCAGTACCGCGGCCGCGCCGAAATCGACGCGCAATGGCTCGACACCGAGCTCGCCGAAGGGCTGCTCGCGCTGTCGGGCGCGCAGCAGGGCGACATCGGCCTCGCGCTCGCGGCCGGCAACGAGGAAGCGGCGCGCCGTCACGCGGCGCGCTGGGCGAAGGTGTTCCCGGGCGGCTTCTACATCGAACTGCAGCGCTACGGCCAGCCGGGCGCCGAGGCGTACATCCAGCAGGCGGCGACGCTCGCCGTCGAGATGAAGCTGCCGGTTGTCGCGACGCATCCGACGCAGTTCATGACCGACGACGATTTCACCGCGCACGAAGCGCGCGTGTGCATTTCGGAAGGCGACATCCTCGCGAATCCGCGGCGCCAGAAGCGCTTCACGACCGATCAGTACTTCCGCACGCAGGACGACATGGTCGCGCTGTTCGCCGACCTGCCGTCCGCGGTCGCGAACACGGTCGAGATCGCGAAGCGCTGCAACCTGAAGCTCGAGCTCGGCAAGCCGAAGCTGCCGCTGTTCCCGACGCCGGACGGCATGTCGCTCGACGACTACCTGATCCAGCTATCGAAGGAAGGGCTCGAAAAGCGTCTCGAGCAGCTGTATCCGGATGCCGCACAGCGCGACGCGCAGCGCGACACGTACTACAAGCGGCTCGAATTCGAGTGCGGGACCATCACGAAGATGGGCTTCCCGGGCTACTTCCTGATCGTGGCCGACTTCATCAACTGGGCGAAGAACAACGGCGTGCCGGTTGGCCCCGGCCGGGGTTCGGGCGCCGGTTCGCTCGTCGCGTACGCGCTCGGCATCACCGATCTGGATCCGCTGCGCTACAACCTGCTGTTCGAGCGCTTCCTGAACCCGGAGCGGGTATCGATGCCCGACTTCGACATCGACTTCTGCCAGCACGGCCGCGATCGCGTGATCCAGTACGTGAAGGAGAAATACGGCGCGGATGCGGTGTCGCAGATCGCGACGTTCGGCACGATGGCCGCGAAGGCGGCCGTGCGCGACATCGGGCGCGTGCTCGATCTCGGCTACATGTTCACCGACGGCGTCGCGAAGCTGATCCCGTTCAAGCCGGGCAAGCACGTGACGATCGCCGACGCGATGAAGGAGGAGCCGCAGCTCCAGGAGCGCTACGACCACGAGGACGAAGTCCACCAGCTGCTCGATCTCGCGCAGCGCGTCGAAGGCCTGACGCGCAACGTCGGGATGCACGCGGGCGGCGTGCTGATCGCGCCCGGCAAGCTGACCGACTTCTGCCCGCTCTACACGCAGGGCGACGACGGCGGCGTCGTCAGCCAGTACGACAAGGACGACGTCGAAGCTGTCGGCCTCGTGAAGTTCGACTTTCTGGGCCTGACGACGCTGACGATCCTCGACTGGGCCGAGCGCTACATCCGCCGGCTCGATTCGACGAAGGCCGACTGGTCGCTCGCACAGGTGCCGCTCGACGATCCCGCGTCGTTCCAGATCCTGAAGAAGGCCAACACGGTCGCCGTGTTCCAGCTGGAAAGCCGCGGCATGCAAGGCATGCTGAAGGACGCGCAGCCCGACCGCTTCGAGGACATCATCGCGCTCGTGTCGTTGTACCGTCCGGGCCCGATGGACCTGATTCCGAGCTTCTGCGCGCGCAAGCACGGCCGCGAGAAGGTCGACTACCCGGATCCGCGCGTCGAACCCGTCCTGAAAGAGACCTACGGCATCATGGTCTATCAGGAGCAGGTGATGCAGATGGCGCAGATCATCGGCGGCTACTCGCTCGGCGGTGCGGACTTGCTGCGTCGCGCGATGGGCAAGAAGAAGCCCGAGGAGATGGCCAAGCACCGCGAGATCTTCGCGGAAGGGGCCGCGAAGAACGGCCTCGCGCGTGAGAAGTCCGACGAGATCTTCGACCTGATGGAGAAGTTCGCGGGCTACGGCTTCAACAAGTCGCACGCGGCGGCCTATGCGCTGCTCGCTTACTACACCGCGTGGCTGAAGGCGCACCATCCGGCCGAATTCATGGCGGCCAACATGACGCTCGCGATGGACGACACCGACAAGGTGAAGATCCTGTTCGACGACTGCGTCGTGAACAACCTTGCGGTGCTGCCGCCGGACATCAACCAGTCGCATTACCGTTTCGAACCGGTCGCGGAAGCGGACGGCAAGCGCTCGCGCACGATCCGCTACGGGCTCGGCGCGGTGAAGGGCAGCGGCCAGAACGCGATCGAGGAAATCCTGCGCGCGCGCGAGGAAAAGCCGTTCTCCGACCTGTTCGACTTCTGCGAACGGATCGACCGGCGCGTCGTGAACCGCCGCACGATCGAGGCGCTGATCCGCGCCGGCGCATTCGATTCGCTGAATGCGAACCGCGCGCAGATGCTCGCGTCGGTGCCGCTCGCGATGGAAGCGGCGGACCAGGCCGAGGCGAACGCGATGCAGGCGGGCCTGTTCGACATGGGCGCGGAGTCGCCGCACGCGCATGCGCTCGTCGACGAGCCCGCGTGGGACGACAAGCGCCGTCTGCAGGAAGAGAAGGGCGCACTCGGCTTCTATCTGTCCGGCCACCTGTTCGACGCGTATCGCGACGAGGTGCGTCGCTTCGTACGCCAGAAGGTCGGCGAACTGAAGGAAGGGCGCGACAAGCTCGTCGCGGGCATCATCGCGTCGCTGCGCACGCAGATGACCCAGCGCGGCAAGATGCTGATCGCGCTGCTCGACGACGGATCGGGCCAGTGCGAGATCACGATCTTCAACGAGCAGTTCGAGGCGAACAAGGCGCTGTTCAAGGAAGACGAGCTGCTGATCGTGCAGGGACAGGCGCGCAACGATGCATTCACGGGCGGCATCCGCTTCACGGCCGACACGGTGATGGACCTCGAACGCGCGCGCAGCCGCTACGCGCAAGCCGTGCGGCTGACGATGAACGGCAATGCCGATGCGGCCGCGCTGCGCCGCGTGCTCGAGCCGCACGTATCGAAGGACGAGCCGTCCGCGGCGAGCGCGCCCGAGGCGCCCGCGCCGCGCGGCGGCGGGCGCGATGGCGGCCGCCGGCAACCGCCACCGCCGCTGCCGAGCGGTCTTGCGGTGCAGATTCACTACAGCAGCGCCCGCGCACAAGGCGAGATGCGGCTTGGCGATGCATGGCGCGTGAAGCCGAGCGACACGCTGCTCGCGGAGCTGCGGGCGGCGTTTGGCGGCATGACCGTCGAGATCGCGTACTGATCGGCCGGTGCCCGCGCGCCCGCGTCGCGGCGGCCACGCGGCAGCGGCGCCGGCAACAGGCACTTGGGCGCGTCACGCGGTCGCTATACAATCCGTCGCGTGTCGCGCCTGCCGGCGGTGTCTGCCGGCAGGCGGCACGGGTGCAAACGGCCGTCCCGGCGGGTTGCACACGCTCAAAACGATCAGACCGCCAACGACAAGAATGGCCAACGACAACCCGACGCGGCGGATCCTCGTGATCCGGATAGATTTTCTGGGCGACATGCTGTGCACGACGGCGTTTCTCGGCGCGCTGAAGCAGCGCTGGCCCGGCGCGGAACTGCACGTGGTCGCCAACACGTACAACGCGGCCGTACTGTCCGGCAATCCGGACGTGCACACGGTGCACAAGTACGTGTACAGCCGGCAATGCGAGCGTAACGACCGGCCGGGGCGCTGGCGGGCGATCGTCGACCGGCTGCGGCTCGTGCGCCGCCTGCGCCGCTTGCGCTTCGATCTGGTGATCGTCCCGAATGGTGGGGCGCACCGGAGCAGCGTGCAGTTCGCGCGGCAGGTCGGTGCGAAGGATTGCCGCTGGCACGACGCCGGGTCCGAATTCGACGACCGCAAGCCCGAGCATGTCCGCACGCGGCCGATGCGCCACGAAGCGCTGTCCGGGTTTCAGCTCGTTCCCGAGCTGGCGTGTACCGATATCGAAGGTCTCGCACTGTCCGCCTATCCGGATCGCGCGCGGCAGGACGCCTGGCATCGCCTGCTCGGGCCGCGTACGCAGCCGCGGATCGGCCTGTTCGTATCGAACAAGGCGGCGGAGCGGCGCTGGAGCGCAGACAAATGGCGGGACCTGAGCCGCCGGCTCGGCGGGCTCGCCGACGTGGTCGTGTTTCGCGATCCCGCCAGTGCGGACGATCGCGAAGCGTGGCGCGACGTGGCCGCGCAGCATGTTGCGCCGTCGTCGGTCGCCGACCTGATTGCCGCCGTGAGCCTGCTCGACGTCGTCGTGTCCGCGGACAGCGCGCCGGTGCATCTCGCGTCGGCGCTGGGCGTGCCGGTCGCCGCGTTGTTCGAGGACCGGCCGGAGAAATACCTGCGCTGGCATCCGCTCGGCGTGCCGCACGTGATCCTGCGGGCCGGCGGGGCGGTCGACGCGATCGGCGTCGATGCGGTCGAGCGGGCGGTCGGTCATCTGCTCCGGCAAACCGAGCGTGGCGAAGCTCCGGCTGCCGACCCGCTCGTCGACCCGGTTCGCGGGACGCCGGTGCCGCCCGGGACGACCGCGCTCGACACGGCCATATCGTAACCCTCGCGTAACCATCGCGTAACCCGCGATCGCTTGTCGCTGCACGGCGCGCGGGACAGCCGCCGCGCCGCGTGTCGTGCGTGACCCGGGCAAACTCGACCGGACGATGTCGAACCGCGTCCGGTCAACCCAGGCCCGCCAGGCCGGGGACCGTACCCCGCTCGCGCTGCATCGCCGCCCACACGGCCCGAGCCGGTTGCCGCAAAATCCTGTACATTGCCAGCCTTGTTCGCCAGCCAGATAGACGGATCGATTGCCGTGGCCCTGTTTTCTTCCGCCCGCCCGCCCAGAACCATCCTCGTCGCCGCACCGCGCCGCATCGGCGACGTGTTGCTGACGACGCCGCTCGTGCGCTCGCTGAAAGCCCGCTGGCCGGATGCGCAGATCGACATGCTGGTGTTTCGCGGTACCGAGGGCGTGCTCGAGCACAATCCGGACGTGCGTCGCGTGATCGTCGTCGCGCAGCGCGCCGGGTTCGGTGAACGGCTGCGCGACGCGCTGTCGATGTGGCGCCGCTACGACCTCGCGTGCGCGGCGCTGAGCTCCGACCGGCCGCGCTTCTACAGCTGGTTCGCCGGCCGCAAGCGGGTCGGCATCGTCGATCCCGACCGTGTCACCTGGCTGACCCGGATGATGCTGCACGGGATCGCGATCAACCATCACCAGTCCGCGCACACCGTCGTGAGCACGCTGGCGCTCGCCCCGGTCATCGGCATCGAGCCGGTCTCCGAGGTCGTTGCGCCCGGCATCGGCGACGATCCCGCGCGCCGCGCACGGTTCGACGCATGGCTCGCCGAGTCGCCGGCGGTGCGCGACGGCAAGCCGCTCGTCGTCCTGCATCCGTACCCGATGTTCCGGTACAAGCAGTGGCGGGCCGACGGCTGGGTCGAGATGATCGACTGGCTGCGCGCGCATGGATTTGCGGTCGCGCTGTCCGGTGGTCCCGCGCAGGGCGAGCGCGATTACGCGGCGCAGGTGGCGGCCGCCGCGGGCGGCGACGTGCTGAATCTCGTCGGCCGCCTCACGTTCGGCGAGAGTGCGGAACTCGTGCGGCGCGCGCAGCTCTTCATCGGGCCCGACACGGGCGCGACGCATGTCGCCGCGGCGACCGGCACCAACACGATCGCGCTGTTCGGGCCGTCCGACCCCGTACGCTGGGGGCCGTGGCCGCAGCACTGGCCCGCGACCGAGAATCCGTGGCCGCTGCGCGGCTCGGGCCGGCACGGGAATGTCTATCTGCTGCAGGGAGAGGGCGATTGCGTGCCGTGCCGGCACGAAGGCTGCGAACGCCACGTCGAAAGCCGCAGCGACTGTCTCGTCAACCTGAGCGCACAGCGCGTGAAGGCCGCGGCGGCCGAGATGCTCGGGCTGGACGCGCCCGACGCGGCGGCCGTCGTCGACACGTCGCGGCTGCGCCGCGCCACATCGGACTGAGGGGCCGGGCGGCGGTCAGCCGCCGGCCTGAGTGAACGGCGTCAGGCGCTGCGCCGGATCGCCGACGTCTCGCGCGGCAGCGTGTCGCCGCGCGCGCCGCAGCCGAGCAGGATGCCCGCGAGCAGCACGATCAGGTGCCCTTCGGCGAAATCGAGCAGCAGCGAATTCGCGAAACTGGCGATCGTGAAGATCGCGAGCCACGCGAGCAGCAGGTGCCGCGAGCGTGGGTCGAGCGCGCGGCTGCCGCGCGCGATCTGCACGATCAGGTTGACGAACAGCAGCAGGCCGACCGAGCCGAGCTGGACGGCCATCAGCAGGTATTCGTTGTGCGGGTTCGACGTGAGCTGGCCTTCGGCAGCGGTCTTGCCTTGCGCGAGCTTGTTGAACTCGAACTCGAGGCCGCCCGCGCCGTAGCCGATCACGGGCCGGGCCTGGAACAGCTCGAGTCCCTTCTTGTACCACTCGAGCCGCAGGCCGGTCGACGTGATCGCGTCCGTCTGCTGGTACTCGCGCACTTCCGACACGACCTTCACGAGCCGGCCGCCATGGATCGTGCACGCCGCCACGACGAGCGCCGCGCCCGCCACGACGAGCGCGCCCGCGGCGAGGCCCGCGCGCAGCGGCGAGCGCTTGCGCAGCACGAGCACGAACCGCACCGCGACGACGAGCATCAGCAGCAGCGCGATCACCTGGCCCGTGCGTCCCTGCAGCATCACGAACACGTTGACGAGCGACCACGCGGCGACGCCGGCGAACGCGGCGCGGGAGAGCGCCGTGCGGGCCGAAAGCGCGAGATCGGCCGCCTGGTAGAACAGCAGCGCGCCGAACATGCCGGCCGCGATGTGATTCTTGAACACCCACGCGCGCGACAGCGGCAGCTCGGTCGCATGCGCGGGCCCGATCGCGGTCAGCCCGAGGTAGTTGGTCGTCGACAGCACGAGGATCACGCACAGCGTGCCGAACCAGCAGCGCCGCACGATCGGCGCCCAGTTCGACTGGCGGAACGCGAGCGCGGCGAACGGCAGCAGCAGCAGCTTGTCGTACTTGGCGACCCAGCTCCACGCCTTGTCGTGCGGTGCGACGGTGTACGCGACGCTGGCGGCCAGCGCGGCCATCAGGAGCAGCGCCGCGAGCGACGCAGGCTGCGTGACGAACGAGCGGAGATCGCGCCAGAACTCGGGCGTGGTGACGAGCGCGACGGCGAACAGCGCGCAGAACACGTTCGTCAGCGCGGTGGAGACGGGCACCATGCACAGCGCGGCGACGGCGAAGGCGCGGGCGGCGGTCAGGCGCCGCGAGGCGGGAGCGGAAAACGAAAGCATCGAAACCTGTCGGATGGGCGTTTGCGGCATGCGGGCACCATGCTGCGCGCCGCGGTCCCGGCGGCACAGGCCAGGACAAACTGCGGAGTATACGCGAACCGTCGCGCGTTTCCGCACGGTTTCCGGGGACGTATCAGCTGAACGCGCGTTTGATCCGCGAGCGCAGCAGCGCGCGCTTCAGGCGGCCAGCGACAGCCGGCGTGTCGAGCGCGACGCGCGTGCCGGCCGCTTCGCCGCGGTGCAGGTAATAGCGGTCGAAGGTCGCCTGCGTCATGCCCCATTTGTTGAGGAACTGGCGGCGGCCGTCGTTCTTGACGATCTTGCCGGTGCTCTTCTGCTGGAAGTGGTAGACGAGGCTTTCGCCGACGCCAAGGAAGATCCGGCAGCCGGCGTCCCAGAATTTCATCGAGAAGTCGTTGTCGCTGCTCATGCCGGGCGACAGTTCGCTGCTGTAGCCGCCGATCCGGTTCCACCAGTCGCGGTGCACGAGGGTCGGCGGCCAGGTCGAGCCGAGCCAGTCCGCGCGCGCGAGCGTCGGGGCGGCCGCGACGAGGCCTGCCGCGTCGAAATGCTCGGCGTCACGGCCGAAATCGCTGACGACGACGCACGGGTTGCGCGTGTCGACCGGCTCGACCATCGTGCCGGACAGCATGAACAGGTCGGTCGGCATCTGCTCGATGCGGCGCACGAGCGCCGCGTCCCAGCCGGGGCAACAGAACATGTCGTCGTTCATGTAGACGACATAGTCGCGCGTCGCGCGCGCCGCGGCGAGGTTCACCGCGTGGCAGATGCCGATGTTGGCGGGCGACGCCGTGTACTCGATCCCTTCGCTGCGGACCCAGTCGAGCGTGCCGTCCGAGCCGTCGTTCACGTGCACGATGATCTGGTGCGCGTACGCGGAATGCCGGCGCAGGCTGTCGACGACGAGCTTGAGGTACGGCAGGTTGTTCCAGGTCGGGATGATGATGGAGAACATGGCGGTCGGAATCGGTGGTCGTCGTGTCGGGCGGCGCGCGGCGTCGCCGGTGGGCTCGGCGGTGCGAGCGCCGCGCGGGCAGGCCGGCATTGTAACGTCCCGGCGGCCGTGCGCCGCGGCGGCCTGGCGCGCCGGCGGCCCTGGCAGGCCGCCGGCGCGCAGGCGCGTCAGCGCGCGGATTCGTGGCCGAGCTTCAGGAAGCGGTAGTAGACGGTTTCGGCGTTGAACACGGCGATCATGAAGCCCGCGCGCCCGTCGAGAAAGCCGCGCCGCAGCACGTAGGTCCGCACGAACGCCCACAGGCCGCGGGCGACGGCCTTGCCGAAGCCGCCGCGCTGGCCGGCCGCGCGGCGCTGCCGGGCGCCCGCGGTCGAATACGCGTCGAGCTTGCGCACGACGGTCTCGAAATCCTCGTACGAGTAGTGCATCAGCTTGCCGGCAAGGCGCTGCGCGGGGGTGTCGAATACGAGGCGCTCGTGCACGAGGTCGTCGGAGAAGCGTGCCGCGCCGCGCCGGAACAGGCGCGGCACCCAGTCCGGATACCAGCCGCTGTGGCGGATCCACTGGCCGCAGAAGCTCGACAGCCGGTCGAGCGCATAGACCTGCGCGGCCGGCTGGCGGATCGCCGCGCGGATCGATTGCGCGAGTTCCGGGCTGACGACCTCGTCGGTGTCGAGCGACAGGATCCAGTCGGTGGAAAGCGCGGCGAGCGCGCGGTTCTTCTGCGGGCCGAAGCCCGGCCAGTCGCGCTCGACGATCACGCGCGCGCCGTGCGCCTGCGCGATCGCGACGGTGTCGTCGGTGCTGCCGCCGTCGATCACGACGACGTCGTCGGCGAACGCCAGCGCGTCGAGACACTGCGCGAGCCGCGCGGACGCATTGAGGGCGATGAGGGCGACGCCGAGGGTGGGTTCTGCCATGAAATCGTCAGAGGGATGGAGGACGCGGTGAGCGGCAGTATACCCGCGCGCCGGCTGCCCGCCGGCGTCGGCGGCGGCCATGCCGGCATGGGCTGTGCGGCTATAATGTTGGGCCTTTTCGGCACCCGCCCGGCGGGGTCGGATTCCCGGGCCGATGTCGTCCCCGGGCGCCGCGCCGCGGCTCAAGAAGGATTGCCTTGGATACTCAGAACACGCTTCGCAAACCCATGGACGCGTCCGGCACGTCGCCGGTGACCGTCCTCAAGCGCCTGTGGCCGTACATCAAGCCGCTGCTCGGCGTCGTCGTGCTCGCCGTAATGACGATGGGCGTCGTCGCGGCGACCGAAGCCGGGATTCCCGCGCTGCTCAAGCCGCTGCTCGACCACGGCTTCGGCTCGCACGGCAGCGACCGCGCGAAGTGGTACGTGCCGGCCGCGGTGATCGGCCTCGCGCTCGTGCGCGCCGTGTCGCAGTACGCGTCGAACTACCTGCTCAACTACGTCTCGAACCGGATCCTGCTGCAGCTGCGGCTCGAGATGTTCCAGCGGATGATCCACACCGGCGCGTCGTTCTTCCAGCGCGAAACCGCGAGCACGGTGATCAACGCGATCGTGTTCGAGGTCAACCAGATCCTGTCCGTGCTGACGGGCGTGATGGTCACGCTCGTGCGCGATTCGCTGACGGTGATCTTCCTGCTCGGCTACCTGTTCTACCTGAACTGGCGGCTCACGCTGATCGTCGCGGTGATCCTGCCGGGCATCGGCTGGCTGGTCAGCAAGATCAACCGCCGGCTGCGGCGCCTGAACCGCGAGCACCAGACGCTCACCAACGAGCTGTCGTACATCGTCGAGGAGACGGTCGGCGGCTACAAGGTCGTCAAGGTGCACAACGGCGAGTCGTACGAGATGGACCGCTTCACGGCGATGAGCAAGCGCCTGCGCGGCTATGCGATGCGCATGACGGTGTCCGGCGGCCTCGCGCAGCCGCTCACGCAGTTCCTCGCGTCGATCGCGCTCGCGGTCGTGATCACGATCGCGGTCGTGCAGTCGTCGAACGACCAGACGACGGTCGGCGGCTTCGTCGCGTTCGTCACGTCGATGCTGCTCGTGATCTCGCCGCTCAAGCACCTGATCGACGTGAACCAGCCGCTGCAGCGCGGGATGACGGCGGCCGAGCTGATCTTCGGCCTGATCGACGAGCCGGCCGAGCCGCAAGGCGGCGGGCGGCCGCTGCCGCATGCGCGCGGCGAGATCGAGTTCCGCAACGTGTCGTTCGATTACGGCGTATCCGAGCGGCCGACGCTCGACCGGATCTCGTTCAAGGTCGCGCCGGGCGAGATGGTCGCGCTCGCCGGGCCGTCCGGCAGCGGCAAGACGACGCTCGTGAACCTGCTGCCGCGCTTCTTCGACCCGACGGGCGGGGCGATCCTGCTCGACGGCGTGCCGGTCGCCGACTACGACATCCATGCGCTGCGCAGCCAGATGGCGATGGTCAGCCAGGACGTCGTGCTGTTCAACGACACGATCGCCGCGAACGTCGCATACGGCCAGACGCCGGACCGCGCGCGCGTGCAGGCCGCGCTCGAGGCCGCGAACCTCGCGGACGCGGTCGCCGCGATGCCCGACGGGCTCGACACGATCGTCGGCGGCAACGGGATGCGGCTGTCCGGCGGCCAGCGGCAGCGCCTCGCGATCGCACGCGCGATCTACAAGGACGCGCCGATCCTGATCCTCGACGAAGCGACGTCGGCACTCGACTCCGAATCGGAGCGCCACGTGCAGGCGGCGCTCGAGCGGCTGATGGAAGGCCGCACGACGCTCGTGATCGCGCACCGGCTGTCGACGATCGAGCGCGCGGACCGCATCCTCGTGCTCGAGGCCGGCAAGATCGCCGAAGAGGGCAGCCACGACGAGCTGCTGCGCGTCGGCGGCCTGTACGCTCACCTGCACCGGATCCAGTACCAGCAGCAGGCGGCCTGACAAGCGCGCGGTGCGGGCGCCGCGCGCGTTTGCATCATGCCGGTGTGCTAGTCTTCACTGCGCAAGCCGCAGGCGTTTCGTTCGACGTGACAACACGGAGGGAAGGCACGATGAAGAAGATGCACGGCATGATGTTGGCTGCACTGATCGCGGCGGGTTTCGCCGCGCCGCTCGCGATGGCGCAGGACCATGGTGACCATAACGACCAGGGCGGCCCCGCGATGCACCACGACCATGGACCGAAGCGGATGCCGCCCGGCCACGCGATGCATCAGGAGGAGGACGTGCCGCCGCGCTGGGCTGACGAGCCGCATCGCGACTGGCACAAGGGTGACCGGCTCCCGCCCGAGTTCCGTGACCGCCAGTATGTGGTCGAGGACTGGCGCGGCTATCACCTGAGCGCGCCGCCGCGCGGCTATCAGTGGGTCGGCATCGGCGGGGATTACCTGCTCGTGCAGATCGGCTCGGGTCTCGTATTCCGGGTCGGTCCGTAACGTTCCCGATCATCGTGTCGCCGGGCGCTGCGCGCCCGGCACGCGTCGACATCATCCCGCCGACCAACAGCGGACATCGCACCGCCGCGCCACCGCGCTACGCGCGTCTGAACCAGCGCCGCTCGATCCTCGACATCCCCCAGCACACGCCGAGCGCGCATACCGTGCCGAGCGTCACTTCACCGAGCCGCACGAGCGGAATGTCCCACAGCGGGCCGCTGCCCGGAAACAGCATCACGATCGTCGCGGTGACGCCGCCGAGCCGCGCCGCGCTGCCGACGTTCAGGCACCAGCAGCTGACGATCACGACCGCGACCGCGACCGCATAGGCGAGGATGTCGTGGCCGCCGCCGACCGCCGCGCCCGCGAAGCCGAGCACGCCGCCGACCATCGCGCCGACGAACTGGTCGCGCGACAGCGACATCGTGTCGGAATAGTTGTGCTGGGTGACCGCGATCGCGGTGATCGCCGCCCAGACGGCCTGCTCGGTGTGCAGCGCGCGGCCGATGCCGTACGCGAGGCATGCTCCGCAGACGGCCTGCAGTGCCATCAGGCCGCCTTGCGCGAGCCGCTCGCGCAGCGACAGTCCCTTGAACAGGTCGAAGATCGATTGCTGGATCTGCTGCCGGGTTTCGTTGAGTGTCCTGAGCGTATTCATCGGGTTGCCGTCATGAATCGGGGGAATCGCGGGGCGTGCCCGCGTCAGTGTGCTTCCTCGGGCGCCTCGGCAGCGGGCGCCTCGGCCGCATCGTCGCCATTCTCGACGCGCGTCTCCGGCATGCCGAGCCACACCAGCAGCACCGCGAGCGCGCCTGCGGCGGCGAGCCCGAAGAAGCTGACCGCATTGCCGAAGTGATCGGCGACATAGCCGGCCGCTGCCGTGCTGAAGGTTGCGCCGATCCCCGCCGCAAGGCCGAACAGGCCGATGCACAGGTTGTAGCGGCCTTTGCCGCCCGCGACGTCCGCGGCGATCAGCGGCAGCATCACGCCGAACACGGCGGCGCTGATGCCGTCGAGCATCTGCACCGGCACGAGCAGGTACGGGCTGCTCACGCCGGCGAACAGCAGCGCGCGCACCGGCAGCGCCGAGAAGCCGAGCAGCAGGATCGGCCGGCGGCCCCAGCGCTGCGCGGAGCGGCCGACCCACGGCGACAGCATCGCGACGATCGCCTGCGGCACGATGATGCACGCGGCGATCACGAGCTGCACGTTGTCGCCCATCCCGGCCGTCACTTCGCCGGCCGCGAGGTTGAGCATCGCCGCGTTCGACAGGTGGAACAGCACGACGCACGCGGCGAAGATCAGCATGCGCCGGTCGCGCAGCAGTTCGAGCAACGTCTCGCGCCGTTCGCCGTCGGCGTCGTCCTGTTCGTTGTCCCTCGCGCCATGCCGGGGCCCGCCGTGCGGGATCACCGTATGGGTCGGCTGGATCATCGCGAGCGCGAAGAGGGCGGGCAGCGCGAGCACCGCGGTCAGCCAGAACACCGCGCGCGCGGAGAAGTATTCGCCGGTGAGCCCCATCAGGCCCGCCGCGACCGCGCTGCCGATCGACGCCCAGCGCGCGTTGCGGCCGAGCCGGTCGCCGAGGTCCGCGCGGCCGACGAGCGCGAACGAGATCGCGGCCATCGCCGGCACGAGCATGCAGCTCGCGAAGCCGTGGAACACCTCGGCCGCGATCACCGGCACGATCGTCGGACTCGTCGCGAGCAGCACCGCGGACAGGATGATCGCCGCGATCGCCCACGCGGCCGCGCCTTTCTTGTTCTTCAGCGCGTCGACGGCCGCGCCGCCCGGCACCTGGCTCACCATTGCGCTGATCGTGCCGATCGACAGCACCATGCCGATCTCGCCCTGCGTCCACTTGTGCGATGCGAGGTACGAAGCGATGAAAGGACCGAAACCCGTTTGAACGTTTGCGACGAAGAAGTTGAGCCAGTCGAGGGCCCGCAGACTGCGCACGCTGACGGAATGCTGGATCGTCATCGTGCGGCACTCGCGGAAGACGCCGGCGTGGCGGCGGCGGGCGGCGATACCGCGACGACCGGCTTGTCGGCCGCGTAGGGCGGCGACGCCTTGATCTGCGCGTCGTTCAGGTCGAGCAGCGGGTGCAGCGCCTGGTCGCGCGTGACGAAGCGCAGCGCGGCCCAGTTCGCGGCGATCGTGCGGCCGTTCGGGTCGACGAGGCCGCCGAGATCGAGCACGATCGCCTGCGGCTGCGCGTCGCGGTCGATCAGCACGTCGACGACGCGGCCGATCTTCGCGCCGTTCGGCCGCTCGACGTCGCTGTCGAGGATCGGCAGGCGCGTCGCGGATGGCCCGGTGCCCGGGCCCGAACGCGGCAACGTCTTCGGGCGGGCGGCAGGTGGCAGCGCACCCGGCGGCACGTCGAGCACGATCGGCTCGCGCTTGCTGCCGGGCGTGAAGCGGAACACGTTCCACGGGAAGCTGACCTTGCGGTCGCCGACGCCCATGAAGCCCTGCAGGTTGACGATCATTTCGCGCGGCTTGCCGCTTGCGTCGGTCACCATGTCGATCGCGCGGCCGATCACCTTGCCGCCGCGCCGCTGCACCTCGCTGTCGAGCAGCGCGTGCAGCTGGTTGCGGTCGAGCGTGCGCGTCGCGATGAGCGGCGCCGGCGCGGGCGGCGCGGGCGGCGGCGAGACGGGACGCTGGACGGGCTTCGGCCGGACGGGTTCGCGGGGCGGCTTTTTCGGCGCCTCGGCACCAGGCGCGACCGGCGCGGGCATGGGCGGCATCGTGAGCGGCTCGCCGGCGGTCTCTTCGACCGGTTCGACGAGTGCCTCGCTGATCGGCGCGGGCGGGTTCTGGGTCGGCAGCAGCCCGCAGCCGGACAGCAGCGCAGCGGCGGCGAGGGCGAGGAAGGCTGTCGAGGACGGGAACGACATGCGGGACGCGGGAAGCGGATATCCGCCGCTCATTGAAACTCACTCCAAGGGTCGGGACGTGCGCGAATGCACGTGGCTGGCGATGGACGGCGGGTGCGGGCGGCGCACCACGCGAGGGGAGAGTTTAACGTGTCTCGCGGGAAAGGCCGATGAAGTCGGGGCGATCCCCGTAAATCGGCGAAGGAAACCGGGATGACGGGAGGGTCCGGCGGGCGCCGGCGTGGCCGGTACGCTTGCGGCCCCTCCGTCGTGCCGATCGACGGCGAAGGGGCCGCGTGGGGCGTTACTTGACCAGCCCGCCGAGCGCGGTCGTGACGGGCGCGAGCAGCCCGGTGCCGGTCTTCGTCAGCGCGCCACCTGAGGTGCCGCCTGTCAGCCCGCCGACCGGCGAGCCGCCGGCGGCACCCGAGACCGCGCCAGTCACCGTGCCGACGGCCGACGTGAGCGCACCGGCCGGGCTGCCGCCGCTTGTTGCACCGCCCGTTGCGCTGCCCAGCGCGCCGGTCGCAGTCGACACGAGCCCCGTCACCGGCGCGAGCGGATTCGTCGCGCCCGGGCTGCTGCCGCCGCCGAGCAGCGTGGTGCCCGCGTTCGCGACCGTGTTGCCGGCGGCCGTCACGACGTTGCCGACCCCGGTCGTCACCGGGTTGTTGCCCGTCTTCGCGATCGTCGTGCCGGCACCCGCGACGCCGTTGCCGACGGTCGTGACGATATTCGTGAGCGGTGCGCCGACCGGCGTGCTCGACGCAACGGTCTGCGTGACCGAGCCGACCGTCGACGTAATCGGCGTGATCGCCGAGCTCGCGGCGCCCGTGACCTGCGCGACGGGGGCCGTCGACAGCTGCGCGCCGAGCGTCGTGCCGCCGCCCGCGATCGTGTTGCCGAGCGTCGTGATCGCGCCGCCGACGGGCGACGTGACGGGCGCGAGCGGGGACAGCGCCGAACCGCTGCTGCCGAGGCTGGACACGACGCCGCCTGTCGCCGCGACCGCATTGCCGAGATTCGTGACCACGCCGCCCGTGCTGCCGACCGTCGTGCCGACCGGGTTCGACGACGCGCCGAGCTGGCCGAGCCCCGAGCCGATGCCGTTGCCGAGCGTCGTCACGGCGGCGCCCGTGTCCTGCACGACCGCACCGAGCCCTTGCGTCGTTGCGGGGCTGGCGCCCGGCACCGACTGGCCGGCGATCGTCGTGCCGACGCCGGAGACGGCGCCGCCCGCGGCAGTCACGATGTTGCTCGACGCGGCCGCCGTCTGGCCGACCGCATTGGCCGATGTGCCGCTGCTGCCCGACGTGCCGCCCGTGGTGCCCGTGCTTCCGGCGATGGTGCCGCTGCCGCTCGCGCTGCCGGAACCGCTGCCGCTGCTGCCCGAGCCGCTGCCGGTGCCGCCCGTCGTCGCGGTCGTGGTGCCCGAACCGGAACCGGAGCCGCCCGTGCCCTGGCTCAGCGTGCCGGAGCCGCCGCACGCGGACAGCGAGAGCAGGGTCGCGACGCCGGCCGCGATCAGGGTCGTTCGGAGTACTTGGCAATGAGTGTTCAACATGGTCGTGTCTTCCTCGTGTCGGGTCAATGGAACGGAGTCAGGCGGGCATCGCCGTCGGCAATGCGTCGCTGGCGAACATCTCGCCGAAGGGCGGGGGTGGTCGGCGCGTCATCGGTTGTCTCCCTGTTGTCCTGTCGTCGTCGTGCCTTGCTGTTTGCCTGGATCGGAATCCGGATCGCGTTTGAAACGAACGGTTGACATTCTTTCGTATTGCTTGCCGATCGCGTTGCGATTCGTCGGATTCTTCGCGATCAGAGTAGGTGAACGTTTGCGACACTTCCTTTAATCATCGTTAAATTGAAGTAAGCATCCGATTCACTTGTCCGATCAGGGAATGCGAGGTCAACGCGGTCGCGGGTCCGGGCGTGCGGGGGCTCGATGTGTGTGTCGTGCGTGTCGAGCGCAGTCGCGCATCGTGGCGGAAGGGGTGAGAGGGTGCAGCAGGAGAGGCAGAGGACGGGCAGAGGACAGGCAGGCGCCGGTGCGGCGCACGTGCGCGCGGCAGCGGTCCGCATCGACAGCCGGGCACGGGGCCGCGGCCGTCGATGCGACAGGACGATCAGGCCTCGGGATACCAGGCGTCGGTGAATGCGCCGAGTTCGACCTGGGCGAGTTCAGGGCGCGCTTCGAGCCACGCGCGGACCGTCTCGCGATCCGCGTCGGTCGTCGTGCCGCGCGGTGCGCCGGAGATCACGTAGGCGAGGATGCCTTCTTCCGCGGAGGCGACGGTCAACAGGCCGTTCGCCTCGACGAAGTCGATGAATGCGTCGACCATTTCGCCGCGTTCGAGGTCGGTCGGTTCGTTGCGGAATTGCGCGGAGATGGTGAAGGCCAGTTCCTGGAATTCGCCGATGTGGAGTTTCTTGCGCTGGCGGCGGTTGTAGTGCTTGCTCATGATGTGTGATGCGTGTGACTGGGTGGAAAGGGGAAATGCTGCGCCCGGTGCGGCCGGACGGCCGCGCGTTACATCAGCACGATGTCGTATTGCTCCTGGCTGAGATTCGACTCGACCTGCAGCGACACGGGCTTGCCGATGAAGTCGATCAGCATCGCGAGATGTTGCGATTCCTCGTCGAGGAACAGGTCGATCACCTGCTGCGCGGCGATCACGCGGAACTCGCGCGGATTGAATTGCCGCGATTCGCGCAGGATCTCGCGCAGGATGTCGTAGCACACGGTGCGCGGTGTCTTTACCTGGCCCTTGCCCTGGCAGGTCGGGCACGGCTCGCACAGCACGTGCGCGAGCGATTCGCGCGTGCGCTTGCGCGTCATCTCGACGAGCCCGAGCTGCGAGAAGCCGTTGACGGTCACGCGCGTGCGGTCGCGCGCGAGCGCCTTCTTCAGCTCGGAGAGCACCGCATCGCGATGCTCGGCGTTCTCCATGTCGATGAAGTCGATGATGATGATCCCGCCGAGGTTGCGCAGCCGCAATTGCCGCGCGATCGTGTGCGCGGCCTCGAGGTTGGTCTTGAAGATCGTGTCGTCGAAGTTGCGCGCGCCGACGTAGCCGCCCGTGTTCACGTCGATCGTCGTCATCGCCTCGGTCTGGTCGATCATCAGGTAACCGCCCGACTTCAGGTCGACGCGCCGCGACAGCGCGCGCTGGATTTCCGTCTCGATGTTGTACAGGTCGAACAGCGGCCGCTCGCCGGTGTAGTGGTGCAGCTTCGGGCTCACGGCCGGCGTGAACTCGCCCGCGAATTCGGCGAGGCGCTGGTACGTCTCGCGCGAATCGACCTGGATGCGCGTCGTGTCGTCGTTCGCGAAATCGCGCAGCACGCGCTGCGCGAGGTCGAGATCCTGGTACAGCAGGCTCGTCGCCGGCAGCCGCTGCGCCTGCGCCACGATCGTCGCCCAGGTCTTGCGCAGGTACGTGACGTCGCCGGCCAGTTCGTCGGACGTCGCATCCTCCGCGATCGTGCGCACGATGTAGCCGCCTTTCTCGTCCGGCGGGATCACCGCGGTCAGGCGCGCGCGCACGGCCTCGCGCTCGGCCTCGCTCTCGATCTTCTGCGAGATGCCGATGTGCGGCTCCTGCGGCAGGTAGACGAGCGTGCGGCCCGCGATGCTGACCTGCGTCGACAGCCGCGCGCCCTTCGTGCCGATCGGATCCTTGATCACCTGGACCATCAGCGTCTGGCCTTCGAACACGGTCTTCTCGATCGGCTGGTGCGGCGCGCTCGACTGCGGCTCGCCCGCGAGGCGCGGCTGCCAGATGTCGGCGACATGCAGGAACGCCGCGCGCTCGAGGCCGATGTCGATGAACGCCGACTGCATGCCGGGCAGCACGCGCACGACCTTGCCGAGATAGATGTTGCCGACCCGCCCGCGCGACAGCGTGCGCTCGACGTGAAGCTCCTGCACCGCGCCTTGCTGGACGAGTGCGACCCGCGTTTCCTGCGGCGTGAGGTTGATCAGGATTTCTTCGTTCATTTTGGGATTCAGAAGTCGACGCACGCGGCGCGCAGCAGTGCCGCGGTCTCAAAGAGGGGCAGACCCATGATACCCGAATGGGAGCCGGCGATTTGCTCGACGAATTCGGCCGCGCGCCCCTGGATCGCGTATGCGCCGGCCTTGCCGAACGGCTCGCCGGTCTCGACGTAGCGCGCGAACGCGTCGCGCGATGCGGCCGCGAAGCGCACCGACGAACGCGACAGCGAAGGCGGCAGCAGTTCGCCGCGCGCATCGACCACCGCCACCGCGGTCAGCACTTCGTGCTCGCGCCCGGCGAGGCGGCTGAGCATCGCGAGCGCGTCGGCGGGGTCGGCCGGCTTGCCGAGGATCGCGCCGTCGATCGTCACGGTGGTATCGGCGACGAGCAGCGGCGCGGCCGGCTTGCCGCTCGCGACGAGGCGTGCACGCGCGGCCTCGGCCTTCGCGACGGTCACGCGCAGCACGTAGTCGTCGGCGGCTTCGCCGGGCAGCTCGGCTTCGAGCGCTTCGGCGTCCTCGTCGGGGCGGGGCAGCAGCAGTTCGAAGCGCACGCCGATCTGCTGCAGCAGCTCCTGGCGGCGCGGACTTTGCGAAGCGAGGTAAAGCGTCGGGAAAAGCTCGGAGGCGGTGCTGGACGGCGGCATGGTGTCGTTATCTCGTGGGGCGCGCGACGCGCGCGTCGCGAGGACGACGCGTCACGCGCGGTGATAGGGGTGATTCTGCGTGATGCTCCACGCCCGGTAAAGCTGTTCGGCGAGCAGCACGCGCACCATCCCGTGCGGCAGCGTCATGCTCGAGATGCGCAGCAGCAGGTCGGCGCGCGCCTTCAGCTCCGGATCGAGGCCATCGGCGCCGCCGATCACGAACGCAACGTCGCGGCCGTCCTGCTGCCAGCCGGGCAGCGCCTGGGCAAGCTGCATCGTGGTCCAGTCACGGCCGCGCTCGTCGAGCGCGACGATCCGCGCGTTCTTCGGCAGCGCGGCCTCGATCTTCTGCCGCTCGGCGGCCATCACGCTTTCGGCGCTGCGGCCGCCGGAACGCAGTTCCGGCTTGATCTCGCGCAGCTCGATGCGCAGCTCGGGCGGCATCCGCTTCGCATATTCGTCGAAGCCGGACGCGATCCAGCCGGGCATCTTGTGGCCGACCGCGAGGATGAAGAGCTTCATCGGGACGATTCGTGACGACTCAGCGGCGGCGCGCGGGCGTCTTCCGCGCCGGACGGGCGACTTCTTCCTCGTCTTCGTCGTCGTCGTTGCTTGCCGCAGCCGCGCCGTTCGGGCTCTTGCCGCCGCCGAGCTTCATGCGGACCGGCTTGTCGCCCCAGATTTCCTCGAGGTTGTAGTACTGGCGCAACGCGGGTTGCAGGATGTGCACGACCGCGTCGCCGCAGTCGACGAGCACCCATTCGCCGGTGTCCTCGCCTTCGGAGCTGACGACGTCGCCGCCGGCTTCCTTGACCTTCTCGCGCACGCTCGACGCGAGCGCCTTGGTCTGGCGGTTCGACGTGCCGGACGCGACGATCACGCGATCGAACAGCTCGGTCAGGTGGCTCGTGTTGAACACTTTGATGTCTTGCGCCTTGATGTCTTCGAGAGCGTCGACGATCACGCGCTGCAGTTTGCGAATATCCATGGATTCAGGATTGGTAGAGACGATGTTGAAGAATATAGGCCCACACGGCGGGCGGCACGTGCTCGGCCGCCGCGTCGGGCATGTGCGCACGGCGAGCGAGGCAATCGCGCAGGTGCGCGCGGATGTCGGTCGCGGCGATGTCGAACGCGAGTGTCGTGTCGATCAGCAGGCGCCCGGCCGGCGTGGCCATCAGCACGTCCGCGCCGGCCTGCCGCGCGGCGACTTCCTGCGCGACCGCCTGCGGCGCCGCAGCAAGCTCGAAACCGGGGCGCGTCGACACGCAGATGTGCGCGTAGTCGAACAGCCGCCGCCAGTCGTGCCACGTATCGAGGCGCACGAGCTGGTCGGCGCCGATCAGCAGCGACAGCGATGCATCCGGACCGACCCGTTCGCGCCAGCGCGCGAGCGTATCGACCGTATAGGTCGGCCCCACGTGCTCGATCTCGTCGGTCGCGACGCTGACCGTCGCGCCAGGCAGCGCGAACGCGCTCGCGGCGGCGCGCGTCATCGCGAGGCGGTGCTCGGCCGCGGACACGTCGCGCTTCTGGTACGGCTGCCCGGCGGGCAGCAGCACGAGCTCGGTCAGGCCGAGCACCTCGGCGAAGCGGCGCGCGAGCGCGAGGTGGCCGTCGTGGATCGGGTCGAACGTGCCGCCCAGCAGGCCGATACGGCGTGGCAGCGGGGCGGGTCGGGCGGTGGTGTCCAGAAAAAGCGTCCTTTGTGTTGCGGTGCGGTACGTTGCGATGGGCGCGCGCGGGGCTCAGACCCAGTCGCGCGGCACGATGAAGTCGCTGTACAGGCGCGCTTCAGGCGTGCCCGGCTCGGGCTGCCAGTTGTAGCGCCAGTTCGCGACGGGCGGCATCGACATCAGGATCGACTCGGTCCGGCCGCCGCTTTGCAGGCCGAACAGCGTGCCCCGGTCGAACACGAGGTTGAACTCGACGTAGCGGCCGCGGCGGTAAGCCTGGAACGCGCGCTCGCGCTCGCCGTACGGCGTGTCGCGGCGGCGCTCGACGATCGGGAGGTAGGCGGCCAGGAACGCGTCGCCGACGCGCTGCATCATCTCGAACGCCCGTTCGAAACCGGGCTCGGCGAAATCGTCGAAGAAGATCCCGCCGATGCCGCGCGCTTCATTGCGGTGCTTGAGGAAGAAATACTCGTCGCACCACTTCTTGAAGCGCGGATACAGGTCCGCGCCGAACGGATCGAGCGCATCCTTGCAGGTCTGGTGGAAGTGCCGCGCGTCGTCCTCGAAACCGTAAATCGGTGTCAGATCCATGCCGCCGCCGAACCAGAACACGGGTTCCTCGCCGGGCTTCGTCGCGATCAGCATCCGCACGTTCATGTGCACGGTCGGGCAATACGGATTGCGCGGGTGCAGCACGAGCGACACGCCGATCGCCTCGAAGCCGCGGCCCGCGAGCTGCGGGCGCGCTGCGCTCGCCGACGGCGGCAACGCGTCGCCCGCGACGTCGGAAAAGCCGATGCCTGCGCGCTCGAACACCTGTCCGTCCTCGAGGATGCGCGTGCAGCCGCCACCGCGCAACCGCTCGCCGGGCGCGCGCTGCCATGCGTCGGTCGCGAGCGGCGTGCCGTCGAGCGCGCCGAGCGCGTCGGCGATGCGCGTCTGCAGGCCTTGGAGGTACGCGCGCACGCGCGCCACGTCGTAGGTCGAATCGGTCATGTCAGGACTGGGTGCCCCCTTCGGAAAAGGGTGTGCGTAAAAATGCATCTGCCGGGCATTCTATCGAACCCCGGCAGAGGAGAGGGCACGCCGCTCGGCGGCGCGCCCGGTTGCCAACGTCACACGCTCTTGCGATTCAGCGCGCGGTAGCCGATGTCGCGGCGGTACTGCATGCCTTCGAAATTGATCTGGTTGATCGTTTCGTAAGCGTGCTGCTGCGCCTCGCGCACCGAATCGGCGAGGCCGACCACGCACAGCACGCGGCCGCCCGACGTCGTCAGCTTGTCGCCATTGAGCGTCGTGCCCGCGTGGAACGTCACGGCCTGCTCGGTCTCGGCCGGGATGCCGTTGATGCGGTCGCCCTTGCGCGGCGCGTCCGGATAGCCGTGCGCGGCCAGCACGACGCCGAGCGCAGTGCGGCGGTCCCAGTCGAGCTCGACCGTGTCGAGCGTGCCCGCGATCGCCTGCTCGACGACCTTCGAGAAATCGCTCTTCAGGCGCGCCATGATCGGCTGCGTCTCGGGGTCGCCCATCCGGCAGTTGAATTCGAGCGTGCGCGGATTGCCTTCCTTGTCGATCATCAGGCCCGCGTACAGGAAGCCCGTGAAGCGGATGCCGTCCTTCTCCATCCCGCGTACGGTCGGCATGATGATCTCGCGCATCACGCGCGCATGCATCTGCGGCGTGACGATCGGCGCGGGCGAATACGCGCCCATGCCGCCCGTGTTCGGGCCGCGGTCCTCGTCGAGCAGGCGCTTGTGGTCCTGGCTGGAAGCCAGCGCGAGCGCGTGCTTGCCGTCGACCATCACGATGAAGCTCGCTTCCTCGCCGTCGAGGAACTGCTCGATCACGACGCGCGCGCCGGCATCGCCGAGCTTGTTGCCCGACAGCATCATGTCGACGGCCGCGTGCGCTTCTTCCAGCGTCATCGCGACGACGACACCCTTGCCCGCGGCGAGGCCATCGGCCTTGACGACGATCGGCGCGCCCTTCGCGTCGATGTACGCATGCGCGGCGACCGCGTCGGAGAAGGTTTCGTAGTCGGCGGTCGGGATGCCGTGGCGCTTCATGAACGCCTTTGCGAAATCCTTCGAGCTTTCGAGCTGCGCCGCTTCGCGGGTCGGGCCGAAGACCTTCAGCCCGCGCGCGCGGAACAGGTTGACGATGCCGGCCGCAAGCGGCGCTTCCGGGCCGACGAGCGTGAACGCGACGCCTTCGCTTTCCGCGAAATCGGCGAGCGCGTCGAGCGACGTGATGTCGACATTCTTCAGGCGCTCGTCCTGCGCCGTGCCGCCATTGCCGGGCGCGACGTAGACCATCTGGACGCGCGGCGACTGCGCGAGCTTCCACGCCAGCGCATGTTCGCGGCCGCCGGAACCGACGACGAGTAGTTTCATGGGATTCCCCGCAGACTAGAAAACAGGGCGGCCGGCACGCTCAGGCGCGCCGGCCGCGATATCGGTCGGGCCGCCGCCGCGAGCGTTGCACGGCGGCAGGCATCTCATTCCTCGACGACGATGGCGTTCGTGTACACGTCCTGCACGTCGTCGAGGTTCTCGAGCGCGTCCAGGAGCTTTTGCATCTTCACCGCGTCATCGCCGGTGAATTCGACTTCGTTCTGCGGCTTCATCGTCACTTCGGCGAGTTCCGCCTTGAAGCCGCCGGCTTCGAGCGCGTCCTTCACCTTCGAGAATTCCTGCCAGTCGCACAGCACTTCGATCGAGCCGTCGTCGTTCGTGCTGACGTCGTTCGCGCCCGCCTCGAGCGCCGCTTCCATCAGCGCGTCTTCCGACGTGCCCGGCGCGAACAGGAACTGGCCGACGTGATCGAACATGAACGCGACCGAGCCGTCGGTGCCCATGTTGCCGCCGAACTTCGAGAACGCGTGGCGCACTTCGGCGACCGTGCGGGTACGGTTGTCGGTCAGCGTGTCGACGATGATCGCCGCGCCGCCGATGCCGTAGCCTTCGTAGCGGATTTCCTCGTAGTTCGCGCCGTCCGCGCCGCCGACGCCGCGGTCGATCGCGCGCTTGACGTTGTCCTTCGGCATGTTAGCGTCGGCCGCCTTGTCGACTGCGAGACGCAGGCGCGGGTTCGAGCCGATGTCGCCGCCGCCGAGGCGCGCCGCGACCTGAATTTCCTTGATCAGGCGGGTCCAGATCTTGCCGCGCTTCGCGTCGGCCGCTGCCTTCTTATGCTTGATGTTGGCCCATTTCGAGTGACCAGCCATACGTTTCTCCGTCGCCCGGGCGCAGTGCGCGGGCGTTTAAGCCAATGTGTCGTTGAATCGGCGGCCGCTTGGGCGGGCATGAAGCCGCGGGGCCGCGTGTCGAGTGGATCGGGATTTTATCACGCGGCGGGCGCTCGCTTGAGGCCTCCGCGCATGGCCGAACGGCCGGAGGCGGCTGCCAGGGAGCGTCCGCCGCCTCGCACGGCCGAAGGCCGCGGATTCGCAGGACGGACACCGCGGCGTCCGTCCGCCGGACGGATCGCCCGCGGTTCGCCGGCGTCCGGGTGGCCGGCCCCGGATGGCCGTCCCCGGATGGCCGTCCCCCGGTTCGCCGGCCGTCCCGTCAGTTCTTCGTGCCGAACAGGCGGTCGCCCGCGTCGCCGAGGCCCGGCACGATGTACGCGTGCTCGTTCAGGTGCGAGTCGAGCGACGCGACGTACAGCTTCACGTCCGGATGCGCATCCTGGAACACCTGCACGCCTTCCGGCGCGGCGACGAGCGCGACGAACATGATGTTCGCGGCCGGCACGTTGCGGCGCTTCAGCACGTCGACCGCATGCACGGCCGAGTAGCCGGTCGCGACCATCGGGTCGCACAGGATGAAGATCCGGTCCTCGAGGTCCGGCAGGCGCACGAGGTATTCGACCGGGCGGTGGTCGTCCGCACGATACACGCCGATATGGCCGACGCGCGCCGACGGAACGAGGTCGAGCAGGCCGTCCGACATCCCGACGCCCGCGCGCAGCACCGGCACGATCGCGAGTTTCTTGCCGGCGATCACCGGCGCGTCGATCTCGACGAGCGGGGTTTCGACCCGCTTGGTCGTGATCGGCAGGTTGCGGGTGATCTCGTAGCCCATCAGCAGCGTGATCTCGCGCAGTAGCTCGCGGAACGTGCGCGTCGACGTGTCCTTGTCGCGCATGTGGGTCAGCTTGTGCTGGATCAGCGGGTGATCGAGGATGAAGAGATTCGGGAAACGGCTGTCCTGTTTCATGACGGGGTGCCCAGGGGCAAAAGGGGATCGGGGCGGCAGGCGGGCGGCGGGCCCGTTTGCGCGCAATGACGCAAGTTTACCAAGACGGCTCGCGCGATCCGGATATTATCGACGTCTCACCGACAACCCGCGCGCTGTCAGCGCCCGTTTGCGCGCGTTCGTGCGCGCGTCGCCGGCCCGTGTCCGGCGTGAACGGGCGGGCGGCCGGCGGCGCGCCTCAACCAGGGACATCGACGATGGATCTCGGCATCGCAGGAAAGACCGCGCTCGTGTGCGCGGCAAGCAAGGGCCTCGGGCGCGGCTGCGCGGAAGCGCTGGCCGCCGAGGGCGTGAATCTCGTGATCGTCGCGCGCACGCGCGACACGCTGGAGGCGACCGCGGACGCGATCCGCCAGGCGTCGGGCGTGTCCGTGACCGCGATCGCGTGCGACATCACGACGCCGGACGGGCGCGCGGCCGCGCTCGCCGCCTGTCCGCAGCCGGACATTCTCGTGACGAATGCGGGCGGCCCGCCGCCGGGCGATTTCCGCGATTTCTCGCACGACGACTGGATCCGTGCGCTCGAGTCGAACATGCTGACGCCGATCGAGCTGATCCGCGCGACCGTCGACGGCATGATCGCGCGCCGCTTCGGCCGGATCGTCAACATCACGAGTTCGGCGGTGAAGGCACCGATCGACGTGCTCGCGCTGTCGAACGGCGCGCGCTCGGGGCTGACGGGGTTCGTCGCGGGGCTCGCGCGCAGGGTCGCCGCGCACAACGTGACCGTCAACAACCTGCTGCCGGGCCTGTTC
The DNA here is from genome assembly GCF_053427715.1 of Burkholderia sp. MR1-5-21. Lineage (NCBI taxonomy): Bacteria > Pseudomonadati > Pseudomonadota > Betaproteobacteria > Burkholderiales > Burkholderiaceae > Burkholderia > Burkholderia sp. MR1-5-21. The sequence continues at coordinate 188,167 of NZ_JBSAXD010000008.1, forward strand.
GACACCGACCGGATCGCGACGACGCTCACCGCGCAGGCGAGCGCGCAGGGCGTGACCGTCGACGAGATGCGCGAGCGGCGCGCGAAGGACATCCCGGCCGGACGCCTCGGCACGCGCGACGAGTTCGGTGCCGCGTGCGCGTTCCTGTGCAGCGTGCACGCGGGCTACATCACCGGGCAGAACTGGCTGCTCGACGGCGGCGCCTATCCGGGAACGTTCTGACGGGCGCGGCGCTTGCCGCGCTGCTTGCTTTCAACTGACGACAACACACTGAACGACGAAGGATCTGGAGATGAGCACACCCCGCATCGCGCTGATTGCGCACGACGCGAAGAAGGACGAGATCGTCGCGCTCGCGGGCGAATATCGCGCGACGCTCGCGCAATGCCGGCTGGTCGCGACCGGCACGACGGGCGGCCGCATCGCGGCCGCGCACGGGCTCGACGTCGAGCGCAAGCTGTCCGGGCCGCTCGGCGGCGACCTGCAGATCGGCGCCGAGCTGGCCGAGGGCCGGGTCGACATCGTCGTGTTCCTGCGTGACCCGATGACCGCGCAGCCGCACGATCCGGACATCACCGCGCTCGTGCGCGCGTGCGACGTGCATAACGTGCCGTGCGCGACCAACGCCGCGACTGCGCGGATGCTGCTCGACGACCTGATGCGGAAGGTGGTGGGGGCCGGCTAGGTGAGGGCCGCCTGGGTGCGGCCGGCCCGGCGAGGCGCCGGAACACGGTAGTCGTCGGAATTGTCCCTGTTGTCGGCAGGGCAATGCAGGGATCGTCGCGACGCGCGAGAATCGGGCGTCGCGATGCACGGCTCGCCCGGAATCAGGCCGGAGCAGGGCGCGCAGCATCGCCGGACCCGAACTTTCCCCAGACAGAACACGAAGACAAGGAGCGAAACGATGCCGAAAGCAATCCGATACGACCAGGCCGGCGGCCCGGACGTGATGAAGTGGGTCGATGTCGAGGTCGGCGAGCCGCAGGCGGGCGAGGTCCGCATCAGGCAGCACGCGGTCGGGCTCAACTACATCGACGTGTATTTCCGTACGGGCCTCTATCCGCAGCCGCTGCCGGGCGGCCTCGGGATGGAGGCGGCGGGCGAGGTGACGGCGGTCGGCGCCGGCGTCACCGCGTTCAAGCCGGGCGATCGCGTCGCCTATTGCGGGCAGCCGCCGGGTGCGTATGCGCAGGAGCGCGTGATGTCCGCCGAGCGCCTGGTCAGGCTGCCGGACGGGATCAGCTACGACGACGCGGCGTCGGTGATGCTGCAGGGCCTGACCGCGCATTACCTGCTGCGCCGCACGTACCCGGTGAAGGCCGGCGACACGATCCTGATCCACGCGGCGGCGGGCGGGGTCGGCCTGCTCGCGTGCCAGTGGGCGAAGGCGCTCGGCGCGACCGTGATCGGCACGGTCGGCTCCGACGAGAAGGCCGAGCTCGCGAAGGCGCATGGCTGCGACCATCCGATCGTCTACACGCGCGAGAACTTCACGCAGCGCGTGAAGGAGATCACGAACGGCGCGGGCGTGCCGGTCGTCTACGATTCGATCGGCAAGGATACCTACATCGGCTCGCTCGACTGCCTCGCGCCGCTTGGGCTTTTCGTCAGCTTCGGCAACGCGTCGGGCCCGCTGCCGCCGATCGACTCGAAGGAATTCTCGTCGCGCGGCTCGCTGTTCTTCACGCGGCCGACGCTGTTCTCGTACATCGCGAAGCGCGCGGACCTCGAAGCGGCAGCCGCCGAGCTGTTCGACGTGCTCCTGTCGGGCAAGGTGAAGACCAGCATCAACCAGCGCTATCCGCTCGCGGAAGTCGCACGCGCGCACGCCGATCTCGAGGCGCGCAAGACCACCGGCTCGACGATCCTGATCCCCTGACCCCGCCGCGCCGGCCAGGCGCCGGCACGTGACCTCCCGGGCGGCGCTGCGGCGCCGCTCGTGCGTTTACGCCTTTTTTACATCCGCCCCGGCACCTTTGACCCGTCCTTTACGCGCGTTCCAATAACGTTCTAGTCGTCTGATTTCGACGATGGAGCACACAAAAATGGATGCGGTTTTCATCGGCGGTCTTGTGCTGTTCACGGCACTGATCGTTGGCTTGGTCGCCGGTTGCGAGAAGCTTGCGCAATACGGTCGCGGGGGGCGAGCATGACCTGGATGCTGTGGTTGGCGGGTGCTTCGACCGCCTTGCTGTTCGCGTATCTCGTCTATGCGCTGCTGCGCGCGGAGGACATCGAATGAACGCGAACAATCTGTTCCAGTCGCTGCTGTTCATCGTCGTCTTGCTGGCGGCGGCCGTGCCGGTCGCGCGCTATCTGACCGCGGTGATGGACGGCAGCTCGCGCGTCGTGCGTGTGTTCGGCCCGCTCGAACGCGTGCTGTATCGCATCGCCGGCGTCGACGCCAGCCGTGAAATGAACTGGAAGCAATACGCGATCGCGACGATTGCGTTCAACGCGCTCGGCGCGCTGTTCCTGTATGCGCTCTTGCGCGTGCAGGGCATGCTGCCCGGCAATCCGCAGCAGTTCGGCGCGATGACGGTCGACGGCGCGTTCAACACGGCGGTCAGCTTCGTCACCAACACGAACTGGCAGGACTACACGCCCGAGCAGACAGTCAGCTACCTGACGCAGATGCTCGGTCTCACCGTGCAGAACTTCCTGTCCGCGGCAACCGGCATCATCGTCGTGATCGCGCTGATCCGCGGCTTCGCGCGCCATACCGCGCAGACCATCGGCAACTTCTGGGTCGACCTGACGCGCGTGACGATGTACGTGCTCGTGCCGATGTCGGCCGTGATCGCGGCGCTGCTGATCAGCCAGGGCGCGATCCAGAACATGAAGGCGTACGAGGACGTGCCGGCGCTGCAGACGACCACCTACGCCGCGCCGAAGCTCGATGCACAGGGCAACCCGGTCAAGGACGACAAGGGCAACCCGGTGACGGTGCCGACCCAGCTCACGAAGCAGACGCTCGCGATGGGCCCGGTCGCGTCGCAGGAAGCGATCAAGATGCTCGGCACCAATGGTGGCGGCTTCTTCAACGCGAACTCCGCGCACCCGTACGAGAACCCGACGCCGTTCGCGAACTTCATCCAGATCTTCGCAATCCTGATCATCCCGGCCGCATTGTGTCTCGTGTTCGGCCGCATGGTCGGCGACCGCCGGCAGGGCATCGCCGTGCTCGCGGCGATGACGGTCGCGTTCGCGATCGCCGTCGGCGTCGAGGTGAGCGCCGAGCAGGCTGGCAACCCGACGCTCAATACGCTGCGTGTCGACCAGTCGGCGAGCGCGCTGCAGTCGGGCGGCAACATGGAAGGCAAGGAAACCCGCTTCGGCATCGCGCAGAGCAGCATCTTCACGGTCGCGACCACGGCCGCGTCGTGCGGCGCGGTGGACACGATGCACGATTCGCTGACGCCGCTCGGTGGCCTCGTGCCGATGCTGCTGATCCAGCTCGGCGAAGTGATCTTCGGCGGGGTCGGTTCGGGCCTCTACGGGATGCTCGTGTTCGCGCTGCTCGCGGTGTTCGTCGCCGGCCTGATGATCGGCCGCACGCCCGAATACGTCGGCAAGAAGATCGAGTCGTACGAGATGAAGATGGTGTCGATCGTCGTGCTGCTCACGCCGCTGCTCGTGCTCGTCGGCACGTCGATCGCGGTGCTCGCGGACGCCGGCAAGGCCGGTATCGCGAACCCGGGCCCGCACGGCTTCTCGGAAATCCTGTACGCGTTCAGCTCGGCCGCGAACAACAACGGCAGCGCATTTGCCGGTCTGACGGTCAGCACGCCGTTCTACAACTGGCTGACGGCGATCGCGATGTGGTTCGGCCGCTTCGGCACGATCGTGCCGGTGCTCGCGATCGCGGGCTCGCTCGCCGCGAAGAAGCGCATCGCCGTGACGAGCGGCACGCTGCCGACGCACGGGCCGCTGTTCGTCGTGCTGCTGCTCGGCACGGTGCTGCTGGTCGGTGCGCTGACCTACGTGCCCGCGCTCGCGCTCGGGCCCGGTGTCGAGCACCTGATGATGTGGTTGGGCGCCTGAGCGGCGCGCTGACAAACAAAAGGCATTGAAGAGATCGCAATGACTCAACATTCCGCAACACGGTCCATGTTCGATCCGGCGCTGCTGCGCCCGGCGATCGTGGACTCGTTCAAGAAACTTACGCCGCGCACGCAGTTCCGCAATCCGGTGATGTTCTGCGTGTACGTCGGCAGCATCCTGACGACGATCCTGTGGGTGGCCGCGCTCGCGGGCCAGGCCGAGGCGCCTGCGGGCTTCATCCTCGCGGTGTCGCTGTGGCTGTGGTTCACGGTGCTGTTCGCGAACTTCGCGGAGGCGCTCGCCGAAGGGCGTTCGAAGGCGCAGGCCGCATCGCTGCGCAGCGCGAAGCGCGACGTGATGGCGAAGAAGCTCAACGAGCCGCATCCGAAGTCGCCGATCCGCATCACGACCGCGACCGAGCTGCGCAAGGGCGACGTCGTGCTGGTCGAGGCGGGCGACGTGATCCCGGCCGACGGCGAGGTGGTGGACGGCGTCGCGTCGGTCGACGAGTCGGCGATCACCGGCGAATCCGCGCCGGTGATCCGCGAATCGGGCGGCGACTTCTCGTCGGTGACGGGCGGCACGCGCGTGCTGTCCGACTGGATCGTCGTGAAGGTCACCGCGAACCCCGGCGAGGCGTTCCTCGACCGGATGATCGCGATGGTCGAAGGCGCGAAGCGCAAGAAGACGCCGAACGAGATCGCGCTGACGATCCTGCTCGTCGCGCTGACGATCGTGATGCTGCTCGCAACCGCGACGCTGCTGCCGTTCTCGATCTTCTCGGTCGAGGCGATGAAGGCCGGCCACGTGGTGACGATCACCGCGCTCGTCGCGCTGCTCGTGTGCCTGATCCCGACGACGATCGGCGGCCTGTTGTCCGCGATCGGCGTGGCCGGGATGAGCCGGATGATGCAGGCGAACGTGATCGCGACGTCGGGCCGCGCGGTGGAAGCGGCCGGCGACGTCGACGTGCTGCTGCTCGACAAGACCGGCACGATCACGCTGGGCAACCGCCAGGCATCGACGTTCCTGCCCGCGCCGGGCGTGACGGAAGAGGCGCTTGCAGACGCCGCGCAGCTGTCGTCGCTCGCCGACGAGACGCCGGAAGGCCGCAGCATCGTCGTGCTCGCGAAGGAGCGCTTCAACATCCGCCAGCGCGACATGGCGCAGCTGCACGCGACGTTCATCGGCTTCTCCGCGCAGACGCGGATGTCCGGCGTCGACATGTCCCCCGAGGGGACTTCCTCCGGGGCGCCGCACCGCGAGATCCGCAAGGGTGCGGCCGATGCGATCAAGCGCTATGTCGAGACGCACGGCAGCCGCTTCCCCGAGGAAGTGCGCCGCGCGGTCGACGACGTCGCCCGCCGCGGCAGCACGCCGCTCGTGGTGGCCGAACTGCATGAAGCGGCCGCGCGCGTGCTCGGCGTGATCGAGCTGAAGGACATCGTGAAGGGCGGCATCAAGGAGCGCTTCGCGGAACTGCGCAAGATGGGCATCAAGACCGTGATGGTGACGGGCGACAACCGGCTGACCGCGGCGGCGATCGCAGCGGAAGCGGGCGTCGACGACTTCCTCGCGGAAGCGACGCCGGAAACCAAGCTCGCGACGATCCGCGAGCACCAGGCGGCAGGGCGCCTCGTCGCGATGACGGGCGACGGCACCAACGACGCGCCGGCGCTCGCGCAGGCGGACGTCGCGGTCGCGATGAACAGCGGCACGCAGGCGGCGAAGGAAGCCGGCAACATGGTCGACCTCGACTCGAACCCGACGAAGCTGATCGAGATCGTCGAGATCGGCAAGCAGATGCTGATGACGCGCGGCTCGCTGACGACGTTCTCGATCGCGAACGACATCGCGAAGTACTTCGCGATCATCCCGGCCGCGTTCGTGACCACGTATCCGCAGCTGAAGGTGCTCGACATCATGCACCTGACGTCGCCGTCGTCCGCGATCCTGTCGGCGGTGATCTTCAACGCGCTGATCATCATCGCGCTGATCCCGCTCGCGCTGAAGGGCGTCACGTACCGTCCGCTCGGCGCCGCGTCGCTGCTGCGCCGCAACCTGCTGGTCTACGGGCTCGGCGGCGTGCTGCTGCCGTTCCCGTTCATCAAGCTGATCGACATGACGCTCGCCGCGCTCGGCTGGGCCTGACACGGCCCGGCCCAGGCGGCCCCATTTGAAGGAAATTTGCTATGAAAACGTTGATTCGTCCGCTTATCGTGATCTTCGTCGTGCTGACCGCGGTGACGGGGCTCGCCTATCCGGCCGTGATGACCGTGTTCGGCCAGGTCGCGTTCCCGTCGCAGGCGAACGGCAGCCTGATCGAGAAGGACGGCAAGGTGGTCGGCTCCGCGCTGATCGGCCAGCAGTTCGATGCGCCGAAGTACTTCTGGGGCCGTCTGTCGGCCACCTCGCCGATGCCGTACAACGCGACCAACTCCGGCGGCTCGAACCTCGGCCCGCTGAACCCGTCGCTCGCCGACCAGGTGAAGGCGCGCATCGCCGCGCTGCACGACGCAGGCACCGACATGTCGAAGCCGGTGCCGGTCGACCTCGTGACCGCGTCCGCGAGCGGGCTCGATCCGGAGATCACGCCGGCCGCCGCGGCCTACCAGGTCGAGCGTGTCGCGAAGGCGCGCAACCTGTCGCCGGACGCGATCGCGCAGCTCGTCGCCGCGAACACGAGCGGGCGCCAGTTCGGCGTGCTCGGCGAGCCGCGGGTGAACGTGCTGAAGCTGAACCTCGCGCTGGACGCGGCGCAGGCCGCGCACTGAGCGCGGCGCGCGCACACCCGGCAGCACCCGGCATCCCGCGCGGCACCGCGCCGCGCGGGATGCGCTCTGGCTCGACGGCGCACGTGCGCCGTCTTTGCCTTTTGTGGCGATTTGGATCAACAATGCTCGTACATACGCTTACACACGCGCCTCGCACGCCTCACGCATGAACCGTCCCGATCCCGACCAACTCCTCGACAAGCTGCAGCGTGACGAAGAAAAGCAGCGGCGAGGCCAGCTCAAGATCTTCTTCGGCGCATCCGCCGGCGTCGGCAAGACCTACGCGATGCTGCAGGCCGCGCGCCAGCGCAAGCAGGACGGCGTCGACGTCGTCGTCGGCATCGTCGAGACCCATGGCCGCAGCGAAACCGCCGCGCTGCTCGACGGCCTCGACGTGCTGCCGCTCACGCGGATCGAATATCGCGGCCGCAAGCTGGCCGAATTCGATCTCGACGCCGCGCTTGCGCGCAAGCCCGAGCTGGTCCTCGTCGACGAGCTCGCCCACTCGAACGTGCAGGGCGCGCGCCACCTGAAGCGCTGGCAGGACGTGTACGAGCTGCTCGATGCGGGGATCGACGTCTATACGACCGTCAACGTTCAGCATCTCGAGAGTCTGAACGACGTGGTCGGCGCGATCACCGGCATCCGCGTGTGGGAAACCGTGCCGGACCGCGTGTTCGACGCGGCCGACGAGGTGACGCTCGTCGACCTGCCGGCCGAGGAACTGCTCGCGCGGATGCGCGACGGCAAGGTCTATCTCGCGCAGCAGGCCGAGCGCGCGGTGCGCAACTTCTTCCGCAAGGGCAACCTGATCGCGCTGCGCGAGCTCGCGCTGCGGCGCACCGCGGACCGCGTCGATGCGCAGATGCGCGAATACCGGGCGGACCGCTCGATCCAGCGCATCTGGCAGGCGCGCGAGCGGCTGCTCGTGTGCGTCGGGCCGGGCCCCGAGGCGCCGACGCTCGTGCGCGCGGCCGCGCGTCTCGCCGCGAGCCTGAAGGCCGACTGGATCGCCGTCTACGTGGAGACGCCGAAGCTGCAGCGGCTGCCCGACGCGCAGCGCGAGCGCACGCTGAACGCGCTGAAGCTCGCCGCCGAGCTCGGCGCGGAGACGGCGACGCTCGCCGGCGGCGACGCGGTCGCCGCGCTGATCGGCTACGCGAAGGTGCGCAACGTGTCGAAGGTCGTCGCGGGCGGCTCGCAGAAGACCGGGCTCGCGCGCTGGTTCGCGCGGCCGTTCGGCGAGAAGCTCGCGGAGCGCGCGGGCGACGTCGACCTGATGCTGATCCGCGCGTCGGCGAGTGACGAGGTGCGCGCAGCGCCCCTCGACGCGCGCGCGCGCGACTGGCGCGACGCGTTCGCGAGCCTCGGCGGCCATCGGTCGCCGCCGCGCCATTACGCGTACGCGGCCGCGATCTGCGCGGCGATCACCATGGTCGCGAGCGTCGTGTCCGAGCGGCTCGACCTGACGAACCTCGTGATGCTGTACCTGCTCGGCGTCGTGTTCTCGGCGGTGCGCCTCGGGCGCGGGCCGGGCGTGCTGCAGTCGTTCCTGTCGGTGGCCGCGTTCGATTTCTTCTTCGTGCCGCCGCGCATGTCGTTCTCGGTCAGCGACACGCAATACCTGCTGACGTTCTTCGGGATGCTGCTGACGTCGCTCGTGATCAGCCACCTGACGTCGACGCTGACCCGCCAGGCGAGCGTCGCGCAGCGCCGCGAGCGCCGCACGGGCGCGATGTACGCGATGGCGCGCGAGCTGGCCGCGGCGCTGACCACCGAGCAGATCGTCGAGATCGGCAGCCGCCACGTGAGCGAGGTGTTCCGCGCGCGCGTCGCGATCCTGCTGCCCGACAGCGTGGACAAGGTGCAGCAGAAGATCGAGGAGCCGGACGCGGCCGTCACGCTGACGGGCGCCGATCTCGACAGCGACGTCGGCCAGTGGGTGTACGACCAGCAGAAGCCGGCCGGCCGCGGCACCGACACGCTGCCCGCGACGGCTGCGCTGTACCTGCCGCTGAAGGCGCCGATGCGCACGCGCGGCGTGCTTGCGGTCGTGTCGAAGGATCCGCGCGAGCTCGAGGTGCCCGAGCAGCAGCGGATGCTCGATGCGTTCGCCGCGCAGATCGCGCTCGCGCTCGAGCGCGTGCACTATGTCGAGATCGCGCGCGACGCGCTCGTCAGCATGGAATCGGAGCGGCTGCGCAACTCGCTGTTGTCGGCGATCTCGCACGACCTGCGCACACCGCTCACGACGATCGTCGGCTTTTCGTCGATGCTCGCGAACGCGCGTGCGGCCGCGCAGCGCGGCGATCCGGCGGCCGTGCCGCGGCACGGGCCGCGCGAGGACGAGCTTGTCGAGGCGATCCACGACGAGGCGCTGCGGATGACGGGCATCGTCACCAACCTGCTCGACATGGCGCGGCTGCAGGCGGGCAGCCTGCAGCTGAAGCGCCAGTGGTCGCTGCTCGAGGAAACCGTCGGCGCGGCGCTTGCCGCGTGCCGGCGCGTGCTCGCGCGACATCCGGCGCGCGTCGCGCTGCCGCCCGACCTGCCGCTGCTGCAGATGGACGCGGTGCTGATGGAGCGGCTCTTTTCCAACCTGTTCGAGAACGCCGCGAAATACACGCCGGCGGACACGCCCGTCGAGATCGGTGCCGAGCGCGTGACCGAAGACGGCCTGCCGTTCGTGCGCGTGCACGTCGACGATTACGGCCCGGGCCTGCCGCCGGGCATGGAAACGCGGATCTTCGACAAGTTCACGCGCGGCGAGAAGGAATCGGCGACGCCGGGCATCGGGCTCGGCCTCGCGATCTGCCGCGCGATCGTCGAGGCGCACGGCGGTAGAATCGGCGCGTTCAACCGCACGGCACCCGACGGGCGCGTGACAGGCGCGCGCTTCTGGTTCACGCTGCCGGTCGAGACGCCGCCCGCAACACCCGCCGTGTCCGAAGACGAAGCAGAGGCGCTGCACGCGCTGCCAGATGCGCCACGAGATGCGCCACCCTCATCCGAGCCACCGCCAGACCATGAGTGAACCGAGCCTGACCGTCGTCCTGATCGAGGACGAAAAACAGATCCGCCGTTTCGTGCGCGCCGCGCTCGAGGAGGAGGACATCGCCGTATTCGAGGCCGAGACCGGCAAGCAGGGGCTCATCGACGCGGCGACGCGCAAGCCGGATCTCGTGATCGTCGATCTCGGCCTGCCGGACACCGACGGCCTCGACGTGATCCGCGAGTTGCGCGGCTGGTCCGAGGTGCCCGTGATCGTGCTGTCCGCACGCACGCAGGAGGAAGAAAAGGTCGCCGCGCTCGACGTCGGCGCCGACGACTACCTGACCAAGCCGTTCGGCGTGTCGGAGCTGCGCGCGCGGATCCGCGCGCAGTTGCGGCGGCGCAACCAGGGCGGCGCGAACGAGTCGCCGAAGGTGAACTTCGGCACGGTGTCGGTCGACCTCGCGCTGCGCCAGGTCTGGCGCGACGGCGAGATCGTGCACCTGACACCGCTCGAATACCGGCTGCTCGCGACGCTCGTGCGCCACGCGGGCCGCGTGCTCACGCACCGCCAGCTGCTGCGCGACGTATGGGGGCCGTCGCACGTCGAGAGCCATCACTACCTGCGCATCTACATGGCGCACCTGCGCCAGAAGCTCGAGCGCGACCCCGCGCAGCCCGAATACATCATCACCGAGACGGGCGTCGGCTACCGGCTCGTCGGCGCTGCGTGACTCGGGCAGCGCGTGGGCACGGCGGCAGCGCGGTGTGTCGCGCGGCTGCCATTCATCGCCCACCCGCTGCGAATTCCCCGTTATGCTGGCCGTTCTGCGAACGGAACGAGGAGCGTACGATGCTTGCCCGACTGGCCATCTCCTGTGCGCTGGCGCTCGCCATGTCCGGCGTGTGCGCGCAACCGCTGCCGCCCGGGCAGCAGCCGCAGCCGCCGAAGGCGGCGCTCGCGAATCCGGCGTCCGTGAACTGCGTGAAGCTCGGCGGGCGCCACGTGATCCGCAACTCGCCGCAGGGCGACGTCGGCATGTGCGTGTTCAAGGACGGCCGCGTGTGCGAGGAATGGGCGATGTACCGCGACGACCGCTGCGTCGGCGCCGGCAAGCCGAAACGCGTGTCGCACTGACCGCGCCGCGCCCGGCCGCCCGGCTGCGGGTTTCGCCGCCGCAGCCTGCACGGCTGTAAGCAGTTTGTTATACTCGGCGCCGCCCGGGGACGACCCCGGGTCATTCGTTTCAACGGGGACGGCCCCATCCGATCCATGGAGCGCGTCGAGATGGCGTGGGGATTGTTGTTGATCGCCGGTTTGCTGGAAGTGGCCTGGGCGGCCGGCATGAAATCGTCTGAAGGCTTTACGCGGCTCGGGCCGTCGGTGTTTACGATCGTGACGGCGCTGGCCAGCTTCGGGCTGCTCGCGGTCGCGATGCGCCAGCTGCCGCTCGGCACCGCGTATGCGGTCTGGACCGGCATCGGCGCGGTCGGTGCGTTCGTGTTCGGCATCGTGATGATGGGCGAGGCATTGACCTTCGCCCGGCTCGCGAGCGCATCGCTGATCGTCGTCGGCTTGATCGGTCTCAAGCTTTCGTCGGTCGCCTGAGGGTTCTCCGCAACGGGGATTTGCGCCGGACGGCCGGCTTCCCTGTCTATAATGGAACGCATTCGAGCCTGAATGCCGTGCTGTCGCGCGCCGAGCGCGACCCGGCATGCGCCGCCGGGCGCCACGCGCCGCGCGGCCGGCCATTCTCATCGATCGGCGAAGCGCACGGAAAGTGCAAGGAGAGGGCCATGATCGAAGCCATTTCGCTCGGCGCGGGGCTGGCGTGGGCGAGCGGTCTGCGCCTGTACCTGACGGTGCTGATCGCAGGCGTGCTGGCGCGCGCCGGCTGGCTCCACCTGCCCGATACGCTTGCGGTGCTCACGTCGCCGTGGGTGATCGGCGCCGCGGCCGTGCTCGCGCTCACCGAATTCCTCGCCGACAAGATTCCCGCGTTCGATTCGCTGTGGGATGCGGTGCATACGTTCATCCGCATTCCCGCCGGCGCCGTGCTCGCGGCCGGTGCGCTCGGCCATGCCGATCCGACCGTGCTCGCGATCGCGGGGCTCGCGGGCGGCTCGCTCGCCGGCGCCGCGCACATCACGAAGGCCGGCACGCGCGCGCTCATCAACCTGTCCCCCGAGCCGATCTCGAACTGGATCGCATCGTCGACCGAGGACGGCCTCGTGTTCGGCGGGCTCGCGCTCGCGTTCTTCGTGCCGCTGCTGTTTCTCGTGCTGCTGGCCGCGTTCATCGCCTGCTCGGTGTGGGCGCTGCCGCGGCTGTGGCGCGGCGTGTCGGGCGGCTTCCGCGGGATGGCGAACCACATGGTGACGCGCCTCAACTCGATCGGGAGCAAGCGGGATTGAAGGGGCGGCCATCCGTGGGGCGGCCATCCGTGGGGCGGCCGTCGGGGGCGCAGCCGTCTGTCGCCGCGCGCGACGGTAGCGGGCCGGCGCACGTCGGGCGGTTCGGCTGGCCCGACCTGATCCGGCAGGCCGCGCGGATGACCGGGCGCGACTGGCGTGCGGGCGAGCTGACGCTGCTCGTGCTCGCGCTGGTGCTGGCGGTCGCGGCGCTGACGAGCGTCGGCTTTCTCGCCGACCGGCTGCGTCAGGGGCTCGAGCGCGATGCGCGGCAGATGCTCGGCGCCGATTTCGTCGTGCGCTCGGATCGTCCCGTCGACGCGTCGTTTGCCGAACAGGCGCGCGCACTCGGCCTGCGCACCGCGACCACCGCGATCTTCCCCAGCATGATCAGCTCGACCGTCGGCGAAGCGACCGGCGATGCGCCGCCCGCGCGGCTCGCGGCCGTGAAGGCCGTGTCGCCGGACTATCCGCTGCGCGGCGCGGTCGAGATCGTGCCGGCCGACGGCGCGCCTGCGCGCAAGGCGGCCGCGATTCCGGCGCCCGGCACCGTGTGGGCGGACCCGGCGCTGCTCGATGCGCTGCACCTGAAGATCGGCGCCACCGTGCGCGTCGGGCTGCGCACGTTCACGGTCGCGGCGTCGATCTCCCGCGAGCTCGATCGCGGCTTCTCGTTCGTGAATTTCTCGCCGCGGCTGATGATGCGCGCGGACGAACTGGCAGCAACCGGGCTCACCGGCTACGGCAGCCGGGTCACCTACCGGCTGCTGGTGGCGGGCGACGACCAGGCGGTCACGCGCTTCGAGACGGTTGCGCATGCACGCGTCGACGGCGGCAAGCTGCGTGGCGTCGGCCTCGAATCGCTGCAGGAAGGGCAGCCGCAGGTGCGGCAGACGCTCGACCGCGCCCGCCATTTCCTGACGCTCGTCGCGCTGCTGACCGCGCTGCTCGCGGCGGTCGCGATCGCGATGGCCGCGCAGCGCTACATGCGGCGCCATCTCGATGGCTGCGCGACGATGCGCTGCCTCGGCGTCAGCCGCCGTACGCTCGGCGCGCTGTTCGCGCTCGAATTCGCCGGGGTCGGCATTGCGTGCGGCGTGGCGGGTGCGCTGCTCGGCTACGGCGGCCACTGGCTGCTGCTCGCGTCGCTCGGCAGCCTGATCGACGTCGTGCTGCCGCCACCGACCGTGTGGCCGGCGCTCGTCGGCATCGGTGCCGCGCTGGTGCTGCTGCTCGGCTTCGCGCTGCCGCCGCTCGCGCCGCTGACGCGCGTGCCGCCGGTGCGCGTATTGCGGCGCGAATGGGGTGATGCGGCGCGCATCGCATGGGTCGCTTACGCGGTCGGCATCGCGCTGTTCGCGGGGCTCCTGATCGCGGCCGCCGGCAACCTGAAACTCGGGCTGATCGTCGCGGGCGGCTTCGCGGGCGCGCTCGTCGGCTTCGCGCTGATCGTCCGGCTCGCGCTGTTCGCGGCGGCGCGCGCGGTGCGCAACGGGCGCGTCGCGACGGGCATCGGCTGGCGTTATGCGCTCGCGTCGCTGCACCGGCGCGGCACCGCGAGCGCGCTGCAGATCACCGCGCTCGCGCTCGGCCTGATGTGCCTGCTGCTGATCGCGATCACGCGCAACGACCTCGTCGACGGCTGGCGGCAGTCGATGCCGCCCGATGCGCCGAACCAGTTCCTGATCGACATCCAGCCGGACCAGCGCGCGGACGTCGCCGCGTACCTGGCCGCGCACGGCGTGCGCGACGCGGTGCCCGCGCCGATGGTGCGCGGCCGGCTCGTCGCGATCAACGGCAAGCCGGTGAATCCGGACGCGTATGCGTCCGACGACGCGCGCCGGCTTGTCGACCGTGAATTCAACCTGTCGTATACGACCGAGCTGCCGCCCGACAACCGGGTCACGGCCGGCGACTGGTTCGGCATGTCGGCGACGCCGCAGATCTCGATCGAAGCGGGGCTCGCGAAGATGCTCGACGTGAAGCCCGGCGACGTGCTGCGCTTCGACGTGACGGGCCTGCCGGTCGAGGCGCCGGTCACGAGCGTGCGCAAGCTCGACTGGAACACGTTCCGCGTCAACTTCTTCGTGCTGATGCCGCCGGCGGTGCTGCGGGATTTCCCCGCGATCTACCTGACGAGCTTTCATCTGCCGGCCGAGCGCGCGGCGCTGCTCGATCCGCTGATCGCGCGCTATCCGAACCTGACCGCGATCGACGTGGCGCCGATCCTCGCGCAATTGCAGCGGATGATGCTGCAGGTCGTCGGCGCGGTGCAGTTCCTGTTCGTGTTCACGCTCGCGGCCGGCGTGCTGGTGCTCTATACCGCGCTCGCGGGCTCGCGCGACGAGCGGGTGAGGGAAGCGGCACTGTTGCGCGCGCTCGGCGCGTCGCGCGCGCAGGTCAATGCGGTCCAGCGCGCCGAATTCGTCGTCGTCGGCGTGCTCGCCGGCGCGCTGGCCGCGGCGGGCGCGATCGGCGTCGGCTGGGTGCTCGCGTCGCGCGTGTTCGATTTCCGGCTCGCGATCGATCCGTGGCTCGTGCCGGTCGGCATTGCGGCCGGCGTGGCTTGTGCCGGTGCAGCCGGCTGGCTGAGCCTGCATAATGTGCTGCGGCGTCCCGCGCTGCAGTCGCTGCGCGACGCGTGAGCGTCGCGGGTGCCCCTGAAGATCCCGTTTTCCGATTATCCGTATGACTGATGTGAATGATGATGATGCGCCGTCGCAGCCGACGGCGTTCGAACTCGTAGGCGGCGAAGGCCGCGTGCGCGAGATGGTGGACCGCTTCTACGACCTGATGGACCTCGAGCCGGAGTTCGCGCAGATCCGCGCGGTGCATCCGGCGTCGCTCGACGGTTCGCGCGACAAGCTGTTCTGGTTCCTGTGCGGCTGGCTCGGCGGGCCGGACCACTACATCAGCCGCTTCGGCCATCCGCGCCTGCGCGCGCGGCACCTGCCGTTCCCGATCGCGTCGGTCGAGCGCGACCAGTGGCTGCGCTGCATGGCGTGGGCGATGGAGGACGTCGGCCTGCCCGAGCCGCTGCGCGAGCGCCTGATGCATTCGTTCTACGAAACGGCCGACTGGATGCGCAACCGGCCCGGTTGATCCACCGGTACGCCGCCGCCCGGCTGCCGTCCGCAGTGCGTCTGGCCGGCGGCGCAGCCGCGCGCGACACTGGTCGTTCCCCTTCACGACGAGAGTGCTCCGATGACGACACATGCATTGTTTCGGGAAAACGCGTACCTGGCCCACTGCGAAGCGGTCGTCACGGCGGTCGACGAGGACGGCATCCGGCTCGACCGCACGGTGTTCTATCCGCTCGGCGGCGGCCAGGCCGGCGACAGCGGCGTGCTGATGCTGCCGGACGGCGCATCGATCGCGATCGCCGACACGCGCAAGGCGAAGTTCGACGGCGCGACGCCCGACGACGCGGTGCACGTGCCGGCGCCGGGGCAGGACGCGGGCATCGCGGCGCTGGCGCCCGGCGCTCGGGTCGTCGCGGAGATCGACTGGGCGCGCCGCTACCGGCACATGCGGCTGCACACGGCCGCACACCTGATGTGCGCGGTGCTGCCGTATCCGGTCGACGGCTGCAGCGTGACGGCCGACTATGTGCGGCTCGATTTCGCGACGGCCGAGCCGATCGACCGCGACGACGTCGAGCGGCGGCTGGCCGCGCTGATCGGCGGCGCGCATCCGGTGACGACCGAATGGATCACCGACGACGAGATGGCCGCGCGGCCCGATCTCGTGCGCACGATGAGCGTGAAGCCGCCGATGGGCCTTGGCCGTGTCAGGCTGCTGCGGATCGAAGGCGTCGACCTGCAGCCGTGCGGCGGCACGCACGTGCGCAACACGGCGGAAATCGGCGGCCTGCGGGTCGCGAAACTCGAAAAGAAGAGCGCGCGCACGCGGCGCCTCGTGCTGGAGCTGGCATGACGGTCAATTACACGAACAACGATGACGCGGCGCTCGATCCGCGCGCGGGCGAGGTGCTGGATTTCTGGTTCGGCGTGCCCGGCTCGGCGGAATTCGGCCGCGAGCGCAAGGTGTGGTTCAACGGCGGCAAGGCGTTCGATGCCGAGTTGCGCGAGCGCTACGGCGCATTGCTCGACGCGGCCTGCGACGGCGCCTGCGACCACTGGGCCGTGTCGCCGCTCGGCACGCTTGCGCTGATCGTCGTGCTCGACCAGTTCTCGCGGAACATCCATCGCGGCACGCCGCGCGCGTTCGCCGCGGACCCGAAGGCGCTTGAGCTCGCGCGCCGGCTCGTCGCCGCGGGCTGGGACGCGAGACTGCCGAGCGGGCAGCACCGCGCGTTCGCGTATCTGCCGTTCGAGCACGACGAGTCGCCGGCCAGCCAGCGCGAGGCCGTGCGGCTCTGCGAAGGCATTCGGGACGAGGCGGAGTGCGCCGGTTATCACGACTTCGCGCTGCGGCACGCGGCGGTGATCGAACGCTTCGGCCGCTTCCCGCACCGGAACGCGATTCTCGGACGCGCGTCGACCGATGACGAGGCCGCGTTTCTGCGCGAGCCGGGTTCGTCGTTCTGAGCGGCGTCCCGGCGTTCCGGCCGGCGGGTCAGCGGTCGGCGCGACGGGGGCCGCGCCGCCACGCGTGATCGCTTATTGCAGGTGCCGCTCGGGCGTGCGCACGTACACGCGCAGCAGTTCCTCGTCGTCGCCGGGGCGCGCGCCCGACCAGAACAGCTGCCATTCGCTGCCGGGCTTCGGGTCGACCGCGCGCACGCCCTGGACGATCATCCACGTGCAACGCGTCGTCTTCGCGTTCGAGATCGGCGTGTGCTGGATGCCGGAGAAGTAGTACAGCATCGGCGCTTCCGATTCGCCGAGCCCGTGGAGGCTCGCCATGCAGTCGCCGTCGTTCCATTCGAGCGCGAGGTGCGTGTTCAGGTCGTCGAACACCGAGCGATAGCTCTTCGCGACATCGAGCCACGGCAGCAGCAGCGTATAGACGAGCCCCCACGCGACGAGCGCGCCCGCGGCCCACGACAACGCGCCGCGCCAGCGGCCCGTCGTGCGCAGCGTCGGCAGCAGCCAGAGCCAGCCGATCGTCAGCGCGAGCGCACCGAGCACGAAGCCGGGCTCGATCGGCATGGTCCAGTCGAGCGGCAGCCAGCGGCCGAGCGGTGCGAGCCGCGCATGCGACGCGGCCGGATCGGCCATCACCGACCAGATCGTCCACGCGAGCAGGATGACGGTGCCGAACAGCGCGCGGCTCAGGTAGTCCCAGCCGGTATGCAGCGCGCGCGGCAGGCGGTCGATTGCCTGCGCGGCGACGAGCGCGAGCGGCGCGATGAACGGCAGGATGTAGAGCTGGCGCGACGTCGCGGACACCTGCAGCACGAGCAACCCGACCCCGGCAAACACGACCGGCAGCGCGATGCGCGGCGCGCGCCAGTCGCGCCATGCGCCGCGCGCGAGCGCAACGATTGCGAGCGGCGCGACCGGGAAGCCGACGGTCAGGAATACGCGCAGGATGTACAGCGGCTTGTCGTTTTCGGCACCGAGTTCGGGCACGGAGAAGCCGAAGAAGCGTCCGACGTTGTTGTCCCAGAACCACGCGAGAAACAGCGTTTCCGAGCGCAGGAACAGTGCGGTCGGCCAGATGATTGCGAACGGCGCGAACACGAGCGCGGCGACGCCGAGCGCGCGCGCGAACGCACGGGTGCGGCAGGCGGGGTACAGCACCAGCACGGCGAGCAGCGTGGCCGCGAACACGAGCGGCACGAACAGTCCCTTCGTCATCAGCGCGATCCCGACGCCGGCGCCGAACATCGGCGCCGCCCAGCGGTTCAGCGGCTGCGCCGGCAGCCCGAGCTGCACTTGCCGTGCGCGGGCCCGATGCAGGATCACGAGTTCGAGCAGGCCGCAAAAGCCGATCGCCGTGCCGGCGAACAGCGCAACGTCCGTCATCATGTCGTGCACGTGCTTGATCACGACGAGGCTGCTCGCGCACAGCGCGACGGGCCCGATCACCTTCGCGTCGAACCAGTCGGCCGCGCCGCTCGCAATGCGCGCGGCGCGAGCCGTGAAGCCGAACGCGAGCACGGCGAACAGCGCGCTCGCGAGCCGCGCCGCGTCGTGCAGCGGCAGCACGCGCTGCAGCAGCCACGCGAGGCTCGTCGCCACCCACGCGTAGAGCGGCGGCTTTTCCATGAACGGCTGGCCGGCATTGGTCGGCACGACGAAATCGCCGGTCTCGAGCATGTGCTGGATGATGCCGAACGTATAGGTTTCGTCCTGTTTCCACGGGTCGTGGCCGAGCACGCCGGGCAACACGTACGCGCAGACTACCGCGGCGACCAGCAGCCAGACGCGCCAGCCGAGCCGCTCGGCGCGGCTGCGCGCAGGCGTCGTCGCGGCGGCGCCGGCCGGAGCAGGCGTGCCGCCGGCGCGAAGGGAGGCGGAGAGGTCGGCTTCGGTGGACGAATGGACGTGCTGAGCCGTGACGGGCACGGACGTGCGTCGCCCGCTGGGCGCTGCGGTTCCCTGCATGGAAAAGATCTCTGGTCGCGCCGGCCGGACGGCTTGGGCCAGGCCGATTGGGGGCCGCACTTCGGCGGCGGGGGACAGGCGGCGGCGCCGACTGTCGTGAACAATGGCCGCTAGTAAATCACGGATTTGTTACGGAGGTTTACGAAATCTGTCGCGGAATTGTGGAGATTTGTGGCGGCCTGGTTAAGTGTTGTGTAGTTGCAACACTTTGGGCGGAAACGGCCGGGCTACCGGCCGCCGCCGACGTCGAGCAGCGTGGCCGTCGTGTACGACGCGGCGTCGCTGAGCAGCCAGACGATTGCCTCGGCGATTTCATGTGCTTCGCCCGCGCGGCCGAGTGGTGTCTGCGCGCCGAGGCGGGCGGCGCGCCCCGGCTGGCCGCCGCTTGCATGGATCTCGGTCTCGATCAGGCCCGGCCGCACCGCGTTGACGCGCACGCCGTGCGGGCCAAGTTCCTTCGCGAGGCCGATCGTCAGCGCATCGACCGCCCCCTTCGAGCCCGCGTAGTCGACGTATTCGTTCGGCGAGCCGAGCCGCGCGGCGATCGACGACACGTTGACGATCGCGCCGCCGCGGCCGCCGCGATCGGTCGACAGGCGGCGCGCGGCTTCCCGCGCGCACAGGTACGCGCCGAGCACGTTCGTGTCGAACATCCGCTGCAGCCGCTCGAGCGGCATGTCGGCGAGCGGCAGCGACGGCGCGACGATGCCCGCGTTGTTGACGAGCGCGTCGAGCCGGCCGAGCGTCGTGGTGACGGTATCGAACATCGCGATGACGTCCGTTTCGTTCGACACGTCGCCCGCCACGACGCAGGCGCGGCCGCCCGCATTGCGCACGGCATCGGCGGTCGCGATTGCCGCCGCCGCGTCGCGCGCGTAGTTGATGCCGACGTCCCAGCCGCGCGCGGCCGCGAGCACGGCGGTCGCGCGGCCGATGCCGCGACTCGCGCCGGTGATGAGGACGACTTTGCGTTCGGACGGTTCGGTCATCGCGCGGCGGTGTCGGTCATTCCGTTTCGTCGGGCGCCCACTTATCGCGTGCGGGCGGCTGGTAGCGGCGCAGGCGTTCGATCAGTGCGGCCGGATCGGCATCGATGCACAGCGCCTCGAAATAGGCCGGCCGCATGAAGCCTTCGTCGACCGTGTGCTTGAGCAGCGCGATCAGCGGATCGTAGAACGCATCGATGTTGTAGAGCGCGACCGGCTTGCGGTGATAGCCGAGCTGCGCCCACGTGTAGACCTCGAAGAACTCCTCGAGCGTGCCGGCGCCGCCGGGCATCGCGACGAACGCGTCGGCGAGGTCGGCCATCATCTTCTTGCGGTGATGCATGTCGGGCACGACGTGCAGTTCCGACAGGCCCGTGTGGCCGACTTCCTTGTCGACGAGCAGCTTGGGGATCACGCCGACGGCGCGGCCGCCGGCCGCCATCACTTCGTCGGCGATCGTGCCCATCAGCCCGACGCGGCCGCCGCCATAGACGAGCGCGAGATCCGCCGCGACGAGCGCGCGGCCGAATGCGCGCGCGGCGTCCGCATAGACGGGCCGCACGCCGGGCGACGACCCGCAATAGACGCACACTGCCTTCATTGCTTTGCGTCCTTCGCACCGGCCGTCCCGCCGGCGGCGCGCGGCGAACCGTCGCGCGGCGGCAGGTAGTCGTAGAACTCGCGCTTCGGCAGCTTGCCGGACGCGAGATCGTCGAAGATCTGCCGCGAGCGGCCGCGCAGGTACGGCGCCATCACGGAAATCACGTGCATGCTGACCTGGTGCAGTTCCTCGCGGATCGCATCCTGGTCGTTGTACTTGCGCGGGTGCATCACGTACTGGTACGACAGCCAGTAGGTCGAGATCACGGCCATGTTGGTTGCGATCACCTCGATCTCGGCGGGCGTCGCGACCATCTCTGCATCGGAGACGAGCAGCTCGCACATCTCGCGTGCGAAGCGCACCTTGTGGCTGATGATCTGCTTGAAGTGCGTCTCGAGCGTGCGGTTGCGCGCGAGCAGGTCGTTGAGGTCGCGATACAGGAAACGGTACGTCCACATGAAGTCGGCCATGTACTGCAGGTACGACCATGTCTCGTCGATTGTCGGACGGTGATCTTCGGGAAAGCGCAGGCGCTTTTCGATCGCCTGCTCGAACTGCGCGAAGATGCTGTTGATGATGTCGTCCTTGTTGCGGAAATGGTAGTACAGGTTGCCTGGACTGATTTCCATTTCCTCGGCGATCGTCGTGGTGGTCACGTTCGGTTCGCCGATCTCGTTGAAGAGTTTCAACGACAACTCGAGAATCCGTTCGCGCGTGCGGCGGGGAGGTTTCGCTTCCATGTCGTCCGGCCCTGTGAGTGCCGGACTGGCGGGCGCTGCAATCGATGCTGCGTGATTCGTCCGGCGCGGGTTACTGTTCTATGTCTAGCGGACGATTATAAACCGGGGTTTCGCCGCCCCGGTTGCATTTCAGCATCGGGGCATACCCGGCGATGATGCACTGCCGCATCGGGCGCACGCGGCCGTTCGCGCTGAATGCGCGAAAAGGGCCTAGTAGCCGAGCCAGCGCATGACGACCGGGCCGAGCACGAAGCCCCACGTCGTCACGCACGCGAACAGCGCAACCGTCACCGCTGCGCTGCCGAGATCCTTCGCGCGCTTCGACAGTTCGTGGCGCTCGAGCGAGATGCGGTCGATCGCCGCCTCGACGCTCGAGTTCAGCAGCTCGACGATCAGCACCAGCAGCACCGACGCAATCAACAGCGCGCGCGACGCGGCCGGCACCGGCGCGAACGCGCCGATCGGCAGCATCAGTGCGGCGAGCGTGAGCTCCTGGCGGAACGCGCTTTCCTCGCGGATCGCCACCTTGAAGCCGTTCAGCGAATGCTTGAGCGCATACCACGCGCGCGTGAGGCCGCGATTGCGCTTGTACGGGTTCGGCGCCAGCGGCGCGAGCGGATCGTCGGGGCCGAGCGGCTCGTGCGGGCCCGCGTCCGCATGATGCGACGGGTCGTCCTCGTCGAACGGCGCGTGCCGTTGCGCTCGCGTGGCGGCAGACAGTGTGCGGTCGTGCGGGTCGCGTTTCAAACGGCAGCACCTTCGGGAGCCGAGTACGCGTCCTTCGGCAGCGGCTGCAGATGCGACGCGAACTGTTCGGATGCCGCGCGCCACGAGAAGCGCTCGGCCCACTCGCGGGCCGTCACGCGCTCGATCTTCAGCGCTTCGAGGCAGGCCTCCTGCAGGTCCTCGTGCATCGCGCCCGCGGTACCGCCGCCGAGCACGTCGATCGGGCCGGTGACCGGGTACGCGGCGACCGGCGTGCCGCACGCGAGCGCTTCGAGCAGCACGAGGCCGAACGTGTCGGTGCGGCTCGGGAACACGAACACGTCCGCGGCCGCGTACACCTTCGCGAGTTCCGCCTGCGACAGCACGCCGAGATAGTTCGCTTCCGGATAGCGCGACTTCAGTTCCGCGAGCGCGGGGCCTTCGCCCGCGACCCATTTCGAGCCGGGCAGGTCGAGCCGCAGGAACGCCTCGACGTTCTTCTCGATCGCGACGCGCCCGACATACAGGAAGATCGGCCGGGCGGTGTTGAGGACCTTGGATTCCATGGGTCGGAAGATATCGAGATCCACGCCGCGTGTCCACAGCACGACATTCGTGAAGCCGAACTTCTCGAGGTCCTGCTTGACGACCGGGGTCGGCGCCATCACCGCGCGCGACGGGCCGTGGAACCAGTGCAGGAAGCGGTAGGTCGCGGCCAGCGGGATGCCGAAGCGGGCCTGCACGTATTCGGGAAAGCGCGTGTGATACGCGGTCGTGAACGGCAGCTTGCGCGCGCGCGCATAGCGGCGCGCGGCGAGGCCGAGCGGGCCTTCGGTCGCGATGTGCAGCGCATCGGGCGCGAACGCGTCGATCCGCGCGCGCAGCTTGCGGTACGGCAGGATCGACAGGCGGATTTCCGGGTAGGTCGGGCAGGGCACCGTGCGAAATTCCAGCGGCGTCAGCATTTCGACGCGGTGGCCGAGCGCGGAGAGTTCGCGGGACGTGCTCTTCAGCGTGCGCACGACGCCGTTGACCTGCGGTTCCCACGCGTCGGTGACGATCATGATCTTCATCGCGGCATGTGTCCTGTAAGGGTGAGTCAGGCGGTGGCTTTGGTCTTGCGCGATGCGGATTCGGACGGCGTGCGCATCACCGTCCAGTAGACGACCTTCAATTCGCCCTCCATCGTTTCGACGAGTGCGGACAGGCTCTCGACCCAGTCGCCGTCGTTGCAGTACAGCACGCCGTCGATGTCGCGGATCTCCGCCTTGTGGATGTGGCCGCACACGACGCCGTCGCAGCCGCGGCGGCGCGCCTCGTCGGTCATCACGGTCTCGAACTGCGAGATGAAGTTGACCGCGTTCTTCACCTGGTGCTTCAGGTACTGCGACAGCGACCAGTACTGGAAGCCGAGGCGGCTGCGGATCCGGTTGAACCAGCGGTTCAGCACGAGGATCAGCGTGTACAGCGTGTCGCCGAGATAGGCGAGCCACTTCGCATGCTGGATCACGCCGTCGAACAGGTCGCCGTGCACGATCCACAAACGTTTGCCCGCGAGCGTCGTGTGGAAGGCCTCGCCGCGCACCTGGATGTCGCCGAACGCGAGGTCGCAGAACTGCCGCGCGCCTTCGTCGTGGTTGCCGGGGATGTAGACGACCTGCGTGCCCTTGCGCGCCTTGCGCAAGATCTTCTGCACGACGTCGTTGTGTGCCTGCGGCCAGTACCAGCCTTTCTTCAGCTGCCAGCCGTCGATGATGTCGCCGACGAGGTACAGGTATTCCGAGTCGTTGTGACGCAGGAAGTCGAGCAGGTAGGGCGCCTGGCAGCCGCTCGAGCCGAGGTGGATGTCGGACAGCCAGATGGTGCGGTAGCGATGGGCGGACGGTTCGTGGTCGTCGTGCTGCCTCGCGTGCGCGGCGGGCGGGTCTTGCGCGGCGAGGGCATCGGCCGCGGCCGAGCCGGACAGGAAAGCGGTGGCGGCGCGGGCGCCGAGAGGGTGACGAAACAGAGGGGTCGCGGACGTTTTCTGGCCCATGCATGACTCGCGCCGGTTGACAGTACCGGCATTCCGCCATGCGGGCGTGACTGTGCCGTGACAGTCACGAGACGTTCTTATTACGGCGTGCAAGCCGTGTTCAGGGGTGAATTTTCACGCGGCGCGGTGCGGCCGGCCGTAACGGTCCGCGTGCGTCGAAACCGCTGGCCGTCGGCATGCGCGTGGAACGCGCGGTGCGGGCGCTATGCGGCTGGTATGCAGGCGTTAGCGCGGCAGCGCGACGATGCGGGTGCGCGCGAGCAGGTCGTGCGGGAACTGGCGCGTAGGGTTCAGCCGAGCGGCACCGGCCCAGATGGCGATCCACGCGCCGGCAAGCGCCAGCGTGACGGGCACCGACAGGCCGAGAAGCGGATGCAGCGCGAGCGGCGGCAGGAACCACAGCCAGCCGAACGCGTAGCGGACGAGCGCATGCCCGGCGGTCAGCGGCCGGCCGGCAGCCGACTCGATCCGCAGGCGCCATGTCTTCATCGGCAGCGTCTGGCCGCCGTGGGTCCAGAACCAGACGAAATATGCGCCGACGACGAGCGCGATCCACGCGGCAAGCAGGTTGTGATGGACGAGGCCGTTGCGCTGCTGCGTCGCGAGGCTGAACGCGAGGCCGGCGAAGAACACGATGCCGAACAGCAGCACGCCCTCGTACAGCATCGCGGCGAGGCGCCGCCGGACGGACGGCGGGGCGGCGAGCACGGTGGAGTTCACGGGGGCGTGCGGCACGGCCGCTCAGGATCCCTTGAACAGCGACGGCGCGTCGGCGGGCGACACGGGCGTGACCGTGGCCGGCACCGGCGTGGTGCCCGAGGTGGACGAAGCGACGGCTGGCGGCGCGGCGGCCGCACCGCTCGATGCGGGCTGCGGCTGCGGCACGACATTCGGGTTGCTGGCCGGATGGTCGTGCGCGTTGACGAGGCGGCGGACGTCGCGGTCGCCCTTGCCGGTCGGCGGCGCGCTGACGACGGAGGGCCGGCGGCGGCGCTCGACGGCCGCGAGGCGCTCCTTCTGCTCCTCGGGCAGTTGCTGGTAGGCCTTCCATGCGCGCTCGCGTGCCTGTGCGGACAGCCCCTTCGCGACCTGGTAGTTTTCGCGCGCGACGCGGCGCTGATCGGGCGTCATCTTGACCCATTCGGTCATGCGCTCCTGCAGGCGCTTTTGCTCGTCAGGCGTCATCTTCGGGAAACGCGACGCGATCTTCAGCCATTTCCGCTTGCGTGCGTCGCTGAACGAATCCCATTGTTCGGCGAACGGCGCGAGCGCGACGTGCTGCGCGGGCGACAGGCGCGCCCACGACAGCGGGCCGCTCGCCGCGGGGAGCGGCGCGAGATCGGTGGTGAGCGCGATGGCGGCGGACGCGATGGCGGGCGCGCCGGTCGCGGCGGCGACCGCCGCGGGTTCCGGGTGAAAGCGCGAATACGTGGCGACGTAGGCGATGGCGATCGCGATCACGCATCCGAAGAATACGGCCAGGCCGTGTTTCTGACTCACCCGTGCGGTCCCCTCGTTGCGTATTGGTTTAGTGGGCGTGCGAAAGATACGCGTTGAACCCGTGATCGAGATAAGCGTTGAGCGGCAGGTCGTCGCTGAGCATCGCCGCGTCGATGTCGGCCAGCTCGGCGGTGCGCTGCATGTCTTCCCAGTACGCGATGCCGACGAGCCCTGCGAGCAGCAGCGCGAGCGGCCACGCGCGCAGCAGGCGGCGCGCGAACGACGCCGGCGGGCCGGCAGGTGCGCGGACCGGCCCGTACGCACCGGCCGCGCCCGCCAATGCGGGCACGAACACCGGCGCCGTTGCGGGCTCGGGTTTCTTGCGCGCGAGCGCAGCCCGGCGGGCCGCAGCCAGTCGGTCGGTGGTGGCAGCAGGCAGCGCGGCGGAACGCTCGTCGAGCGCGCGGCGCACCTTCAGCGCGAATTCGAGTTCTCGGTTTGCGGGATTGGAGCTCATAGCGTGATTCCTTTGGCCTTGAGCGCGTGTGCCAGCGTATGGGTGGCTCGCGAGCAGTGCGTCTTGACGCTGCCTTCGGAGCACCCCATTGCGGCGGCAGTCTCGGCGACATCCATATCTTCCCAGTAACGCATCAGGAACGCTTCCCGTTGACGCGCCGGAAGTTTCTGGATTTCTTCGTCGATCAGGGCCAGGACCTGCTCCCGTTCGAGCTGGTGCTCGCTGCTCTCGACGCCCGGGGTCTGGTCCGCCGATTCGAGCGTCTCTAGGGGGTCGAAGTCTTCGTCGTCCGTATTGTTGAGCGACGAAAAGAGCGTGACCCAGGTGTTGCGGACCTTTTGCCGGCGGAACCAGTCGTGGATCGTGTTCTGCAGGATCCGCTGGAACAGCAGTGGCAACTCGGCGGCCGGGCGGTCGCCGTATTTTTCTGCCAGCTTGATCATCGCGTCCTGCACGATGTCGAGCGATGCGTCGTCGTCGCGTACCGCGTAGGCAGCCTGCTTGAACGCGCGCCTTTCGACGCCCGCCAGAAAGTCGGCGAGTTCCTTGTCTGATGCCATTCCGTGAAGGTATGCGCTGCGGACTGCGGCGTGAAGAGGGTCGAAAAATTTCGTAAAACCCGCGGATGCTAACAAATTTTCGCGATGCTTGACACCGGGGCCGGATCCGCGCGTTGTGCGCGAGCCGCGATATGCGGGCGCAGCCGGATGTCGATGGTGCGCTGCGGGACATTTCACTTGACGGCGTCCGCGCGACCCGCTATCGTCGTCCGTTCGCAACATAAGTGATGGTCTCATTTGAGGCTGGCCCAAGAAGCCCGCCCTTCAAACTGGACGCGCCGCTTGAACCCGAGCCACAAGCCCGGCAGAGAGCACCCGATCAATTTTTTGCCGAAAATTCGATAGGTCAACGATGAACATGCCCAGCGCGGAATTCTCCACGTCGGAACCCCTTTCTCCTCCCGATAGCGACTCGATCGGCGCCACCGTGCTCATGAAGGCACTGGCCGACGAAAACGTCGAATTCATCTGGGGCTACCCCGGCGGCTCGGTTCTCTATATCTACGACGAGCTCTACAAGCAGGACAAGATTCAGCACGTGCTGGTGCGCCACGAGCAGGCGGCCGTGCACGCAGCCGACGCGTATGCGCGTTCCACCGGCAACGTCGGCGTCTGTCTCGTGACGTCCGGCCCCGGCGTCACCAACGCGGTGACCGGCATCGCGACGGCCTACATGGATTCGATCCCGATGGTCGTGATCAGCGGCCAGGTGCCGACTGCGGCGATCGGCCAGGACGCGTTCCAGGAATGCGACACGGTCGGCATCACGCGTCCGTGCGTGAAGCACAACTTCCTCGTGAAGGACGTGCGCGAACTCGCCGAAACGGTCAAGAAGGCGTTCTACATCGCGCGCACCGGCCGCCCGGGCCCGGTGCTGATCGACATCCCGAAGGACATCTCGAAGACGCCGTGCGAGTACGTGCCGGTCAAGAGCGTGTCGCTGCGTTCGTACAACCCGGTCACGAAAGGCCACTCGGGCCAGATCCGCAAGGCCGTGTCGCTGCTGCTGTCGGCGAAGCGCCCGTACATCTACACCGGCGGCGGCATTATCCTCGCCGACGCGTCGCGCGAGCTGAACCAGTTCGCGGACCTGCTCGGCTACCCGGTCACCAACACGCTGATGGGCCTCGGCGGCTATCGCGCGTCGGACAAGAAATTCCTCGGCATGCTCGGCATGCACGGCACCTACGAAGCGAACATGGCGATGCAGCACTGCGACGTGCTGATCGCGATCGGCGCCCGCTTCGACGACCGCGTGATCGGCGACCCGGCGCACTTCGCGTCGCGTCCGCGCAAGATCATCCACATCGATATCGACCCGTCGTCGATCTCGAAGCGCGTGAAGGTCGATATCCCGATCGTCGGCGACGTGAAGGAGGTGCTGAAGGAACTGATCGAGCAGCTGCAGACGGCCGAGCACGGCCCGGACACCGAAGCGCTCGCGCAATGGTGGAAGGACATCGAAGGCTGGCGCGCGAAGGACTGCCTGAAGTACGACCGTGAAAGCGAGATCATCAAGCCGCAGTACGTGGTCGAGAAGGCGTGGGAGCTGACGGACGGCAACGCGTTCGTGTGTTCCGACGTCGGCCAGCACCAGATGTGGGCCGCGCAGTTCTACCGCTTCAACAAGCCGCGCCGCTGGATCAATTCGGGCGGCCTCGGCACGATGGGCTTCGGCCTGCCGGCAGCGATGGGCGTCAAGATGGCGCACCCGGACGACGACGTGCTGTGCATCACGGGCGAAGGCTCGATCCAGATGTGCATCCAGGAACTGTCGACCTGCCTGCAGTACGACACGCCCGTGAAGATCATTTCGCTGAACAACCGCTACCTCGGCATGGTCCGCCAGTGGCAGCAGATCGAATACAGCAAGCGCTATTCGCATTCGTACATGGATGCGCTGCCGGATTTCGTGAAGCTCGCCGAGGCTTACGGCCACGTCGGCATGCGTATTGAAAAGACTGCGGACGTCGAGCCGGCGCTGAAGGAAGCGCTGCGCCTGAAGGACCGCACCGTATTTCTCGACTTCCAGACCGATCCGACCGAAAACGTCTGGCCGATGGTCCAGGCCGGCAAGGGCATCACCGAGATGCTGCTCGGATCGGAAGACCTGTAACGGCGCGACGCGCGCCCGGCCGCGGGCGGCCGCCTTCACGAAGGGCGGCGCGGCACGCGGCGGTGCGCGACGCAGGCTAATCGACACGGATATATTCTGGAAGAAGCGAACATGAGACACATCATTTCCGTCCTGCTGGAAAACGAACCGGGCGCGCTGTCGCGCGTGGTCGGTCTGTTCTCCGCACGCGGCTACAACATCGAAACCTTGACGGTGGCGCCGACCGAAGACCAATCGCTGTCGCGGCTCACCATCGTTTCCATCGGCTCCGACGACGTGATCGAACAGATCACGAAGCATCTGAACCGCCTGATCGAGGTGGTGAAAGTGGTGGACCTGACCGACGGTGCACACATCGAACGCGAGCTGATGCTGATCAAGGTACGTGCAGTGGGCAAGGAGCGCGAAGAGATGAAGCGGATGTCGGATATTTTCCGGGGCCGCATCATCGACGTGACCGAAAAGACCTACACGATCGAATTGACGGGCGCGAGCGACAAGCTCGACGCATTCATCCAGGGGCTGGACGCGGGCGCGATCCTCGAGACCGTGCGCACCGGCAGCTCCGGCATCGGACGCGGCGAGCGCATCCTGAAGGTGTGATGCCAGAGAGGCACGCCGGGTGCGCCGTCATGTCCCGGCCCGCAGTACTCAATCGAACGAATTTTTGAATATCTGAATTAGCGAAGGAACAATCATGAACGTTTTCTACGACAAAGACGCCGATCTCTCCCTCATCAAGGGCAAGCAAGTCACGATCATCGGCTACGGCTCGCAAGGCCACGCACACGCGCTGAACCTGAAGGACAGCGGCGTGAACGTGACGGTCGGCCTGCGCAAGGGCGGCGCGTCGTGGAGCAAGGCCGAGAACGCCGGCCTCGCGGTGAAGGAAGTCGCCGAAGCCGTGAAGGGCGCCGACGTCGTGATGATGCTGCTGCCGGACGAGCAGATCGCCGACGTGTACGCGAAGGAAGTGCACGCGAACATCAAGCAGGGCGCGGCGCTCGCATTCGCGCACGGCTTCAACGTCCACTACGGCCAGGTGATCCCGCGTGCGGACCTCGACGTGATCATGGTCGCGCCGAAGGCGCCGGGCCACACGGTGCGCGGCACCTACTCGCAGGGTGGCGGCGTGCCGCACCTGATCGCGGTTGCACAGAACAAGTCGGGCGCGGCGCGCGACATCGCGCTGTCGTACGCAGCAGCGAACGGCGGCGGCCGTGCCGGCATCATCGAGACGAACTTCCGTGAAGAGACGGAAACCGACCTGTTCGGCGAGCAGGCCGTGCTGTGCGGCGGTACCGTCGAGCTGATCAAGGCCGGTTTCGAGACGCTGGTCGAGGCAGGCTACGCGCCGGAAATGGCGTACTTCGAGTGCCTGCACGAGCTGAAGCTGATCGTCGACCTGATCTACGAAGGCGGCATCGCGAACATGAACTACTCGATCTCGAACAACGCCGAATACGGCGAGTACGTGACGGGCCCGCGCGTCGTCACGGAAGAGACGAAGAAGGCGATGAAGCAGTGCCTGACCGACATCCAGACCGGCGAATACGCGAAGAGCTTCATCCTCGAGAACAAGGCCGGTGCGCCGACGCTGCAGTCGCGCCGCCGCCTGACGGCCGAGCACCAGATCGAGCAGGTCGGTGCGAAGCTGCGTGCGATGATGCCGTGGATCGCGAAGAACAAGCTCGTCGACCAGTCGAAGAACTAAGCTCCGCGTGCTGTTCCGGCCCTTCGAGTGGAGGGTCGGTTTCAAAAAGCCGTCCGAAGGCAGCAGTGCCCCGGGCGGCTTTTGTTATGCTACGGGCTTTGCAATTCACCGAATACAGAACGAATCCATGAACTATCCTCATCCGATCATCGCGCGCGAAGGCTGGCCGTTCATCGCGATTGCAGCTGTCGTCGCGCTGTTGATCCATGCCGTCGGGGGCTTCGGCTTCGCGTGGCCGTTCTGGCTGCTGGTCGTCTTCGTCGTCCAGTTCTTCCGCGACCCGCAGCGCCCGATCCCGGCACAGCTGAACGCGGTGCTGTGCCCGGCCGACGGCCGCATCGTCGCGGTCGAGACCGCGCAGGACCCGTACGCGAACCGCGAAGCGCTGAAGATCAGTGTGTTCATGAACGTCTTCAACGTTCACTCGCAGCGTTCGCCGGTCGACGGCGCGGTGACCAAGGTCGAGTATTTCCCGGGCGCGTTCCTGAACGCGGCGATCGACAAGGCATCGACCGAGAACGAGCGCAATGCGGTCGTGATCCAGACCGCGAGCGGCAAGACCGTTACCGCCGTGCAGATCGCCGGCCTCGTCGCGCGCCGCATCCTGTGCTATGTGCGCGCTGGCGAGCCGCTGTCGCGCGGCCAGCGCTACGGCTTCATCCGCTTCGGTTCGCGCGTCGACGTGTACCTGCCGATCGGCAGCCGCGCGAAGGTGTCGATCGGCGAGAAGGTCTACGCGTCGTCGACGATCCTCGCCGAGCTGGAACAGTAAGCGACGGGGCGCACGATGGCCGCATTCAAACCGCGCCGGCCGCGCAACGGCAACACCCAGGTGCCGCGGCCGTTCCGCCGTAACAAGTCGATCTCGCCGGATCCCGCGCCGCTCGAAAGCCGCCGTGTCGCGCGCCAGCAGTTCCTGAAGACGCGCGGCATCTACCTGCTGCCGAACGCGTTCACGACCGCCGCGCTGTTCTGCGGGTTCTTCGCGGTCGTGCAGGCGATGAACGTGCGCTTCGAGATCGCCGCGATCGCGATTTTCGCGGCGATGGTGCTCGACGGGATGGACGGACGGGTCGCACGGATGACGCACACGCAAAGCGCGTTCGGCGAGCAGTTCGACAGCCTGTCCGACATGGTGTCGTTCGGCGTCGCGCCGGCGCTCGTGATGTACGAATGGGTGCTGAAGGATCTCGGCCGCTGGGGCTGGCTCGCCGCGTTCGTCTACTGCTCGGGTGCCGCGCTGCGTCTCGCGCGCTTCAACACGAACATCGGCGTCGTCGACAAGCGCTTCTTCCAGGGGCTGCCGAGCCCGGCCGCCGCGGCGCTGATCGCCGGCTTCGTGTGGCTTGCGACCGACAACCGCGTGCCGATGAAGCTCGGCTGGCTGCCGTGGGTCGCATTCGTGCTGACCATCTACGCAGGCGTCACGATGGTGTCGAACGCGCCGTTCTACAGCGGCAAGGCGCTCGACGTGCGCCATCGCGTGCCGTTCGCGGCGACGCTGCTGGTCGTCGTCGCGTTCGTGCTGGTGTCGTCCGATCCGCCGCTGATGCTGTTCTGCCTGTTCGTGCTGTACGGGCTGTCCGGCTACGTGTTCTGGGCCTACATGGCGGTGCGCGGGCGCCCGAATCCGGCGCGCTCGTCGCAGCGCGAGCATTGATGCGCAATGCGTGCAATACGCGCCTGAGCGGCGGCCTGCGGGCCGCCGTTTTTATTTGCCCCTTTTTGATGCGCGCTTCGGGCGCCGTCCGATTGCGCGCCCCGCGGAATGCCGCTATAGTCTTCGGCATGACTGCGTTTTCCCGCCTCTCCCTCCTTCCAGCCGGTGCGCCGCTATGCGCGCTAGCGCTAGCGCGCCTGCCGCGCTGATCGTTTTCGCCCCCCGTCCAGGCTCGTCTGTCGTTCAGCGTCGCCAGCGGTGGCGCAAACCCGTCTCGTTGTACCCCCGAACAAAGAGCCTTGGAGCACCCCATGACAGACAAGCTGATCATTTTCGATACGACGTTGCGTGACGGCGAGCAGTCGCCCGGCGCGTCGATGACGAAGGAAGAGAAAATCCGGATCGCGAAACACCTCGAACGGATGAAGGTCGACGTGATCGAGGCTGGCTTCGCGGCCAGCTCGAACGGCGACTTCGACGCGATCCACACGATCGCGGGCCTCGTGAAGGACAGCACGATCTGCTCGCTGGCGCGGGCGAACGACAAGGACATCCAGCGTGCGGCCGACGCGCTGAAGCCGGCCGAGAGCTTCCGGATCCACACGTTCATTGCGACGTCGCCGCTGCACATGGAGAAGAAGCTGCGGATGACGCCCGACCAGGTGTTCGAGCAGGCGCGTCTCGCGGTGCGCTTCGCGCGCAAGTTCACCGACAACGTCGAATTCTCGCCGGAAGACGGTAGCCGCTCGGACATGGATTTCCTGTGCCGCGTGCTGGAAGCCGTGATCGCCGAAGGCGCGACGACGATCAACATCGCCGACACGGTCGGCTACGGCGTGCCGGAGCTGTACGGCAACCTCGTGAAGACGCTGCGCGAGCGCATTCCGAACTCGGACAAGGCGATCTTCTCGGTGCACTGCCACAACGACCTCGGGATGGCGGTCGCGAACTCGCTCGCCGGCGTGAAGATCGGCGGCGCGCGGCAGGTCGAATGCACGATCAACGGTCTCGGCGAGCGCGCGGGCAACACGTCGCTCGAGGAAATCGTGATGGCCGTGAAGACCCGCAAGGACTATTTCGGTCTCGACGTCGGCATCGACACGACGCAGATCGTGCCGACGTCGAAGCTCGTGTCGCAGATCACCGGCTTCGTCGTGCAGCCGAACAAGGCAGTGGTCGGCGCGAACGCGTTCGCGCATGCGTCGGGCATCCACCAGGACGGCGTGCTGAAGGCGCGCGACACGTACGAGATCATGCGCGCGGAAGACGTGGGCTGGACCGCGAACAAGATCGTGCTCGGCAAGCTGTCGGGCCGCAACGCGTTCAAGCAGCGTCTGCAGGAGCTCGGCATCGCGCTCGACAGCGAAGCCGAGCTGAACGCCGCATTCATGCGCTTCAAGGACCTGGCCGACCGCAAGTCGGAGATCTTCGACGAGGACATCATCGCGATCGTGTCCGAGGAAGCCGCGCAAGCCGCCGAGCAGGAGCACTTCAAGTTCGTGTCGCTCGCGCAGCATTCGGAGACGGGCGAGCAGCCGCACGCGAAGGTCGTGTTCGCGGTCGAAGGCAAGGAAGTGACCGGCGAGGCGCGCGGCAACGGCCCGGTCGATGCGACGCTCAATGCGATCGAAAGCGAAGTCGGCAGCGGCTCCGAGCTGCTGCTGTACTCGGTCAACGCGATCACGACCGGCACGCAGGCGCAGGGCGAAGTGACCGTGCGCCTGTCGAAGAGCGGGCGGATCGTCAACGGCGTCGGCACCGATCCGGACATCGTCGCGGCGTCCGCGAAGGCCTACATCGCGGCGCTGAACAAGCTGCACGCGAAGGACGACAAGCTGAATCCGCAGCGCTCGTAAGCGCGTCGCGCACGATCGAAACGCCCCGGGCGGCCGCGAGCCGCCCGGGGCGTTTTGTCATGCGGCGCTCATTCCGCGGCCGGCGCGCGGAACTGCCAGCGCCGCGCGGCCGGGTGGGGCGGCGGGGCCGGCCGGCGGAATTCGACCGCGATTCCGCGCCGCGGCGCATCCGCGACGAATGCGTCGAGCAGCTCGAGCACGTCATGGTCGATGTAGTCGGCGCGCGTTGCGTCGATGATCACCGCCGCGCGGTCCGGAATGTGCCGCAGATGGTGCTTCACCTGCACCTTGCCGAGAAACGACACGTCCTTGCGGAACGACAGCAGGTAGTGATCGTCGTGCTGCGCAAGCGTGACGGGGCTCTTCAGGTTCGCGACGGCCACCGTGAGGACGCTGCACGCGAGGCCGAGCGCGATGCCGAACAGCAGGTCGACGGCGAGCACGCCCGCGATCGTCGCGGCAAACGGCGCGAACGCGGCCGGCCCTTGCTTCATGACCGACCGGAACAGCGCGGGCTTCGCGAGCTTGAAGCCCGTATGGATCAGGATCGCGGCGAGGCTCGCGAGCGGGATCAGGTTGATGAGGCCCGTGAGCGCGAACACGCTGACGAGCAGCAGCGCGCCGTGGACGATCGCCGACATCCGGCTTTGCGCGCCCGCGTGGACATTCACTGAACTGCGCACGATCACCGACGTGATTGGCAGGCCGCCCACCGCGCCCGCGACGAGGTTGCCGACGCCTTGCGCCTTCAGCTCGCGATCGGGCTGCACCGGCCGGCGCTTCGGATCGATCTGCTCGACCGCTTCGAGGCTCAGCAGCGTCTCGAGGCTCGCGACGACGGCGAGCGTGATCGCCACCCGCCAGACGTCGGGATTCACGAGCTGCGCGAAATTCGGCCCCAGTTCCGCGTGCTTCAGCGACGCCGCCAATGCGGCAAACGACGCGAGTTCGGGCAGCGCGACGCGATGCGTGGCGCCCGGCGCGAACGCAGGTGCCAGCGCGCCGAGCACGAGCGTGGCGGCGATGCCGAGCACGACGACCGCGAGCGGCGCCGGTACCGCGCGCACCAGCGCGAAGCGGCGCAGCGCGGGGGTCTCCCATGAGATCAGCAGCGCGAGCGAGCCGAGCGCGATGGCCGCGGCCGTCCACGCGGCGGGCAGGCCTGGCAGCGCGGCAAGCGGCTGCGCAGCGGCGCCTCCGATGCCGAGTGCGAACGGGATCTGCTTGACGATCAGCAGCAGCCCGATCGCCGCGAGCATGCCCTTGATGACGGGCGACGGCACGTACGCGGCGAAACGGCCGGCGCGCAGCATCCCGAAGGCGAACTGCAGGACGCCGGACAGCAATACCGCGAGCAGGAACGCGGAAAAGCTGCCGAGCTGCGCGATCCCTTCGACGACGATCACGACGAGTCCGGCGGCGGGGCCGCTGACCGACAGCGACGAGCCGCTCAGCAGCGCGACGACGAGCCCGCCGACGATGCCGGACACGAGCCCGGCGAATGGCTCGACGCCGGACGCGTTGGCGATGCCGAGACACAGCGGCAGTGCGACGAGGAACACGACGATGCCGGCGACGATGTCGCGCGGCAGGGTGAACAGACGCTCGTTCAGATTCATGATGGGGAGGGGTTCCGTTGGCGTATCGGAGCGGGGCGCGATCAGCCGAGCGCCGGCACGGGGGCGGCTTGTACGGCCGCGTCGTGGGCCGGCCGGGCCGCGTAACCGGAGTCGAGCTCCTTCAGGCGGCCGTCCGCGAGCGAGAAGATCCAGCCGTGCACGAGCGGCGGCCGTTCGCGGTCGCGCACGATCGGCGATGCGCGCAGCGCGCGGACCTGTTCGAGCACGTTCAGCTCGGCGAGACGGTCGGCTGCGGCCGTGTCGTCGAGGCCTGCGAGCGTGTCGCGATGGCGCCGCGCGAGCGCGCATAGCGGCGCGATGCGGCGCGCGACGTGCGGCAGGCCGGCCGGCGGCGGCAGCAGCGATGCGCGTACGCCGCCGCAGCCGTAATGTCCGCACACGATCACGTGATCGACGTCGAGCACGCGCACCGCGTACTCGAGCACGCTCGCGCAGTTGTCGTCGTCGGGGTGGAACAGGTTCGCGATGTTGCGATGGACGAACAGGTCGCCGGGCGCGCTTTGCGTGATGGTCTCGGCCGGCACGCGGCTGTCCGCGCAGCCGATCCACAGCACGCGCGGGTTCTGGCCGCGCGCGAGCGCGTCGAAGAACCCGGGCGTGCGTTCGCGCGTTTCGCGGGCCCAGGCGATGTTGGCCACCAGCATGCTCTTGGGGCGATTCATGAGGACTCCTCTTTGATAATGGGAAAAAATAGCCGGCGAAATGGGTGGGGCGGAATGCTTTCTGAATTGAAAGGTTCAATAAGAACGGATATTAGGGGTATGCCCTGAGCGCCGGTGGGCGCTGAAACAAATTGTTGCAAATTAAGTTGAGATACTGGATTCAATGCACCATTGCGATGCATTAGATGTATTGCTGGTGCGATTTTCCGGCGAACCCAGGTGTGGCGGGGCATTCGGCCAATCCGGATCAATCGTTATTGGTCTGGAAAAGATTGCCGAAATATCGATTGAGTCGATTATTCAAGGTGGTAAAAAAGAAAGGCCAATCACGCATCAATTGGTGAATGGCCATTGCAGGGAATGCGCGAAAATCGCGCGATTTGTTCAGAAGAGATTGCGGCGGTCGGGATCGTGCAGCGGGTCGGGCGTCTTCTGCGTGAGCCGCAGGATGCCCTGCTGGTCGAAATAGAAGCTGTACATCATGTACCAGACGTTGTCCTCGAGGTAGCGGTAGGTCCACGCCTCGCGCTTCATCAGCGGGAAATAGGACGTCTCGACCGGGCGGCCGAAATTGACGAGCACGTCGGTCTTCGTCCATTTGCCGATCTCCGCGCGATAGAACTCGCTCGGCTGCAGCACCTGGCGCACGTTGACGATCTTGCCGGATCCGTCGACGTCGGCAGCGACCGTGAACTCGCCCATCGGCTGGGTCGGCCACATCAGGCGCTTGCCGCCGCCGGGCAGGTCGTAGATCTCGCGCGGCGGCCCCATGCGCGCGAC
The DNA here is from genome assembly GCF_053427715.1 of Burkholderia sp. MR1-5-21. Lineage (NCBI taxonomy): Bacteria > Pseudomonadati > Pseudomonadota > Betaproteobacteria > Burkholderiales > Burkholderiaceae > Burkholderia > Burkholderia sp. MR1-5-21. The sequence continues at coordinate 224,915 of NZ_JBSAXD010000008.1, forward strand.
GATCGCCGACTGGTCCTGGCCAGCCTGATATTGCTGCCACGGCTGCGCGCAACCGGCGAAGAGCGCCGCAGTGCAGGCGAGCAGCACCGGGAGACGATTACGCATGGGGTTCTCCAGAAAACACGGGAATACGCTTGTTGTATCACGGACCGTGCGCGCCGGCACATCGGCCGGAAAAAATCGGTGCGGGATCGCCGGCAGGCGCGCGCGCTTGCCCGCACGGGGCCGGCGAGCCTATGATCCGCGCTTCTCATGCAGATTCGGGAGCAGGAAAACCGATGCAGGTCTGGAAGCGTTGTGCGCTCGCATGGAGCGCGGGATGGCTGCTCGCGGCGTCCGCGTTCGCGGCGGGCGAGCCGGTGCGGATCGCACTGATCGAGGGGATGTCCGGTCCGTTCGCGAACGCGGGCGCCGCGGTCGAGCGCAACCTGCGGTTCGGCGTCGAGCAGGTCAACGCGGCCGGCGGCGTGAAGCTCGGCGACGGCCCGCATCCGCTCGAACTCGTCGTGCTCGACAGCAAGGGCAGCCCCGAAGAGGCGCTGGTCCAGCTGCGCGCGGCGGCGGACCGGCACATCGGCTTCATCGCGCAGGGCAACAGCTCGGCGGTCGCGGCCGCGCTCGTCGCGGCGCTGGACAAACAGAACGCGCGCAATCCCGACGCACGGATGCTGTTCCTCAATTACTCGGCCGACGACCCGGCGCTGACCGGTGCGCGCTGCAGCTTCTGGCACTTTCGCTTCGACGCGCACGCTGGGATGCGGATGGCGGCGCTCGCCGACGTGATGGCGCGCGACCGCGCACTGCGCAAGGTCTACCTGCTGAACCAGGACTACAGCTTCGGCCATGACGTCAGCACGCTCGCGCGGCAGGCGCTGGCGGCGCGGCGGCCCGACGTCGCGGTGGTCGGCGACGAATTCCATCCGATCGGGCGGATCAAGGATTTCGCGCCGTACGTCGCCAAGATCCGCGCGAGCGGCGCCGACGCGGTCGTGACCGGCAACTGGGGCAACGACCTGACGCTGCTCGTGAAGGCCGCGCGCGAGCAGGGGCTGAACGCGAGGTTCTACACGTTCTACGGCAACAGCCTCGGCGCGCCGGCGGCGCTCGGCGACGCGGGCGTCGGGCACGTGGTTGCCGTCGCGGACTGGCATCCGAACGCGGGCGGCGCGAAGTCGGACACGTTCTACCGCGCGTTCCGGACCCGTTTCCCGGCCGCGCAGGACGATTACCCGGTGCTGCGGATGAGCCTGATGATCGAGATGCTCGCGGCAGCGATGAACCGCGCGGGCTCGGCCGATCCGGTGGCCGTCGCGCGCGCGCTCGAAGGGCTGTCGTTCGACAACGGCTTCCATCCGTCGCGGATGCGCGCGCAGGATCACCAGCTGATCCAGCCCCTATACGTGATCGACATGGACAAGGCCGGCGCGCCGGGCGTGCGTTTCGACAACGAGGGCTCGGGCTACGGCTTTCGTACGGTGCTGGCGGTGCCGCAGCAGCAGACGGAGATGCCGTCCACCTGCTCGATGACGCGCCCGTGACAAACCGGTTCGGCGTGGCGCGGACTTGTGCTACAATGCCGCCCGGTTGTAAGTCAGGTTGTAAATCACGGCACGGCCATTCTTCCGTGTCCGCCTGTTCAGTTAGAAAGGAAATCAAATGTCTGTCGCAGATATCAAGAAGTCGGAAGTCGTTGCTCAGTTCGCCCGTGGCACCAATGACACGGGTTCGCCCGAAGTCCAGGTTGCGCTGCTGACCGCACGCATTACGGAACTGACGGGTCACTTCAAGACCCACGCGAAGGATCACCACAGCCGCCGCGGCCTGCTGCGCATGGTGAGCCGCCGCCGCAAGCTGCTCGACTACCTCAAGGGCAAGGATGCCGACCGTTACCGCGCGCTGATCGAGAAGCTCGGTCTGCGTAAGTAATCGGCGCGATTGCCGTCAGCAAGATGCCTGTGTCAGTGCGCTGATACAGGCATTTTGTTTTTGCGCGGTGCGTAGCGTCACGCGCACCGCGGGCTGCCAGGCCGTTTAGCGCCGGGCTGCCCGAACGGCCGATACCGGGGTCAGGATTTGTGTCATTCCAGCGCGCCGCTGCGCGAGCGCCGCGCTGGAATGGCATAAAAAACACACCTTGCTCCGGGTGAATCGGCCGGGACGCCGCCGCATCGGTTTGCCGGCGCGGCGAATGTTATGAACGAATCCAAAGGAGCAACCATGTCCATGTTCAACAAGGTCGTGAAGGAATTCCAGTGGGGCCAGCACAAGGTCCGCCTCGAAACCGGTGAAATCGCGCGCCAGGCAAGCGGCGCCGTGATCGTCGACGTCGAAGACACCGTCGTGCTCGCGACCGTCGTCGGCGCGAAGTCGGCGAAGCCGGGCCAGGATTTCTTCCCGCTGACCGTCGACTACATCGAGAAGACCTACTCGGCCGGCAAGATCCCGGGCGGCTTCTTCCGCCGCGAAGGCCGTCCGTCGGAGCACGAGACGCTGACGTCGCGCCTGATCGACCGTCCGCTGCGTCCGCTGTTCCCGGAAGGCTTCTACAACGAAGTGCAGGTCGTGATCCACGTGCTGTCCGTGAACCCGGAAATCCCGGCGGACATCCCCGCGCTGATCGGCGCGTCGGCTGCGCTCGCCGTGTCGGGCCTGCCGTTCAACGGCCCGGTCGGCGCCGCCCGCGTGGCCTACATCGACAATGCCTACGTGCTGAACCCGACGCGTGACCAGATCAAGGCGTCGAGCCTCGACCTCGTCGTCGCGGGTACGGAGCGCGCGGTGCTGATGGTCGAGTCGGAAGCGGACCAGCTGTCGGAAGAAGTGATGCTGGGCGCGGTCGTGTTCGGCCACGAGCAGATGCAGGTGGCGATCGACGCGATCCACGAACTGGTGCGCGAAGGCGGCAAGCCCGAGTGGGACTGGCAGCCGGCGCCGAAGAACGAGGCGCTGATTGCCCGCGTGACCGAGCTGGCGCAGAACGACCTGCTCGCCGCTTACCAGCTCCGCGACAAGCAGGCCCGCTCGACGAAGCTGAAGGAAGTCTACGCGGCGACCTCGGCGAAGCTCGAGGAAGACGCGCAGGCGGCCGGTGCGGTCGCGGCCGACAAGGCCACCGTCGGCAACGTCCTGTTCGACATCGAGGCGAAGATCGTCCGTTCGCAGATCCTGAACGGCGAGCCGCGCATTGACGGCCGCGACACGCGCACCGTGCGCCCGATCGAGATCCGCACGGGCGTGCTGCCGCGCACCCACGGCTCGGCGCTGTTCACGCGTGGCGAGACGCAGGCGCTCGTCGTCGCGACGCTCGGCACGAAGGGTGACGAGCAGATCATCGACGCGCTCGAAGGCGAATACCGCGAGCGCTTCATGCTCCACTACAACATGCCCCCGTTCGCGACCGGCGAAACGGGCCGCGTCGGCTCGCCGAAGCGCCGCGAAATCGGCCACGGCCGCCTTGCGAAGCGCGCGCTGGTCAAGTGCCTGCCGAGCGCCGACGAATTCGGCTACTCGATCCGCGTCGTGTCGGAAATCACCGAGTCGAACGGTTCGTCGTCGATGGCGTCGGTGTGCGGCGGCTGCCTCGCGCTGATGGACGCCGGCGTGCCGATGAAGGCGCACGTCGCGGGCATCGCGATGGGCCTGATCCTCGAAGGCAACAAGTTCGCGGTGCTGACCGACATCCTCGGCGACGAAGATCACCTCGGCGACATGGACTTCAAGGTCGCGGGCACCGAGCAAGGCGTGACCGCGCTGCAGATGGACATCAAGATCCAGGGCATCACGAAGGAAATCATGCAGGTCGCGCTCGCGCAGGCGAAGGAAGGCCGCATGCACATCCTCGGCAAGATGACGTCGGCAGTGGCGGGTGCGAACACGCAGCTGTCGGAATTCGCACCGCGCATGATCACGATCAAGATCAACCCGGAAAAGATCCGCGACGTGATCGGCAAGGGCGGTTCGGTGATCCGCGCGCTGACCGAAGAAACCGGCACGACGATCGACATCTCGGATGACGGCGTCGTGACGATCGCGAGCACGAACAGCGAAGGCATGGCCGAAGCGAAGAAGCGCATCGAGAACATCACGGCCGAGATCGAAGTCGGCCAGGTGTACGAAGGCACGGTGCTGAAGCTGCTCGATTTCGGTGCGATCGTGAACCTGCTGCCGGGCAAGGACGGCCTGCTGCACATCTCGGAAATCGTCAACGAGCGCGTGAAGGACATCAACGACTACCTGAAGGAAGGCCAGCACGTCAAGGTCAAGGTGATCCAGACGGACGAGAAGGGTCGCGTGCGCCTGTCGGCGAAGGCGCTCCTGAACGAGGCGGCGGCAGCGTCGCAATCGGATACGCCGCCGCAGCAGTAAGCGGACGGGTGGTCGAACGGCCGGCAGTGCGAAAGCGCGCCGGCCGTTTTTTCTGTAGCATCGGTACGCGCGTAGCAGGCGCGCGCAGTAGGCCAGCGATCCGTCCGTGCCGCGTATTGGGCGCGCAATCCGATCCCGTTCCTGGAGCCACGTACATGCAAGCCATCGAAATCACCGAATTCGGCGCCCCCGACGTTCTGAAGCTCGCCGAGCGTCCGAGCCCCGAGCCGCAGCGCGGCGAGGTGCTGATCAAGGTGGCGGCATCCGGCGTCAACCGTCCGGACGTGTTCCAGCGCAAGGGCGCGTATGCGCCGCCGCCGGGCGCGTCGGACCTGCCGGGCCTCGAGGTCGCGGGCGAGATCGTCGCCGGCGACCTGTCCGATCCCGCGCTCAATCCGTTCGGCCTGAAGCTGGGCGATCGCGTGTGCGCGCTGCTCGCGGGCGGGGGCTACGCGGAATACGCAGTCGCGCCGCTGCCGCAATGCCTGCCGGTGCCGGACGGCCTGACCGACATCGAGGCCGCGTCGCTGCCGGAGACGTTCTTCACGGTGTGGAGCAACGTGTTCGACCGCGCGCAGCTCGGCGCGGGCGAAGGCGGCGCGCAGGAAACGCTGCTCGTGCAGGGCGGCTCGAGCGGCATCGGCGTGACGGCGATCCAGATCGCGCATGCGCTCGGCTTTCGCGTGTTCGCGACGGCCGGCAATGCGGACAAGTGCCGCGCGTGCGAGGCGCTCGGCGCCGAACGCGCGGTCAACTACAAGACCGAGGATTTCGTCGAGGTCGTGAAGTCGCTGACGCACGATCGCGGCGTCGACGTGATTCTCGACATGGTCGCGGGCGCGTACGTGCCGCGCGAGCTGTCCGCGCTCGCGGACGGCGGCCGTCTCGTGCTGATCGCGCTGCTCGGCGGCGCGAAGGCCGAGATCAACCTGAACGAGATCCTGCGCCGCCGGCTGACGGTGACCGGCTCGACGCTGCGGCCGCGCCCGGTGGAGTTCAAGGCGCGCATCGCCGCGCAGCTGAAGGCGCGTGTGTGGCCGCTGATCGGCGAGGGCCGCATCAAGCCCGTGATCTACCGCGTGCTGCCGGCCGCGGAAGCCGCGCAAGCGCATGTGTTGATGGAAAGCGGCGAGCATATCGGCAAGATCGTGCTCGATTGGGGCACGAACACCTGACGGGCGATGCTTGACATCCGCGGTTTGACCTGTTCCTGTACGGCGCAGTAAAATCGCCGGTTTGCTTCGCCAGATCAAACCTGACGGCCGGTTTTCGGTCCGTCGATGACGAGACAAACGATGTCGAAACAGAGAACAAAGCGTGTGATCGGCAACTGGAAGATGCACGGCCGGCTGGCCGGCAACCAGGCATTGCTGAACGAAGTGGTGCAGGGCGCAGATTCGGTGCCGGCGGAAACGGCGATCGGCGTGTGCGTGCCGTTCCCGTATCTCGCGCAGGTTCAGGGCCAGCTCGACGGCGGCCGTGTCGCATGGGGCGCGCAGGACGTATCCGCGCACGAACAGGGGGCGTACACGGGCGAGGTCGCCGCGGCGATGGTCGCGGAATTCGGCGCACGCTATGCGATCGTCGGTCACTCGGAGCGTCGCGCGTATCACGGCGAGCGCAACGAGACGGTTGCGGCGAAGACGCAGCGTGCGCTCGCCGCCGGGCTGACGCCCGTCGTGTGCGTCGGCGAGACGCTCGACGAGCGTGAGGCAGGGGCGACCGAGCAGGTCGTCGGCGCGCAGCTCGACGCGGTGCTGGTTGTGCTGACGGCCGACGAGGCCGCGCGTATCGTCGTCGCGTACGAGCCGGTCTGGGCGATCGGCACGGGCAAGAGCGCGACGTCGGCGCAGGCGCAGGACGTGCACGCGTTCCTGCGTGCGCGGCTCGCGGCAAAGGGTGCGGCCGACGTGTCGGTGCTGTATGGCGGCAGTGTGAAGCCGGACAATGCGGAAGAACTGTTTGCGCAACCGGACATCGACGGTGGCCTGATTGGCGGCGCGTCGCTGAAGGCGGAAGATTTTCTGGCGATCTGCCGGGCCGCGCGCTGAGCGGGCCGGGATCGAATTGAACCATGACGGCGGCCGGCGCGAACCGGTCGCCTGATCCAATCGGGTGGATGTGATGCTGTATTTGAAAACGCTGATTATTGTGGTGCAGGTGCTGGCTGCACTCGGTGTGATTGGTCTCGTGCTGCTGCAGCACGGCAAGGGCGCCGACATGGGCGCGGCTTTCGGCAGCGGTGCGTCGGGCAGCCTGTTCGGGGCAACGGGCTCGGCGAACTTCCTGTCGCGCACGACTGGCGTGCTGGCGACGATTTTCTTCGTCGCGACGCTCGCGCTGACGTACCTCGGTTCGTACAAGTCGCAGCCGTCGGCTGGCGTGCTCGGCGCGGCGGCGACCGCGCCGGCGTCGGCGCCTGCTGCGTCGGCGCCTGCCATTGCGGCGTCCGCGGCAGCGGGCTCGGCTGCGAGCGCGCCGGGTCAGGACGTCCCGAAATAAAAAATTAGTTTTTTTGCGTTTGTGCGTTGATCAATTCTGACAGTCAGGTTAGAATTTAATTCTTGAAGCGATTCGCGGGAAGCAATAGTTACAACCCGAGTTGCATGCAGTGCCGACGTGGTGAAATTGGTAGACACGCTATCTTGAGGGGGTAGTGGCGAAAGCTGTGCGAGTTCGAGTCTCGCCGTCGGCACCAAAGTTACTCAATGCCAGCCGCTTCCAGTGGCTGGCATTTTTCATTTGTGGGGTACGCTTGCGGTTGTCTTGCGACCGCAGGTAGTCCGAAATGATTCCTTCCGCCGGATAGTGTTATTCTCCGGACGCTCAGAACTAACCGATAGAGGATTGCCTTGAACCTCGCAGCCTATTACCCCGTCTTGTTGTTCCTCCTCGTGGGCACTGGTTTAGGTATAGCGCTGGTCAGCATCGGCAAGCTTCTCGGTCCCAGCAGGCCCGACGTCGAAAAGAACGCGCCGTACGAATGCGGCTTCGAAGCCTTCGAAGACGCGCGGATGAAGTTCGACGTCCGGTACTACCTCGTCGCCATCCTGTTCATCATCTTCGATCTCGAAACCGCGTTCCTGTTCCCGTGGGGCGTCGCGCTGCGCGACATCGGCTGGCCCGGTTTCATCGCAATGATGATTTTTCTGCTCGAATTCCTGCTGGGCTTCGCCTACATCTGGAAGAAAGGCGGCCTCGACTGGGAGTGATGGGTTAATCGCCGGTTTGCATGGGCGGCCACGCTCGGTCGCCCGTCTGGAGTGGAAAGCAAATGAGTATCGAAGGGGTCTTGAAGGAAGGGTTTGTCACCACCACGGCTGACAAGCTGATCAACTGGACGCGTACGGGCTCTCTGTGGCCGATGACGTTCGGGCTCGCGTGTTGCGCCGTCGAGATGATGCATGCGGGCGCGGCCCGCTACGATCTGGACCGGTTCGGGGTCGTGTTCCGTCCGAGCCCGCGCCAGTCGGACGTGATGATCGTCGCCGGCACGCTGTGCAACAAGATGGCGCCGGCGCTGCGCCGCGTCTACGACCAGATGGCCGAGCCGCGCTGGGTGATCTCGATGGGGTCGTGCGCGAACGGCGGCGGCTACTACCACTACTCGTATTCGGTGGTTCGCGGCTGCGATCGCATCGTGCCCGTCGACGTCTACGTGCCGGGCTGTCCGCCGACGGCCGAGGCGCTGGTCTACGGCGTGATCCAGTTGCAGGCGAAGATCCGCCGCACCAATACCATCGCCCGTCAATAAAGCCCCCGAGCGTCCCCTCAATATGGCAAGCAAAATCGAGACCCTCAAGGCGAACCTCGAAGCCGCGCTCGGCGCGCGCGTGGTGAGCCTCACCGAAGCAGTCGGTGAACTGACGCTCGTCGTGAAGGCGAGCGATTACCTCGAAGTCGCAAAGACGCTGCGCGACGATCCGAAGCTCCGTTTCGAGCAGTTGATCGATCTGTGCGGCCTCGACTACCAGACGTACGGTGACGGCGCGTACGACGGCCCGCGTTTCGCGGCCGTGTCGCACCTGCTGTCGGTGACGAACAACTGGCGCCTGCGCGTGCGCGTGTTCGCGCCGGCCGACGAGCTGCCGATCGTGCCGTCGCTCGTCGACATCTGGACCTCCGCGAACTGGTACGAGCGCGAAGCGTTCGACCTGTACGGCATCGTCTTCGAAGGCCATCCGGACCTGCGCCGCCTCCTGACCGACTACGGCTTCATCGGCCACCCGTTCCGCAAGGACTTCCCGGTGTCCGGCTACGTCGAAATGCGCTACGACCCGGAAGAGAAGCGGGTCGTCTACCAGCCGGTCACGATCGAGCCACGCGAAATCACGCCGCGCGTGATCCGCGAGGATCGCTATGGCGGTCTGAAACATTAAGAGGGCGTCATGGCAGAGATCAAGAACTACACGCTCAACTTCGGCCCGCAGCACCCGGCAGCGCACGGCGTGCTGCGCCTCGTGCTCGAGCTCGACGGCGAAGTCATCCAGCGCGCCGATCCGCACATCGGCCTGCTGCACCGCGCGACCGAGAAGCTCGCGGAATCCAAGACCTTCATTCAATCCGTGCCGTACATGGACCGTCTCGACTACGTGTCGATGATGGTCAACGAGCACGGCTACGTGCTCGCGATCGAGAAGCTGCTCGGCGTCGACGTGCCGGAGCGCGCGCAGTACATCCGCGTGCTGTTCGACGAAATCACGCGCGTGCTGAACCACCTGATGTGGATCGGCGCGCACGCGCTCGACGTCGGCGCGATGGCGGTGTTCCTGTACGCGTTCCGCGAGCGCGAAGACCTGATGGACGTGTACGAAGCGGTATCCGGCGCCCGGATGCACGCGGCGTACTACCGTCCGGGCGGCGTCTACCGCGATCTGCCTGACGCAATGCCGCAATACAAGGCGTCCAAGATCCGCAACGAGAAGGCGCTCGCGAAGATGAACGAAGCGCGCCAGGGCTCGGTGCTCGACTTCATCGACGATTTCTTCACGCGCTTCCCGAAGTGCGTCGACGAATACGAAACGCTGCTGACCGACAACCGGATCTGGAAGCAGCGTCTCGTCGGGATCGGCGTCGTCAGCCCGGAACGTGCGCTGCAGATGGGCCTGACCGGCCCGATGCTGCGCGGCTCGGGCATCGCGTGGGACCTGCGCAAGAAGCAGCCGTACGAAGTGTACGACCGCCTCGACTTCGACATCCCGGTCGGCGTGAACGGCGACTGCTACGACCGCTACCTGGTGCGCGTCGAGGAAATGCGTCAATCGGTCCGCATCGCGAAACAATGTATTGAGTGGCTGCGCAAGAATCCGGGCCCGGTGATGACGGACAATCACAAGGTTGCGCCGCCGTCGCGCGTCGGCATGAAGACGAACATGGAGGACTTGATCCACCATTTCAAGCTCTTCACCGAAGGTTTTCACGTGCCGGAAGGCGAGGCGTATGCGGCCGTCGAACACCCGAAGGGCGAGTTCGGCATCTATCTCGTGTCGGACGGCGCGAACAAGCCGTACCGCCTGAAGATCCGCGCACCGGGCTTCGCGCATCTGGCGTCGCTCGACGAAATGGCGCGCGGCCACATGATCGCCGACGCCGTCACGATCATCGGTACGCAGGACATCGTGTTCGGCGAAATCGATCGCTAACGGTTGCGTCGCCCGCGAAGCGGGCGGCGAGCAGTAAGTCACACGCGAAGTCACATGCGGTACGCGCTGAACCGGCGCGGCTTCGCAAGCTGTCAACAGTGAGCGCCAGGTCTGCCGTCCACGCACTTCGTGCGGCAGGTTGTTCGTTCGGTAGGAATTGAAAGAGTCGTGTCTGAAAATGATCTCAGCTGAAGGCCTGAAGGAAATCGATCGAGCGTTGACGAAGTATCCCGCCGATCAGAAACAGTCCGCCGTGATGTCGGCGTTGGCCGTCGCTCAGGAAGAGCATGGCTGGCTGTCGCCCGAACTGATGCAGTTCGTCGCGGACTATCTCGGCATGCCGGCCGTTGCCGTGCAGGAAGTCGCGACGTTCTACACGATGTATGAGCTCAAGCCTGTCGGCAAGCACAAGATCACGCTCTGCACGAACCTGCCGTGCCAACTTGGCCCGCACGGCGGCGCAGAAGCGACCGCCGACTACCTGAAACAGAAGCTCGGCATCGACTTCGGCGAGACCACGCCGGACGGCAAGTTCACGCTGAAGGAAGGCGAATGCATGGGCGCGTGCGGCGATGCGCCGGTGCTGCTGGTGAACAATCACAAAATGTGCAGCTTCATGAGCCGCGAGAAGATCGACCAGCTGCTTGAGGAGCTCTCGAAATGACGTCCCTCCACGACCGTCACATCAAACCGCTGATCCTCGCTGGTCTGAACGGCGAGAACTGGCATCTCGAAGACTACGTTGCGCGCGGCGGCTACAAGCAGCTGCGCCGCATTCTCGAAGAAAAGATTCCGCCCGAGCAGGTGATCGCCGACGTCAAGGCGTCGGGTCTGCGCGGCCGCGGCGGCGCGGGCTTCCCGACCGGCCTGAAGTGGAGCTTCATGCCGCGTCAGTTCCCGGGGCAGAAGTACCTCGTCTGCAACTCGGACGAAGGCGAGCCGGGCACATTCAAGGATCGCGACATCCTGCGCTGGAACCCGCACGCGCTGATCGAAGGCATGGCCATCGGCGCGTACGCGATGGGCATCACCGTCGGCTACAACTACATCCACGGCGAGATCTTCGAAGTGTATCGACGCTTCGAGGCAGCGCTGGATGAAGCGCGCGCGGCCGGTTTCCTCGGCGACAACATCATGGGCTCGGAATTCTCGTTCCAGCTGCACGCGCACCACGGTTACGGCGCGTACATCTGCGGCGAGGAAACGGCACTGCTCGAGTCGCTCGAAGGCAAGAAGGGCCAGCCGCGCTTCAAGCCGCCGTTCCCGGCGAGCTTCGGCGTGTACGGCAAGCCGACCACGATCAACAACACCGAGACGTTCGCCGCGGTGCCGTTCCTGCTGACGGTCGGCCCGCAGACGTACGCCGAGATGGGCAAGCCGAACAACGGCGGCACGAAGATCTTCTCGGTGTCGGGCGACGTCGAGCGTCCGGGCAACTATGAAGTGCCGCTCGGCACGCCGTTCGCGACGCTGATGGAGCTCGCCGGCGGGATGCGCGGCGGCAAGAAGATCAAGGCCGTGATTCCGGGCGGTTCGTCCGCGCCGGTGATTCCGGGCGACATCATGATGCAGACCGACATGGACTACGACTCGATCGCGAAGGCGGGCTCGATGCTCGGTTCCGGCGCGGTGATCGTGATGGACGAGACGCGCTGCATGGTGCGCTCGCTGCTGCGCCTGTCGTACTTCTACTACGAGGAATCGTGCGGCCAGTGCACGCCGTGCCGCGAAGGCACCGGCTGGCTGTATCGCGTCGTGAATCGCATCGAGCACGGCGAAGGCCGCCAGGAAGATCTGGACCTGCTGAATTCGGTTGCCGAGAACATCATGGGCCGCACGATCTGCGCGCTCGGCGATGCGGCGGCGATGCCGGTGCGCGGGATGCTCAAGCACTACTGGGACGAATTCGCGTACCACGTCGAGCACAAGCACTGCATGGTCGGCGGCCACGAACACGCGGCGGCGGCCTGACGCGAAACCCGGTTGCAGAAATTGAGCGCGCGGTCGAGCGAATGCGCGAACGAGCGGAAATAGGTTAAGGACCATTCACCATCATGGTTGAACTTGAAATAGACGGCAAGAAGGTCGAGGTGCCCGAAGGCAGCATGGTGATCCAGGCTGCGCACAAGGCGGACACGTACATTCCTCACTTCTGCTATCACAAGAAGCTGTCGGTTGCGGCCAACTGCCGGATGTGTCTCGTCGAAGTCGAGAAGATGCCGAAGGCCGTGCCTGCCTGCGCGACGCCCGTGTCGGCCGGCATGATCGTCCACACCCAGTCCGACAAGGCGGTGAAGGGGCAGCAGGCGGTGATGGAATTCCTCCTCATCAACCACCCGCTCGACTGCCCGATCTGCGACCAGGGCGGCGAATGCCAGCTGCAGGATCTCGCGGTCGGCTACGGCAAGTCGTCGTCGCGCTACTCGGAAGAGAAGCGCGTGGTGTTCCACAAGAACGTGGGCCCGCTGATCTCGATGGAAGAAATGTCGCGCTGCATCCACTGCACGCGCTGCGTCCGCTTCGGCCAGGAAATCGCCGGCGTGATGGAGTTCGGCATGCTGGGTCGCGGCGAGCACTCGGAAATCACGACGTTCGTCGGCAAGACGGTCGACTCCGAAATGTCGGGCAACATGATCGACCTGTGCCCGGTCGGCGCGCTGACCAGCAAGCCGTTCCGCTACAGCGCCCGGACGTGGGAACTGTCGCGCCGCAAGTCGGTGAGCCCGCACGATTCCGTCGGCGCGAACCTCGTGGTGCAGGTGAAGAACAACCGCGTGATGCGCGTGCTGCCGTTCGAGAACGAAGCGATCAACGAATGCTGGATCTCGGACAAGGACCGCTTCTCGTACGAAGGCCTCAACAGCGAAGAGCGCCTGACGAAGCCGATGCTGAAGCAGGGCGGCCAGTGGATCGAGACCGACTGGCAGACCGCGCTCGAATACGTCGCGAAGGGCCTGAAGGGCATCAGCGCGGATCACGGCGCGAACGCGCTGGCGATGCTCGCGAGCGCGCACAGCACCGCTGAAGAGCTGTTCCTCGTGAAGCAGCTCGCGCAAGAACTGAAGACGCCGAACGTCGACTTCCGCCTGCGCCAGCTCGATTTCTCGGCGCCGGTCCAGGGCGCGCCGTGGCTCGGCATGCCGATCGCCGACCTGTCGACCGTGAACGCCGCGTTCGTCATCGGCTCGTTCCTGCGCCGCGATCATCCGCTGTTCGCTGCGCGCCTGCGTCAGGCTGCGAAGGGCGGCGGAAAGCTCCACTTCCTGCACGCGACTGGCGACAATGCGCTGATCCCGACCGCGCAACGCATCGTTGCCGCACCGTCGGCATGGCTCGACGAGCTGGCCGGCGTGGCCGCGGCGGTTGCGCAGCTGCGCGGCGTCGCGCTGCCGGACGCGCTCGCGGGCGTGACCGCAACGCCGGCCGCGCAAGCGGTTGCGCAGTCGCTCGCGAACGGCGAACGCCGCGCGGTGCTGCTCGGCAACGCCGCCGTCCGTCATCCGCAATTCGCGCAGCTCCACGCGATCGCGCAGTGGATCGCCGACAACACCGGTGCGACGTTCGGCTTCCTGACCGAAGCGGCGAACACCGTCGGCGCGCACGTCGTGGGCGCGCTGCCGGGCGAAGGCGGCCTGAACGCGCGCGAAGCGTTCGCGCAGCCGCGCAAGGGCTATGTGCTGCTCAACGTCGAGCCCGAATTCGACACCGTCGATCCGGCGCAAGCGCTCGCCGCGCTGAACCAGGCCGAAATGGTCGTCGTGATGTCGCCGTTCAAGCACGGCCTCGACTACGCGGACGTCCTGCTGCCGGTCGCGCCGTTCACCGAGACGGCCGGCACGTTCGTCAACGCGGAAGGCACCGTGCAGAGCTTCAACGGCGTCGTGCGCCCGCTCGGCGATACGCGTCCGGCATGGAAGGTGCTGCGCGTGCTCGGCAGCCTGCTCGGCCTGCCGAACTTCGAATATGAAACCGCGGACGAAGTGCGCATCGCGGCGCTCGGCGAACCGGGTGCTGCGAACCTTGCGGGCCGCCTGTCGAACAAGACGGCCGTCGCTCCGTCGCGCGCTGCGGCGCAAGCGGCGAACGGCGGCTTCGAGCGCCTCGCCGACGTGCCGATCTATCACGCCGACGCGCTGGTGCGCCGTGCGGGTGCACTGCACCTGACGACAGCCGCGAAGGTGGCCAACGCCGCGGGCCTGCCCGCTGCGCTGTTCGACAAGCTGGGGCTGAAGAATGGCGACGCGGTGCGCGTGCGCCAGGGCGATCGTACGGTGCAGTTGCCGGCCGTGCGTGACGAGAATCTTGCGGAGACGGTCGTTCGCGTGTCGGCGGCCACGCCTGCCGGCGCAGCGCTCGGCAGCCTGTCCGGTGAACTGGTGGTGGAGAAGGCGTAAATGAGCTTGTTCGATACGATCAACTCGGGCGGAGCCCAGCTTCTCGGCTTCGCATGGCCGACGGTGTGGGCGCTCGTGCGCATCCTCGTCGTCGCCGTCGTGATCCTGCTGTGCGTTGCGTACCTGATTCTGTGGGAACGCAAGCTGATCGGCTGGATGCACGTGCGTCTCGGTCCGAACCGCGTCGGCCCCGGCGGCCTGCTGCAGCCGATCGCCGACGTGCTGAAGCTGCTGCTGAAGGAAGTGATCCAGCCGACCGCGGCGAGCCGCTGGCTGTACCTGGTCGCGCCGGTCATGACCGTGGTGCCGGCGTTCGCGGTGTGGGCGGTGATTCCGTTCCAGGCCCAGGCCGTGCTCGCGAACATCAACGCGGGCCTGCTGTACGCGATGGCGATCTCGTCGATCGGCGTGTATGCGGTGATCCTCGCCGGCTGGGCGTCGAACTCGAAGTACGCGTTCCTCGGCGCGATGCGCGCTGCCGCGCAGATGGTCTCGTACGAAATCTCGATGGGCTTCGCACTGGTGCTCGTGCTGATGACGGCCGGCAGCCTGAACATGTCGGAAATCGTCAACTCGCAGCAGCACGGCTTCTTCGCGGGCCACGGCGTCAACTTCCTGTCGTGGAACTGGCTGCCGCTGCTGCCGGCGTTCGTCGTCTACTTCATCTCGGGCATCGCCGAAACGAACCGCCACCCGTTCGACGTGGTGGAAGGGGAGTCGGAGATCGTCGCGGGTCACATGATCGATTACTCGGGCATGGCGTTCGCGCTGTTCTTCCTCGCCGAGTACATCAACATGATCGTGATCTCGGCGCTGGCGGCGACGCTGTTTCTCGGCGGCTGGGATGCACCGTTCGAATTCCTGTCGTTCATTCCGGGCATCTTCTGGCTGGTGCTGAAGGTATTCGCGCTGCTGTCGGTGTTCATCTGGGTTCGTGCGACGTTCCCGCGTTACCGTTACGACCAGATCATGCGCCTGGGCTGGAAGGTGTTCCTGCCCGTCACCGTGATCTGGGTGGTCGTGGTCGGCTTCTGGATGATGTCGCCGCTCAACATCTGGGTGAAGTAAAGATCGGACGAAATCATGACGGCTATCCAACACTTCTTTAAGACCTTCTTCCTGACCGAACTGCTGAAGGGGCTCGCGATAACGGGGCGTTACACGTTCAAGCGCAAGTTCACCGTGCAGTTCCCGGAAGAGAAAACGCCGATTTCGCCGCGTTTCCGCGGGCTGCACGCGCTGCGCCGCTACGAAAACGGCGAAGAACGCTGCATCGCGTGCAAGCTCTGCGAAGCCGTGTGCCCGGCGATGGCGATCACGATCGAATCGGAAACGCGCGCGGACAACACGCGCCGCACGACGCGCTACGACATCGACCTGACGAAGTGCATCTTCTGCGGTTTCTGCGAGGAAAGCTGCCCGGTCGATTCGATCGTCGAGACGCAGATTCTCGAGTACCACGGCGAGAAGCGCGGCGACCTGTACTTCACGAAGGAAATGCTGCTCGCGGTGGGCGATCGCTACGAGAAGGACATCGCAGCGGCGAAGGCTGCCGACGCGCCGTATCGTTGATTGTGTATGCAGTGCCGGCCCGACATGCGCGGGCCGAGCCGCCGCGACGGGTGCGGCACGCGACCTGCGTTTTGCAAGCCGCGCCTGACTATGGCCTAACGATGAACCGGTAATCATGGAATTCACGACCGTACTGTTCTACATCTTCGCGCTGCTCCTGGTGGTATCAGGGCTGAAGGTGATCACTTCGCGCAACCCGGTGGCGTCTGCGCTTTTCCTTGTGCTGGCGTTCTTCAACGCCGCTGCGATCTGGATGCTGCTGGAAGCGGAGTTCCTCGCGATCCTGCTGGTGCTGGTCTACGTGGGCGCCGTGATGGTGCTGTTCCTGTTCGTCGTGATGATGCTGGACATCAACATCGACTTCCTGCGGCGCGACTTCAAGCGATTCGTGCCGATGGCGACCGTCGTCGGCGCGATCATCGTCGTCGAGACCGCACTGATCCTGTGGCGCGGCTACGGCGCGACGGAAGCGCCGGTCCATGCGATGGCGTCGGGCCCGTTCGCCGACTGGTCGAACACCCGCCTGATCGGCAAGATCATCTACACCGACTACATCTTCGCGTTCGAAATCGCCGGCCTCGTGCTGCTCGTCGCGATCATTGCCGCGGTCGCGCTGACCGAGCGCAAGGGCAAGGACAGCAAGCGCCAGCGCGTGTCGGACCAGGTCAAGGTGCGTCGCAACGATCGCGTGCGCCTCGTGAAGATGGAAGCCGACAAGCCGCAGCCTGAAACGGCCCAGAGCGAAACCGGCACGAGCGCCAACAGCTAAGCGGAGGAAAGAAAACCATGTTGACTCTTGCGCATTACCTCGTGCTCGGTGCGATCCTGTTCGCGATCGCCATCGTCGGGATCTTCCTGAACCGCCGCAACATCATCATCATCCTGATGGCGATCGAATTGATGCTGCTCGCGGTGAATACCAACTTCGTCGCGTTCTCGCACTACCTCGGCGATGTGCACGGCCAGATCTTCGTGTTCTTCGTGCTGACGGTCGCCGCAGCGGAAGCCGCGATCGGCCTCGCGATTCTGGTGACCCTGTTCCGTAAGCTCGACACGATCAATGTCGAGGATCTCGATCAGCTCAAAGGTTAATTTCAGGCTACGCTGTTATGTCAACGACACTCAATGAAAACCTGCTGCTGGCGGTTCCGCTCGCTCCGCTGGCCGGCTCGCTGATTGCGGGGCTGTTCGGGAACGCAGTCGGGCGCAAGGGCGCACACCGGATCACGATCCTCGGCGTATTGATCGCGTTCCTCCTGTCGGCGAAAGTCCTCCTCGACGTGATGGGCGGCGCGAGCTTCAACGCGACCGTCTACGAGTGGATGAACGTCGGTTCGCTGAAGCTCGAAATCGGCTTCCTCGTCGATTCGCTGACCGCGATGATGATGGCCGTCGTGACCTTCGTCTCGCTGATGGTGCACATCTACACGATCGGCTACATGTCGGAAGAAGACGGCTACCAGCGCTTCTTCTCGTACATCTCGCTGTTCACGTTCTCGATGCTGATGCTCGTGATGAGCAACAACTTCCTGCAGCTGTTCTTCGGCTGGGAAGCGGTGGGTCTGGTGTCGTACCTGCTGATCGGCTTCTACTTCACGCGTGAGAGCGCGATCTACGCGAACATGAAGGCGTTCCTCGTGAACCGTGTCGGCGACTTCGGCTTCCTGCTCGGGATCGGCCTGCTGCTCGCGTTCGCGGGTTCGATGAACTACGGCGAAGTGTTCGCGAAGCGCGCGGAACTCGCGAGCCTGCACTTCCCGGGCACCGACTGGGGCCTGCTGACCGTCGCCTGCATCTGCCTGTTCATCGGCGCGATGGGCAAGTCGGCGCAATTCCCGCTGCACGTGTGGCTGCCTGACTCGATGGAAGGCCCGACCCCGATCTCGGCGCTGATTCACGCGGCGACGATGGTCACGGCCGGCATCTTCATGGTCACGCGCATGTCGCCGCTGTTCGAGCTGTCGGACACCGCGCTGTCGTTCATCACGGTGATCGGCGCGATCACGGCGCTGTTCATGGGCTTCCTCGGGATCGTCCAGAACGACATCAAGCGCGTCGTCGCCTACTCGACGCTGTCGCAGCTCGGCTACATGACGGTCGCGCTCGGCGTGTCCGCATATCCGGTCGCCGTGTTCCACCTGATGACGCACGCGTTCTTCAAGGCGCTGCTGTTCCTCGGCGCGGGTTCGGTGATCATCGGCATGCACCATGATCAGGACATGCGCAACATGGGCGGCCTGCGCAAGTACATGCCGATCACGTGGATCACGTCGCTGATCGGTTCGCTCGCGCTGATCGGAACGCCGTTCTTCTCGGGCTTCTACTCGAAGGATTCGATCATCGACGCGGTGAAGCTGTCGCACCTGCCGGGTTCGGGCTTCGCGTACTTCGCGGTCGTCGCGAGCGTGTTCGTCACGGCGCTGTACTCGTTCCGCATGTACTTCATGGTGTTCCACGGCGAAGAGCGCTTCCGCGGGCCGAAGCATCCGGAATCGCCGATGGGCGCAGCGGCCGCGCACGGCCACGACGATCACGGCCATGGCCACGGTCACGACGACCACGCGCACGAGCCGCACGAAACCCCGTGGGTCGTGTGGGTGCCGCTGGTGCTGCTCGCGATCCCGTCGGTGATCATCGGTGCATTCGCGGTCGGTCCGATGCTGTTCGGCGACTTCTTCCAGCATGGCGTGGCGTTCGACAAGGTGATCTTCATCGGCGAAAACCACCCGGCGCTCGAGGAAATGGGCCATGAATTCACCAGCTGGTGGTCGATGGGCCTGCACTCCGTGTCGGGCCTGCCGTTGTACTTCGCGCTTGCGGGCGTGATCGTCGCCTGGTTCCTGTACCTGAAGCGTCCTGAGCTGCCTGCTGCGATCCGCCGCGCATTCGGCCCGATCTACACGCTGCTCGACAACAAGTACTACATGGACAAGATCAACGAGGTGGTGTTTGCCAAGGGCTCGGTCGCGATCGGCCGCGGCCTGTGGAAAGAGGGCGATGTCGTGGTGATTGACGGCCTCGTCAACGGCAGCGCCCGGTTCATCGGCTGGTTCGCCGGCGTGATCCGCTTCCTCCAATCCGGTTACATCTATCACTACGCGTTCGCCATGATCATCGGCATGCTGGGGCTCCTGACCCTGTTTGTGACGCTCGGCGGCAAATAAGGCGGAGGAGACAACAACAATGCAAGCTTTTCCGATTCTGAGTACCGCAATCTGGCTGCCGATCGTTTTCGGCCTCCTCGTGCTTGCGGTGGGTAACGATAGAAATCCGGGGCCGGCCCGCTGGGTCGCGCTGATCGGGTCGCTGCTCGGCCTCGCCGTGACGATTCCGCTCGTCACCGGCTTCGATTCGAGCACGGCCGCGATGCAGTTCGTCGAGCAGTCGACGTGGATCGAGCGCTTCAACATCACGTATCACCTCGGCGTCGACGGCATCTCGATGTGGTTCGTCGTGCTGACCGCGCTGATCACCGTGATCGTCGTGATCGCGGGCTGGGAAGTGATCACCGAGCACGTGGCGCAGTACCTGGCCGCATTCCTGATCCTGTCCGGGATCATGGTCGGCGTGTTCACGGCGACCGACGGCCTGCTGTTCTACGTGTTCTTCGAGGCGACGCTGATCCCGATGTACATCATCATCGGGGTGTGGGGCGGCCCGAACCGCGTGTATGCGGCGTTCAAGTTCTTCCTGTACACGCTGTCAGGCTCGCTGCTGATGCTGGTCGCGCTGATCTACCTGTACACGGAAACGCATTCGTTCGACCTCGCGACGTGGCAGAATGCGAAGATCGCGATGACGCCGCAGATCCTGCTGTTCATTGCGTTCTTCCTTGCGTTCGCGGTGAAGGTGCCGATGTGGCCGGTGCATACGTGGTTGCCGGACGCGCACGTGGAAGCGCCGACGGGCGGCTCGGTCGTGCTGGCGGCGATCATGCTGAAGCTCGGCGCATACGGTTTCCTGCGCTTCTCGCTGCCGATCACGCCTGACGCCAGCCACTTTCTCGCGCCCGTCGTGATCACGCTGTCGCTGATCGCGGTGATCTACATTGGCCTCGTCGCGATGGTGCAGTCCGACATGAAGAAGCTGGTCGCGTATTCGTCGATCGCGCACATGGGCTTCGTCACGCTCGGCTTCTTCATCTTCAACCAACTCGGCGTCGAAGGCGCGATCGTCCAGATGATCTCGCACGGCTTCGTGTCGGGCGCGATGTTCCTCTGCATCGGCGTGCTGTACGACCGCGTGCACTCGCGCCAGATCGCCGACTACGGCGGCGTCGTGAACGTGATGCCGAAGTTCGCGGCATTCGCGATGCTGTTTGCGATGGCCAACTGCGGCCTGCCGGGTACCTCGGGTTTCGTCGGCGAGTTCATGGTGATCCTCGCTGCGGTCCAGTACAACTTCTGGATCGCGTTCGGCGCGGCGTTCACGCTGATCCTCGGCGCGGCCTACACGCTGTGGATGTACAAGCGCGTGTACTTCGGCGCAGTCGCGAACGACCACGTCGCGAAGCTCGACGACATCAACCGCCGCGAGTTCGTGTTTCTGGCCGTGCTCGCCGCGTTCACGCTGCTGATGGGCCTGTATCCGAAGCCCTTCACCGACGTGATGCACGTTTCCGTGGAAAACCTCCTCTCCCATGTCGCGCAGTCGAAACTGCCGCTGGCCCAGTAATCGCGAGCGGAGGAAATCAAGATCATGAACGCTCCTATGAATGTCCTGTTGCCTGACGCGGTGGTGATGGCCGCCATCGTCGTCGCATGGCTGAACGACACCTTTACCGGTGCATCTGGCCGCCGCCTGACCTATCTGATCGCGGTGGTGTCGTCGGTCATTGCCGGCGTCTGGTTCGCGGTGCAGGCACTCGACCCGCAGCAGTATTACTTCTTCTCGAAGATGGTCGTCGTCGACTCGTTCGCGAGCATGATGAAGGCCGTCGTGTCGTTCGGCTTCGCGGTATCGCTCGTCTACTCGCGCAAGTACCTCGAAGACCGCGACCTGTTCCGCGGCGACGTGTTCCTGCTTGGGATGTTCTCGCTGCTCGGCCAGCTGGTGATGGTGTCGGGCAACAACTTCCTGACGCTGTATCTCGGTCTCGAACTGATGTCGCTGTCGCTGTACGCGATCATCGCGCTGCGCCAGGATGCCGCGCAGTCGAGCGAAGCCGCGATGAAGTACTACGTGCTGGGCGCGCTCGCGTCGGGCTTCGTGCTGTACGGCATCTCGATGCTCTACGGCGCGACCGGCTCGCTCGAACTGGGCGAGGTCTACAAGGCCGTCGAGGGCAATACCGACCCGGCCGTGCTGATGTTCGGCGTGATCTTCATCGTTGCCGGTATCGCGTTCAAGCTCGGCGCCGTGCCGTTCCACATGTGGGTGCCGGACGTCTACCAAGGCGCACCGACCGCGATGACGCTGTTCGTCGGCGGCGGCCCGAAGGTCGCGGCTTTCGGCTGGGGGCTGCGCTTCCTGGTGATCGGCCTGTTGCCGCTCGCGCAGAACTGGCAGACGGCGCTCGTGATCCTCGCCGCGCTGTCGCTGATCGTCGGCAACATCACGGGTATCGTCCAGCGCAACATCAAGCGGATGCTCGCGTACTCGGCGATCTCGAACATGGGCTTCGTGCTGCTCGGCCTGCTCGCAGGCATCGTGAAGGGCGACGCGACGGCACCGGCGAGCGCATACAGCTCGGCGATGTTTTACGCAATCGTCTACCTGATCACGACGCTCGGCGCGTTCGGTGTGATCATGCTGCTGGCCCGCCGCGATTTCGAAGCGGAAACGATCGACGACTTCAAGGGCCTGAACAAGCGCAGCCCGGTGTTCGCGTTCGTGATGATGGTGATGATGTTCTCGCTCGCCGGCATCCCGCCGACCGTCGGCTTCTACGCGAAGCTCGCGGTGCTCGAGGCGACCGTCAACGCGGGCCTCACGTGGCTTGCCGTGCTGGCCGTGATCACGTCGCTGTTCGGCGCGTTCTACTACCTGCGCATCGTCAAGCTGATGTACTTCGACGCACCGCAGGACACGACCCCGATCACCGGCGATTTCTGCAAGCGCACGATCCTGATGCTGAACGGCGTCGCGGTCGTCGTGCTCGGCCTGATCCCGAGCCCGCTGCTGACGGCCTGCCTGCAGGCAATTCGTCACACGCTGACGCTGTAATGTCGGCAGCCGGCTGGTTTATCGTGCTGTTGGCGCTCGCGGGCGCCAACCTGCCGTTCCTGAACCAGCGCCTCTTCGCCGTCGTGCCGCTGCGCGCGGCGAAGAAGAGCGCGTGGGTGCGGATCGGCGAACTGATCGTCCTGTACTTCGTTGTCGGCGTCCTCGGCTTCTGGCTCGAGTCGCGCGCCGGCAACCGCTTCGAACAAGGCTGGCAGTTTTACGCGATCACGTTCAGTCTCTTCGTCGTGTTCGCGTTTCCCGGCTTCACGTTCCAGTATCTCGTCAAACGACGCTGACGGCACGGGGCCCGCTTCCCTGGCCGTCGCGCTCAAACCTTGGAGCCGCCGATGGCCGAATTGCCCAATCACGACGCCGCACTGACCGAAACATGCCTCGAAAGCGAGGCCATCTACGACGGCGCATTCCTCAAGCTCAAGCGTGACACCGTGCGCCTGCCCGACGGCAAGCACGCGACGCGCGAATACGTGAAGCACCCGGGCGCGGTGATGGTGATCCCGCTGTTCGACGACGGCCGCGTGCTGATGGAAAGCCAGTACCGCTATCCGATCGGCAAGGTGATGGCCGAATTCCCGGCCGGCAAGCTCGACCCGAACGAAGGGGCGCTCGCGTGCGCGGTGCGCGAACTGCGCGAGGAAACCGGCTATACCGCGCGCGAATACGTGTTCCTCACGCGCATTCATCCGATCATTTCCTACTCGACCGAGTTCATCGACCTGTATCTCGCGCGCGGCCTGACGGCCGGCGAGCGCAAGCTCGACGACGGCGAATTCCTCGAGACCTTCACCGCGACGCTGCCCGACGTGCTCGAATGGGTGCGGACCGGCCAGATCACCGACGTGAAGACGATCATCGGGACGATGTGGCTCGAGAAAGCGCTGTCCGGCACGTGGCCGCTCGGCCCGGTGCTGACGCCCTGAGGGCGGTGTCAGCGGCGGCGCAAGCGCCGCGTTACAATTCGATGACACGGCGCCGCGGCGTCGTCTGATTCCGATTTAGCACGACCGTTCACAAAATCGTTTTTTGCGATACACTCGTCACAGCCCTGATTCAGCATGAAGGTCCTCGATTTACAGTGCCCGCACGGTCATCGGTTCGAAGGCTGGTTCGCTTCCGCCGATGAATTCGAAGCGCAGTTGGCCCGCAAGCTGGTCGAATGTCCGGTATGCGGGGCGACCGAGGTCAGCCGCATGCCGTCCGCGCCGCGCCTGAACCTGTCGGGTGCGACGCAGGCGCAGCCGGCCGATCCGCGGGCGTTGCAGGCGCAGGTGATGCGCGTGCTGCGCGAGGTACTGGAGAAGACCGAGAACGTGGGCGAGCGCTTCGCCGAGGAAGCGCGGCGCATTCACTACAACGAAGCGCCGGCGCGCAGCATCCGGGGTGTCACGACGCCGGAGGATGCGCAAGCCTTGGTCGAAGAAGGCATCGACGTGATGCCGCTGCCGATTCCTGCCGCGCTGAAAGAACCGCTGCAATAACCTGCGCAGCGTGTCCTTGCCGGGCCGGTCGGCCGCGGCGAGGAGACACTTCGCATGGATCTGGATTATTCCCCCGCCGACGACGCATTCCGCGCCGACATTCGCGCTTGGCTCGAGGCTAACCTGCCTCACGCGCTGCGCGCCAAGGTTCTCGATCACAAACGACTGAATCGCGACGACTACGCGAGCTGGCACCGGATTCTTGGCCAGCGCGGGTGGTCCGCGCCAGCATGGCCGGTCGAATATGGCGGCCCGGGCTGGAACGCGACGCAGCGGCACATCTGGGACGAGGAGTGCGCACGCATCGGCGCGCCGACCGTGCTGCCGTTCGGCGTGTCGATGGTCGCGCCGGTGCTGATGAAGTACGGCAACGACGCGCAGAAGCGCCGCTACCTGCCGCGCATTCTCGACGGGTCGGACTGGTGGTGCCAGGGCTACTCGGAGCCGGGCTCCGGCTCGGATCTCGCGTCGCTGCGCACGCGGGCCGAGCGCCACGGCGATCACTACGTCGTCAACGGACAGAAGACCTGGACGACGCTCGGCCAGTACGCCGACATGATGTTCTGCCTCGTGCGCACCGATCCCGCCGCGAAGAAGCAGGAAGGCATCTCGTTCCTGCTGATCGACATGAAGGCGCCCGGCATCACCGTGCGGCCGATCATCACGCTCGACGAGGATCACGAAGTCAACGAGGTGTTCTTCGAGGACGTCAAGGTGCCGGTCGAGAACCTCGTCGGCGACGAGAACCGCGGCTGGACCTACGCGAAATATCTGCTTGGCCACGAGCGCACGGGGATCGCCCGCGTCGGCGCGTCGAAGCGCGAGCTCGCCTTCCTGAAGCGCGTGGCGTTGAACCAGCGCAAAAACGGCAAGCCGCTGCTCGCCGATCCGGTGTTCGCCGCGAAGGTCGCGGCGCTCGAGGTCGAGCTGA
The DNA here is from genome assembly GCF_053427715.1 of Burkholderia sp. MR1-5-21. Lineage (NCBI taxonomy): Bacteria > Pseudomonadati > Pseudomonadota > Betaproteobacteria > Burkholderiales > Burkholderiaceae > Burkholderia > Burkholderia sp. MR1-5-21. Next base: position 249,480 of record NZ_JBSAXD010000008.1, read on the forward strand.
TGGCGCTCGAGGTGACGGTGCTGCGCGTCGTCAGCCGCGAGACGAGCGGCAAGGGGCCGGGCCCGGAAGCATCGATGCTGAAGATCAAGGGCACCGAGGTGCAGCAGGCGCTCACCGAGCTGATGTTCGAGGCGATCGGCCCGCTCGCGGCGCCGTTCGACGTGCCGTTCCTCGAAGGCGAGCGGCAGCGCAGCGTGGCCGGCGACGATGACGCAGCGCCGCTCGCCGCGTACTACTTCAACTACCGCAAGACATCGATCTACGGTGGCTCGAACGAAATTCAGAAGAACATCATTGCGCAGATGATTCTCGGACTGTGAGCGTGGCATCGGATCGGAGCAGGCGCTGATGCGCGTACCCGGATCGACCGCGAAGCATGGGACCAGAGTAAGCGCTAAAGCGCCAACTCTGATCGACAGGAGACGACGATGGATTTCAGCTTTACCGATGAGCAGCAGCAATTCGCCGACGCACTGCGTCGCTATCTCGGCGAGCAGTACGGCTTCGAGGCGCGCCAGGCGATCGTGCGCAGCGACGCCGGTGTGTCGGACACGCAGTGGCACGCATTCGCGGAGCTCGGCCTGACGGCGCTGCCGGTGCCGGACGCGCTGGGCGGTTTCGGCGGGACCGCGATCGACATGCTGGTCGCAATGCAGGAACTCGGCCGCGCGCTCGTCGTCGAGCCGTACTGGGCGACGGCGGTCGGCATCGAAGCCTTGCGCGTCGCCGGGTCCGGAGCCGGTGACGATGCCGCGCTGCTGGAGCGTGTCGCGCAAGGTCATGCGCGACTCGCGGTCGCATTCCACGAACCGCATTCGCGCTACGACCTGTTCTCGCTCGATACCCATGCGCGGGGGCAGGGCGGCGCATATCGCGTGACCGGCACGAAGTCGATCGTGCAGCACGGTGCGCAGGCCGACGCGTGGATCGTGCCCGCACGGCTCGACGACGGCGCTGTGGGCCTGCTGGTCGTCGAGCGCGGCGCGGCAGGCACGGACGTCGTCGACTACCGGACGATCGACGGGCAGCGCGCAGCGACGATCCGCTTCGACGACACGCCTGCGCGCTTGCTGACGGGCGGCGCTCGCGACGCTGCGGCGCTCGAGCAGATCGCCGACTACGCGACCGTGCTGGTGTGCGCGGAAGCAGTCGGCGCGCTCGACGAGCTGAATCGCGCGACGGTCGAATACACGAAGACGCGCGAGCAGTTCGGCGTGCCGATCGCGCGTTTCCAGGCGCTGCAGCACCGGATGGTCGACATGCTGATTCACGCGGAGCAGGCGCGTTCGCTGACCTATCTGGCCGCGGTGCGCTATGCAGGCGCTGATGCGGATGCGCGACGCAAGGCCGTGTCGGCCGCGAAGGCGCGCGTCGGGCAGGCCGCGCGCTTCGTCGGTCAGCAGGCGGTCCAGCTGCACGGCGGGATGGGCGTGACGAACGAAGTCGCCGCCGCGCATCTGTTCAAGCGGCTGGCCATCATCGAGACGACGCTCGGCGACACCGACCATCATCTCGCGCGGTTCGCGGCATTGCCCGAATTCATGCAGGCCGACGCCGCATGACGGCGACGTGCGTGCGCGTCACACAAGGAGACACAACGTGGGCATCAGTTACGAAGATCTGGTAGTGGGCAGCACCACCGAAATCGGCCGCTATACGTTCGAGGCGGACGACATCAAGACGTTCGCCGAGCGCTACGACCCGCAGCCGTTCCATCTCGACGAGGCGGCCGGGGCGGCGTCGCCGTTCGGCGGGCTCGTCGCGAGCGGCTGGCATACCTGTTCGGTGTTCATGGGCATGCTGGTGCGCAACCTGCTGCCGGGCTCGACGAGCATGGGGTCGCCCGGCATCGACGAAATCCGCTGGCTCAAGCCCGTGCGCGTCGGCGACACGATCACGATGTACCAGAAGATCCACGACAAGCGCCTGTCCGCGAGCAAGCCCGATCGCGGCATCGTGTCGACCGAGTGGGTCGGCGTCAACGGCAGCGGCGAGACGGTGATCACCGTGCGTTCGAAAGTGATCTTCGGCCTGCGCGATCCGGCGGGAGGGGCCGCATGACGGAGGCAACGCTGCCGCTGATTGCATCGGCACAGGCGCTCGCGGAGCGCGTCGGGGATGCGCCGTTCGCAAGCGGCTGGATCGATGTCGATCAACGCCGCGTCGACGGGTTCGCCGACGCGACGGGCGATCATCAGTGGATCCATGTCGATCCCGAGCGCGCGCGGCGCGAATCGCCGTTCGGCGGTCCGATCGCGCACGGTTTCCTGACGCTGTCGCTGATTCCCGCGCTGATGGTCGGCGCGATGCGTTTCGAGCAGAAGATGGGCGTGAACTACGGCCTGAATCGCGTGCGCTTCCTGAAGCCGGTGCCGGTCGGTGCGCGCGTGCGCGCGCTGTTTGCGGTCAAGGAAACCGCCGATGCGGGGCAGGGCGGCGTGCAGGTGACGTGGGGCGTCACGATGCAGGTCGAACGTCCTGACGCGCCGCTAGTCGTGTGCGCGGCGGAATTCATCACGCTGCACTACTTCTGATGCTGTTGCTGGATCGCGCAGGGGGCGGCACGCGACGTGCTGCCCCATGCGCGACAGGTGCAATATGCGGCGGCGCGCCGCTCAGTGCTTCGCGTACTGCGTCGCGCCGAACAGCACCTCGCGCGCCTTGTCGTCCTGCAGCGGCTGACGCAGCGACGCGAGCACCTCGACACCGCGCTGCACGGCGGGACGCGCGGCAATGGCTTCGTGCCAGCGCTTCACGTTCGGCAATTCGTCGAGCACGATTCCCTGGTTCTGCCACGAACGCGTCCACGGGAACGTTGCGATGTCCGCGATCGTATATTCGTCGCCCGCGAGATACGCCGTTTCGCCGAGCCGCTTGTCCATCACGTTGTAGAGACGCTTCGCTTCGTTCGTGTAGCGGTTGACCGCGTAGTCGATCTTCTCGGGCGCGTACAGGCGGAAGTGATGCGCCTGCCCGAGCATCGGGCCGATGCCGCCCATCTGAAACATCAGCCATTGCAGCGTCTCGTAGCGCGCGGCCGGATCCGTCGGCAGGAAGCGGCCGGTCTTCTCCGCGAGATAGATCAGGATCGCGCCCGACTCGAACAGTGCGATCGGCTTGCCGCCGGGGCCGTCCGGGTCGACGATCGCCGGGATCTTGTTGTTCGGGCTGATCTTCAGGAATTCAGGCGTGAACTGGTCGCCCTTGCCGATATCGATCGGGTGCACGCGATAGTCGAGGCCGGTTTCCTCGAGCAGGATATGCACCTTGTGGCCGTTCGGGGTCGCCCAGCTATAGACGTCGATCATCGTCAGCTCCATGGTTGCGTCCGCGCAAGCGGCGCCGCACGGGCGCCGCGACAGGCGGTCATTAGAGCATGGATCGGCGCGCGCTGCAGACGCCCGCGCCGCGCGCTACCCCGTATAGCGCGCGAGCTCCAGCTTCGCGATCGCGATGCGGTGCACTTCGTCGGGGCCGTCGGCGAAACGCAGCGTGCGCGCCGATGCGTACGCATACGCGAGCGGAAAGTCGTCGCTGACGCCGCCGTGCGCCTGGATCGCCCAGTCGATCACCTGGCACGCCATGTTCGGCGCGACGACCTTGATCATCGCGATCTCGCCGCGCGCGGCCTTGTTGCCGACAGTGTCCATCATGTAGGCCGTCTTCAATGTAAGCAGGCGCGCCTGCTCGATCAGGCAGCGCGCTTCGGCGATCCGCTCCTGCGTGACCGTGCGGTCGGCGATCGGCTTGCCGAATGCGACGCGCTTCAACGCACGCTTGCACATCAGCTCGAGCGCGCGCTCGGCGAGCCCGATGAGCCGCATGCAGTGATGGATGCGGCCGGGCCCGAGGCGGCCCTGCGCGATCTCGAAGCCGCGCCCCTCGCCGAGCAGAATGTTCGATGCCGGCACGCGCACGTTCTTCAGCGTGATTTCCATGTGGCCGTGCGGCGCATCGTCGTAGCCGAACACGGAGAGCGGCCGGTGCACGGTGACGCCGGGCGCGTCGGACGGCACGAGGATCATCGACTGCTGAGCGTGGCGCGGCGCCGCCGGATCGGTCTTGCCCATCACGACGTACAGCTTGCAGCGTGGGTCGCCCGCGCCCGACGACCACCACTTGTGACCGTTGATCACGTAGTCGTCGCCGTCGCGTTCGATGCGCGTGCGGATGTTCGTCGCATCCGACGACGCGACTTCGGGTTCCGTCATCAGGAACGCCGAGCGGATCCGCCCGTCGAGCAGCGGTTCGAGCCACGTGCGCTTGTGCTCGTCGCTGCCGTAGCGCTCGAGCGTCTCCATGTTGCCGGTGTCCGGCGCGTTGCAGTTGAACACTTCGGGCGCCCACGGCACGCGTCCCATGATTTCGCACAGCGGCGCGTATTCGACGTTGGTCAGGCCGGCGCCGTGCGCCGAATCGGGCAGGAACAGGTTCCACAGGCCTGCGTGGCGGGCGTCGGCCTTCAGCGTCTCGATCAGCTCGACAGCACGCCATGCGTTGCCGTCGCGGCGATTGCGGGCGATCTCCTCGTAGAACGCCGGTTCGTTCGGATAGATGTGCGTATCAAAGAACGCAAGCAGCTTCTCGCGTAACGCCTGGACTTTCGGGGAATAGTCGAAGTTCATCGTCGGCCTCGCTGTCGGAAAACGTCGGGGAGTGGGGCGGTGCGCGCGTCAGCGCACCTTCTGCGCGTACTGCCACGCCAGTTCCGCCATCGGCCGTGCGCGCCGGCCGGCGTCCAGCGCCTGTGCGCTCGACGCGGTGCCGTCGACGACCCGTTTCATGATCCCCTGCAGGATCGCCGCGATGCGGAACATGTTGTAGGCGAGGTAGAAATTCCAGTCGGCCTGGATCGACAGGCCGGTGCGTTCGCAGTAGCGCGCGACGTACTGCGCTTCGTCCGGGATGCCGAGCGCGCGCCAGTCGAGTCCGGCGATTCCGCGGAACTGCTGCGGATCGACGTGCCACGTCATGCAGTGGTACGCGAAATCGGCGAGCGGATCGCCGAGCGTCGACAGTTCCCAGTCGAGCACCGCGAGCACGCGCGGCTCGTCGGGGTGGAAGATCAGGTTGTCGAGGCGATAGTCGCCGTGCACGATGGACGCGGTCGGCTTGGACGCGGTCGGCTTGGACGCGGTCGGCTTGGACGCGGCGCGGCCGTCGTCCTCCGTGTCGGGCGGCATGTGCTGCGGGAGCCAGTCGATCAGGCGGTGCATCGCGTCGATCGGCTCGGTCTCCGACGCGAGATACTGCTTGCTCCAGCGGCCGATCTGCCGCGCGAAATAGTTGCCGGGCTTGCCGTAGTCCGCGAGCCCGACCGCCGCCGGATCGATCGAATGCAGCGCGGCGATCACGCGGTTCATTTCGTCGAAATGCGCGGCCCGCGCGTCGGGCGACATGCCCGGCAGCGACGGATCCCACAGCACGCGCCCGTCGACGAACGCCATCACGTAGAACGCGCGGCCGATCACGCTTTCGTCCTCGCACAGAGCGTGCATCTGAGCGACCGGCACGTCGGTGCCGGCCAGCGCGGCCATCACGCGGAACTCGCGTTCGATCGCGTGCGCGGACGGCAGCAGCTTCGCGGCGGGCGCGGGCTTCGCGCGCATCACGTAGCTGCGCGACGGCGTGACGAGCTTGAAGGTCGGGTTCGACTGGCCGCCCTTGAACTGCTCGACGGTCAGCGGACCCGCGAAGCCGTCGACGTGCGCGGCGAGCCAGCGCGACAGCGCAGCGGTGTCGAAGCGCTGCCGCTCGCCGACGGGCGCGGTGCCTTCGAATGCGGTGTAGTCGGTGCCCCGCGGCGCGGAATCGTTCGGATGTGGCATCGTGTCTCCTGTCGACCAGAGTTAGCGCTTTAGCGCTTACTCTGGTCCCATGCTTCGCGGTCGACCCGAGTTAGCGCGTTAGCGCGCTGTCGGGGTCGATCGCGCGTCCGGATGCGTCGAAATAGGTGACGTCGCCGTGCCGCATCAGGTAGATGCGGCGGCGGGGCAGTTCGAAACGTGACATGCGGTGGCTAGCGTTTGTAGATGGGCGGACGCTTTTCGAGGAACGCGGTGATGCCTTCGTGCGCGTCCGCGTGATACAGCGCCGCGACGAAATGGTCGCGCTCGGTCACGAGATGCGCGTCGAGCGGCTGCGAGGCGGCGTCGTCGAGCAAGGCCTTGATGCGCGTCAGCGCGTTCGGCGAGATGCCGGCGAGCGTGTCCGCCCACGCGAGCGCGTCGGCGAGTGCGGCACCGGGCGCCGCGACGCGATTGACCACGCCGAGTGCGTGCAGGCGCTCCGCCATCACGGGCTTGCCTTCGAACAGGATCTCGGCGGCGAGCGCGCGCGGCAGCGCGCGGGCGAGGAACCACGAGCCGCCGCCGTCCGGCGTCAGGCCGACGCGCGCGTACGACATCGCGAACTTCGCGTCGCGCGCAGCGACGATCAGGTCGCACGCGAGTGCGAGCGAGAAGCCGGCGCCGGCCGCCGCGCCTTCGACCGCCGCGATCACCGGCTTCGTCGTCGCGCGGATCGCGGCAGCCCACGCGCCGAGCAGGTCGATGCTGTCGGCCTGGTACGACGGATCCTTCGTACGGTTGTCGAGCAGCCGGTTCAGGTTGCCGCCCGCGCAGAAAAAGCGGTCGGCGCCCGTGAGCACGACTGCGCGAATCGCGGGATCGCGTTCGGCGGTGGCAAGCGCTTCGATGCCGGCCGCGTACATGTCGGGGTGCAGCGCGTTCCGTGCGCCGGGATTGGATAACGTGAGGACGAGCGTCGACTCGCTTTCGGGTGGGCGTGATGCCAGCAGTTCAGCACTCATGCGAGTGTGTCTCCATCGGATGGTCCGGCCATGATGCCGAATCCGTTGCATCATCGGTCGGCAATGCTGCTACGTTGGATGCAGGGATGTCGTGACAGACGCGAAACTGTTTTAGACTAGCACGAACGTGCTTTTCAGCGCGACGAATCCCCGCGAACCGGGCATCGTTCCGGCCGCATTCCAGCGAGGAAGGAGACTCAGATGCTACAGCTGTGCGGTATTCCGTTGTCCAACTATTACAACAAGGTGAAATTCGTCCTGCTCGAGTACGGCATTCCGTTCGAGGAATCGGCGTGCGGCCTGCCGGTCACTGATCCGGCCGTGCTGGCCGATACGCCGCTCGGCAAGATTCCGTTCCTGAGGACCGAGCAGGGCGCGCTGTTCGAGTCGCAAGTGATCATCGAGTATCTTGCCGCGCGCTATCCGGACAAGGCCATTTTCCCGTCCGACCCGTTTGCGGCCGCGAAGGTGCGCGAACTGGTCGAGACGCTCGAACTGTATCTCGAATGGACCGCGCGGGAGGTCTATACGGAAGCGTTCTTCGGCGGAAAAGTCAGCGACGGGATGAAGGCGCACGTCGAGCGGCGTCTGCCGCGCGCGATCGAGGCGTTCACGCGGATGACGCGTTTCTCGCCTTATGTGCTCGGCGACACGTTCGGTCTTGCCGACATCGCCGCATCGATCCATCTGCCGGTGATCGGCATGGCGACGAAAGCGGTGTTCGGCCGCGATTTCGTGCTCGAAGCCGGCATCGACTGGAAGGCGCACGCGCAGAAGGTCGGCGAGCGCCCGGCGGCGCAACGCGTCGCCGACGATCGCAAGGCCTATATCGCGGCGGCGAACGGCAAGCGCCCGTGAGCGCGGTGCAGCGCTAATGCTTGCCCCGCGAAGTGCGGGGCATCGGCGGCGGCGTGCCGCTCGCCAGGCGGGTGCAGGCTACGCGCTCACCCGCGCGCGGCTTACAGGCGTGCGAGCCGTTCGAGCGCCGTCGCGAGTGTGCTTTCCTGCTTCGCGAAGCAGAAGCGCACGACGCCCGATTCGTGCGGTTCGTGATAGAACGCGGACACCGGAATGGCGGCGACGCCGATCTCCGACGTGAGCCACTTCGAGAACTCGGCTTCGGGCAGATCGCTGATCGCCGAATAGTCGACGCACTGGAAATACGTGCCCGAGCACGGCAGCAGCTTGAAGCGCGTGTTTTCGAGGCCGGCGCGGAAGAAGTCGCGCTTCTTCTGGTAGAAATCGGCGAGCGTCAGGTAGGGCGCCGGATCGCGCATGTAGTCGGCGAGCCCATGCTGCATCGGCGTGTTCACCGTGAACACATTGAACTGATGGACCTTGCGGAACTCCGCGGTCAATGCGGCGGGCGCGGCAACGTAGCCGACCTTCCAGCCCGTCACGTGATAGGTCTTGCCGAAGCTCGACACGATGAAGCTGCGCGCGGCCAGCTCCGGATAGCGCGCGACGCTCTCGTGGCGCGCGCCGTCGTACACCATGTGCTCGTACACCTCGTCGGACACGACCAGCAGGTTGGTGCCGCGCACGATCTCGTTGAGCTTGCGCATGTCCGCCTCGCGCCACACGGTGCCGGTCGGGTTGTGCGGCGTGTTGATCACGATCATGCGCGTTTTCGGCGTGATCGCGGCCGCGAGGCGATCGAACGGGATCGCATAGTCCGGCGCTTCCAGCGTGACGAATACCGGCTTGCCGCCCGCGAGTTCGATCGACGGCAGATAGCTGTCGTAGGTCGGCTCGACGACGATCACTTCGTCGCCCGGATGCACCGCGCACAGGATCGCGGTGAGCAGCGCCTGCGTCGCGCCGGCCGTCACCGTGATCTCGGTGGCCGGGTCGTAGCGGCGGCCGTAGACGTGCGCGATCTTGTCAGCGATCGCTTCGCGCAGCGGCGCGACGCCGGCCATCGGCGGGTACTGGTTGTGGCCGCCGCGCATCGCGTCCGCGACCGCATCGACGATGCGCGGGTCGCAATCGAAATCCGGAAAGCCCTGGCCGAGGTTCACGGCGCCTTTCTCGGCGGCGAGCGCGCTCATGACCGTGAAGATCGTCGTGCCGACGTTCGGCAGGCGCGAAGGGAAAACGGGAGTCGTAGGCATGTCGGAGGGAGCGTTCATCGGGGACAGTCGGAAGAAATGGGCAGGGGCGCGCGTCAGGCAGGCGAGACGGTTTCGGCCTGCACGGTATCGAGCGCGCAGGCATCGACGAACGGCGCAGGTTGCGCGATCCGGAAACCGAAGTCGCGCGCGGTGCGTTTCGCGAGCTTCAGCAGCGCCCGGTCCTTCGAGACGAGCCATTCGGCCTGCGCGGCGCGGGCGAGTTCGAGAAACTTCTGGTCGTCGCGGTCCTTGCACTTCGGCAGCGGCGGCGCGTCGGCGTCGACGGGCGGCGGCTCGATGCCGCGGGCGAGGCGGGCGACGGTCGAGAGCGCGGCCGCCTTGTCGACCGCGCGCGCCTGGAATTGCGGATAGTCGAGCACATGCTCGAGCTCGGTCAGGCAGCGGCCGTCGATCACCGCGACGAGCGCGCCGCGCTCCAGCGCGGCCCGGATCGGGCGGGTGGCGGGATCATCGAAGACGAGGATGTCGATCCAGACGTTCGAGTCGAGCACGACGCGGCATTCGGCGCGTGGGGCGAGGGAGCTGGGCATTCGTTACAATCGGTGGTTTTCGTCTGACCGCAAGGCACGGCGTGCCAGCGAGCCTCTATGATAATCGTTCTCTCTCCCGCGAAATCCCTCGACTACGACACCCCCGCCCATGTCCCGACCTACACCGAGCCGGCGTTCGTCGACGATGCGTCGGAGCTGATCGACGGCCTGCGCAAGCTGTCGCCGCAGGACATCGCGACACTGATGGACATCTCCGATCCGCTCGCGCGCCTGAATTTCCAGCGTTACGCGGACTGGTCGCCGACATTCTCGACGGCAAACGCGAAGCAGGCAGTGCTCGCGTTCAACGGCGACGTCTACGAGGGATTCGACGCGAAGTCGCTGTCGGCGGCGGATCTCGACTATGCGCAGCGGCACGTGCGCGTGCTGTCGGGGCTGTATGGGCTGCTGCGTCCGCTCGACCTCCTGCAACCCTACCGGCTCGAAATGGGGACGCGTTTCGCGAACGCGCGCGGCAAGGATCTGTATGCGTTCTGGGGCGACCGGATCACCCGGGCGTTGAACGAGCAACTGGAGGCCCGCAGCGGCGCTTCGCGCGTGCTGATCAATTGCGCGTCGACCGAGTATTTCAAGTCGGTCAGGCCCAGGCTGCTGGCCGCGCCAGTCATCACGCCGGTGTTCGAGGACTGGAAGGGCGGCCGCTACAAGATCATCAGCTTCCATGCGAAACGCGCGCGCGGCCTGATGGCGCGCTATGTTGTCGAGACCCGCATCGCCGAGCCGCAGGCGCTGAAGGATTTTGCAGTGGAAGACTATGCGTTCGACGAAGCTGCGTCGAACGATTCGACTTACGTATATCGCCGGCGTGTCGGCGAGTAACCGTCCGGGCGGTTCACGAGACTGCCGTGGAGCTTTGCATGGGACCAGAGCAAGCGCTAAAGCGCCGACTCGGGTCGACCACGAAGCATGGGACCAGAGTAAGCGCTAAAGCGCCAACTCTGGTCGACAAAGGAGAGAAGATGACCCTTTCGATCACCAGTAATTTCGACGCCGGCGCGATCGACGTCGTGTCGGCCGAGCGGCCCGACGCGATCCGCCTGCGCGTGCGCGGCGACAACCAGGCCGAGTTCGCGCAATGGTTCTACTACCGCGTGACGGGCGCGCGCGGCGAGCGGTGCGTGATGACGTTCGAGAACGCAGCCGAATGCGCGTATCCGTCCGGCTGGCGCAACTACAGCGCGGTCGCGAGCTACGACCGCGTCGACTGGTTTCGCGTGCCGACGACGTTCGATGGCAAGGCGATGACGATCGACCATACGCCCGAGTTCGACAGCATCCATTACGCGTACTTCGAGCCGTATTCGGAAGAGCGGCACGCGGCGTTTCTCGGCGCGGTCCAGCAATTGCCGCAGGCGAGCATCACCGAACTCGGCCGGACCGTCGAGGGGCGGCCGATGTCGCTGCTGACGCTCGGTACGCCCGAGACCGACGGCGCGCCGAAGAAGAAGGTATGGATCATCGCGCGTCAGCATCCCGGCGAGTCGATGGCTGAATGGTTCGTCGAAGGGCTCGTGAAGCGGCTGGCCGGATGGGGCGACTGGGCGGGCGACCCGGTCGCGCGCAAGCTCTATGACCACGCGACGTTCCATATCGTGCCGAACATGAATCCGGACGGCAGCGTGCACGGCAACCTGCGTACCAACGCGGCGGGCGCGAACCTGAATCGTGAATGGATGGAGCCGGACGCCGCGCGCAGCCCCGAAGTCCTGGTCGTGCGCGACGCGATTCACGCGATCGGCTGCGACATGTTCTTCGACATTCACGGGGACGAGGATCTGCCCTATGTGTTCGTCGCGGGTTCGGAGATGCTGCCGAGCTTCACCGAGCAGCAGGGGAAGGCGCAGGCTGCGTTCATCGATGCGTTCAAGGTGGCGAGCCCGGACTTCCAGGACGAGCACGGGTACGCGGCGAGCAAGTACAAGGAGGACGCGCTCAAGCTTGCGTCGAAATACATCGGGCATCAGTTCGGCTGCCTGTCGCTGACGCTCGAGATGCCGTTCAAGGACAACGCGAACCTGCCGGACGAACGTGTCGGCTGGAACGGCGAACGCAGCGCGGCGCTCGGCGCGGCGATGCTCGCTGCGATTCTGCGCCAACTCGAAACCTTCAAGTAAGCCCGTATTCGCAGGCAAGAAAAAGCCGGGGCATCGAATGATGCCCCGGCTTTTTTGCGTCTGTCGTTGTTGCCCGATCGTATCAGGACTTCTTCGCCGTCGATTTCTTCTTCACGGCTTTCTTCTGGCCGGCGGATTTCTTCGTTGCGACGGCCTTTTTGGTGGTGCGGCCCGTGGCTTTTGCCTTGCCTTTGCCCTTGGCCGACTTGCCCTTGAATTTCTTCGTCGTCGGCTCGGATCGTTCGACGCGCGGTTTCAGCGGCGGAACCGGATCGTTCCAGCTGAACGCGAGCATCTGCTGGCCGACGTAGCCGCAGCGAAACTTCAGCGGCGCCGGGTCGCCGCCGTCCTTGGGGATGCCGAGTCCGTCGACGGTAACGATATTGTCGACCTTGACGCGCTGCTTGCCCTGATCGAACGAGTCATTCCACGGCGTGATCGTCGCGTTGCCGCTGTCGAATGCGTTCGGCGCGAAATCGACACGATCGAAGGCCGACGATGTGCTGGCGATGAAGCTGCCGTGTGCCGCGCAGTCCGCAACGAGCGGGTCGGCGTGCATATCGTTGACGAATTTGTTGATCAGTTCGGAGCGCTGGTCGAGTAGGTCGGCGAGTACCGGCGCCGGGAGCGCAAGCGACAGACCCGCGACACAGGCTGCCAGCTTGCCGAACGCTCTGAGAATCCGGAGCGAGGCGGGTGAGCTGTCCATCTGGTTATTGGTGAGGAGCGAATGAGACATCGGGCACGTATAGAGGCCCGATGAAGAACAGGAGTTCAATCTTAGCGCAAAAAAATCATGCGGCAGTAGACGGGACACTCTCGCAGGTTGCGGAGCAACGAGGCGCCATGTCGGACGGCATGGCGGGGGGGCACGGCCGACGGACTCACGCGCGCGGACCGCCGAGGCGATAGCGCCGGACGTCGAACGTCGTGACCCAGGCCGGACGGTAGACGGCAATGAGCGCTGTCGCGAGGCCGGTGAACCAGGCTTCGCCGAGGGCGAGCAACGCCGTGTTCAGCAGGTAGCCCGACGGAATCACGATAGCGGCGCCGTCCGCGAGCGCAAACTGCACGCCGGCTGCAGCCGCGGCCACCACGACGATCGTGATCGCTGGCGACAGGAACCCCTGACCGGTGATGAACGACGACAGGTTGTGCGGCAGCCACGCGATCGCGGCGCGCTGCAACAACGACGACACGAGAACCGGCAACGCGCCGTAGATCAGGTAGGTCAGGCCGATGCCCTGCCAGGGCGCGTCGAAGATGATCGCGGCGACCGCGGTGACGGTGCCCATCGCGATCAGCGCGAGTGTCCAGTCGAATAACGTGACGAGCAGGGTGGCGCCGAGCAGGTGCATGACGAGCCCGTCTTCGAGCCATGCATTCGATGCCCAGAGAACCGTGATCGCGGTGACGAGCGCGAGCCAGACGTGCTGGAGCGTTGCGTCCTGAAGGCGGACGAACGGGCGACTCCAGGTCGCCAGCGCGAGCAAAGCCGCGGCGGCGATCCAGCCACCGACGCCAACCCATAGCGGAAGCGGTGTGAAGAAGAAACCCATGCGTCCATATTACTCGTTGAACATCAAAGGTGGGAATCCACACGAGCGTCGAGCGTCGCAATATCGAGACTGTCCGGCTAGCGATCGCGGCGGAACCGCGCCGGCGGTTCTGCTGCCTGCGGCATGTTCTGCAGGCCGTCGTTCGCGGCCGGCGACGGGTATTTGCGGCTGGCGCGCACCGCACGCAATGGCGTGGGCCCGCGCTCGCCGATTGCCGGCTTGCGTGTGTTGTCGCGATTCGACAACAGCACCTCGAGATGCGGGGACAGCCAGCCGTTGTAGATCGCGACCGCCGCGGCGCGATTGGCTGCGCCGAGCTGCTGGAAAATGCTCGCGAGATGGATTTTCACGGTGCCTTCGCTGATGCCAAGGGTGCGGGCGATCATCTTGTTGGTGCTGCCCATGTGGACGAAGCGCATGATCTGCGCTTGCCGCGGCGACAGGAGCCGGGACGGCGGACGGCGGGGGATCGCTCCGGCGAGTTCCTCGAGGTGTGAGTCGTGGCGGGCCGCGAAGGACGAGGGCAGAAGATTGAGGGCAATCGGCGGGATGTAATGTCCGCCCAGCAGCACCATTTCGAGCGCACGTACGATGAGGTATGGCCGCGTGGAGCGCGGGATCACACCGGTGACGCCGCAGTTGAAGAGTCGCCGGACGATCTCCGGCGTGGGTTCGTCGATCAGGACCGCGGCGGGCGCGGGAGCACAGGCGCTGCAGAGCGCCTGAAGCTCGCTGAGCCGGCCGACATCCTGCCAGTCGATCGCGACCAGATCGAAACGCTGACTGCGCAACGACCGACGCGCCTGGAAGCCGTCAGGCGCATCGTTGAATCCGGCGTGGCGGTCGATCTGTCGTAACAGAACCTTCAGTCCGTCACGTCGCTCCGCGTCTGAGTTGAGCACCAGGAACCGCATATTCAGCCTCCTTAAGGGTGTGTCATTAAGCTGCCGGCGTCATGCCTTGGGCCCGATAATGACAAAAACCTTACATGATGTCTGCTTGGCTGAAAGGGTTAGGATTAGTCAGAAGGATTGGCGGACAAGAAAAAAGCCGCTCCGGCAACAACTGGAGCGGCTTGCGACGGGTGGCCGTTGCGGCCTTGCGTACGCGTCAGTGGAAGTGCGGTTGCGCAGGTGACGCGTCTTCCGGCATTTCGGCGTGGACGATTTCGCCCAGCGGATCCGCGTACAACGGCACGCCGCAGTCATCGCAGTACTCGGGCTCGAAGCGGCCCGCGTGCCGGCGGACGTCGGTCACGCCGCATTCCTTGAGCAGGCTCACGATTTCCTCGAGCGGGCCCTCGATCGGCATATCGGCTTCGACCGTCGCGTTGTCGATCGCGACATCCCCGTTTTCCCGGCCGTAGAGCGGCCACACGACGCCGTAGATCACGTCGTTGTTGCCGCGGCGCGTGAAGCCGATCCGGTACTCGTCGATCCGGCGCTCGCCGAATCCGGCGACCACCGCACGCAGTTCCTGCGGCGCTGCACCAAGTGTGTCGAAAAGATAACGAATCGCGGTGCGCACGGTGTGCGGACGAATGCGTTCGTCCGCATCCCGGCACGCCGAATAGTACGCGTCCGGAAGCAGGCATTCGAACTCGCAGCCCGGCAACGCGAGGGCGAGATTAGGACCGCCTTGTGCAGTCCACTGTTCGAGGCATTGACCACGCTCGATCCGGGTGCCGTGCTCTTCTTCCTGCCAGCGGAACAGCGAAGCACCCGCGGGGGCGGCCACGACCGCGAGCAGGAAGCGCGGGTCTGCCAGGATCGGCGACGTTTCCGGCAGGTCGCCGTAATTGATCTTGGCGGCGTGCTGGCCGAGCGCGGCATGCGCGAGCTGCTGTGCGAGCCGATAGGTTTCGACGTGATGCCGCGGCAGCTGGTCGATGCTGTAGAGGAACGGGGCCAGCCCGACGAGCGTACCGTTGGCGAGCACGTGCGCCTGCAGGTGTGTGCGCAGCGCGTCGACGATATCGCCCTTCAGCGGACCGGACGGGATCATGTAGCGCGTCCAGGCCAGCACGGGCACGGCGACCAGCAGTGCGTCGTACGGCTGGCCGTCGTGTTCGACCACCATCGACTCGCTGTGCGTCTCCGCCATGTCGGCGAGCGCACCATACGCGTCGGGATGGTTCTGCTGCAGATGGTCGAGAGCTGCGTCGAGCGTGGTCTGGTTGCCGTTGCGGACGATCTTGGCGAGCAGCGCATCGAGCTTCGCTTCCCAGAAGCGGTCCTCGATGCGGCTGCCTGAGGCGAAGAGCGCAAGCGACAGGCCGACCAGTTTGTCGGCATCGGGAGGGAGACGTTTGGCGATTCGCTGGCGCATGTTAAATACGTATAGAAAGGGGCGAGGAACGTAACATTCTAGTCCGTTCTGTGCGCTATAAGCGGCCTTGCGCTGCAGCATGGTTTGGGGGCTGGTGCCGGACAATGTGAAAAACTGCATCAAACCCCTTGCGCATCTCGAATGAGGCGCCTAGAATCACGCCTCTTTCGCGCTAACGGCAACGCGGCGCGGAAGGGGGAAGCGAAGCTGGTTGGATGTCCTGTCGGGCGCCCGGTCAGCGAAGGAAGATGAACCC